>CAMVRG010000101.1 GCA_947169815.1 uncultured Clostridia bacterium | reverse complement strand
GCGAGGTAAATATAGACGCGTCCCTTATCGCCAAGGGCGGAAACGTAACCCAGAAGGACGAAAACCTCGTACCGCTTTCAAACGGCTGTATCTGCTGTACCCTTAAGGTTGACCTTATGAACCAGATTATAGACCTCGCAAAGTCGGGTAAGTTCGACTATATTCTTATCGAGGCTTCGGGTATCTGCGAGCCGGGCCCGATTGCGGGCTCAATCTGTATGCTTGACGGAACGGATAAGAGCTTCCGCGCTCCCGCGGTTGTATACCTCGATAACGTAACTACCGTCGTTGACGCAAAGCGTATGGCTGACGAATTTGGCTCGGGCGCCTCGCTTCTTAACGAGGGGCTTGACGAGGAGGATATCGAAAACCTTCTTATTCAGCAGATTGAATACTGCACGACGATTATTCTCAATAAAATCGACGACGTAACTCCCGAGGAGAAGAAGAGCGTTCTTGAGGTAATAAAAGCGCTTCAGCCCGAGGCGAAGATTATTGAAACGAACTACGGAAAGGTAGACGTTTCTGAGGTGCTTTCGACAAGACGTTTCGACTATGAAAAGATTATTAACAGCGCGGGCTGGGTTCAGGCTATGGAAATCGAGGGCGAAAACTCGGAAACCCTTGAAAAAGAGGAACACGAACATCACCACGACCACGATGACGACGACCACGACGAGCATCACGGACATCATCACCATCACCACCATCATCACGATGACGGCGAGGCTGAGGAGTACGGAATTTCAACCTTTGTTTATCAGAACGTAAAGCCGTTTGATAAGGCTAAGTTTGAGGATTATATTTCCTATAAATTCCCTAAAGAGGTAATCCGCGCAAAGGGTATTTTCTGGATAGCCGAGGACCCCGATATGGCGTATATCTTCGAGCAGAGCGGAAAACAGAAAAGCGCTACGGACGACGGTCCGTGGATTGCCGCCTTCCCGGAAAAGGAGAGAAAGCAGATACTTGACCTCAATCCCGATATTGCTGAAAGCTGGCACCCGATTTACGGAGATAGAATGAATAAGCTCGTATTCATTGGAAGAAAAATGCCCAAGGAAGAAATTATCAGAAGCCTTGACTCCTGTATTTCAGACGAAGCATAATAAAAAAAGACGCCCTGCGGGGCGTCTTTTTTTTAAAATAATTTTTTATTGTCAATTATTGCCTTGGCGGCGGTGCAGCCCGGGCAGTCGCAGTATTTTCCGCCGTTTGCCTTGACCTCTTTAGCGTGCTCGTGCTTTTCCTTCGCGAGCTCCTCGCCAAAAATCTTTTTTGCAAGGTCGGTTACCATAAACTCGATTGTGTTATCAATCGAGCAGATATCCTCCTCAGCCTCGGCTACGAGAATTTTGCCTGCTTCATTCTCTTTATCGGTACCGATTGAGTCGAGATAATTCTTCGCCGCTTCTTTAAATTCGGGGCAGGCGCTTACAGCGTCAAGTACAGCCTTTGCAAGTTCTTTTTTCATAGTTATTCCTCCGTTTCGTTTATGCAATAAAAATTACTTTCCCACGCGGGAATGTATTTTGAGTGCCTGAAATAAATTTTATAGCTTTTATCCATATCCCAAACCTTAAGAGGAAGGGAGAATAAGTCCTCGTTTCTGTGATAGGCGCAGATATAGAGCTTCGGCTTATACTCTTTTACGGTTTTCTCCATTCCGCAAAGCGCCTTTAGCTCCGCCCCCTCAATATCCATTTTAATAAAAGTAGGTCTCAGCTCAAGCGAGTCAATATCCGTAACCTCAACGCTTACGCCCTCGGCGGAAAGCTTTGAGTTACGCCCCGCCTTTTTTGAGAAAATAAGGGTATCTTTTTTATCCCACGCCCCCATATTGAGACAGGAGATATTGAACATTTCCTCCGTGTTTTTAAGAAGCTTTTTAAAGTTCTTTTCGTCGGGCTCAAGCGCCGTAATATAATCATATTCTCCGCCGGTAGCCGCTAAAAATTCCCTTATGGTATCGCCGTCATACGCGCCGAGGTCGATTATGCTTTCATTTTTACCGAGCTTCAGAATATCGCGGTATACCTCGCCTTTATCGCAGAAGGAGCGAAGCAGGTATTCAATTTTTCCGCTTACCTTGAAATTGAGAATATCAAGATAAACGCGCCTGCTCTCTTCGTCGGCAAGGCTGTTATAAACGATGTCAAACTTTTCATTGTTTTCCTTTATGAATTCGCGCGAGAAGAGTCCGCCGCCCGCAACGGGAACATCAGGGGCGAATACGGTATGCTCGGCGTTTATTTCGGTAATTCTTTCTATTACGCCGTCGAGATGGCTTGCAAAGCAGAGAACCACGTTAAAGTCCCCGTACCTTTCGCATACCTCGCTGTATTTCATAACCTTAAAGCCCCTGAAAGAGTGGCCTCTCACGAATTCGTCGGAGGCGAAAATACCGTCGATTTTTACCCCGTATCCGCCGAGAACAGCCATAATCTTTTCCGCCCCGAGCCCCATACCGTAGAGTATAACGGGCCTGCCCGACTCTTTAAGCGTATCCCATACGTTTTGTTCTTTAATCAGTTCAAGCATTTATTTCACCGCGCATATTATAGCATATTTTAAGATACTTTACAAATTATAAATAATATTATATAATACTATACTGAAATATTATATACAGAGGAGTGAACTGCCGATATGGCAAGTGGCGGTCTGAGAAGACTATTCAGAAGAGAAAACTCTACCGAGGACGAAATCAAGCAGCTTCTTGTAGAGGACGACGAGGGCGAAATAAAGCTCTCTCAAAGAGAAATGATTAATAATATCTTCGAGTTTGACGATACTAACGCAGGGGATATTATGACCCACAGAACCGATATTGTAGCCGTAGACGATACCGCGGGTATTAAGGACGTCGCCGAGGCTGCGATTAAAGAGGGCGTATCGAGAATTCCCGTATTTCACGAGGATTTAGATGATATTCTCGGAATAATCTACGTTAAGGATTTACTTAAATTCGTAGGCGTTGAAATCGGGAAAAAGGAGAATATCAAGGACTTTATCCGTGAACCGCTTTACGTTCCCGAGTCTATTCCGTGCGGACGTCTTCTTGAAAAAATGACCGAAACAAGAATTATGCTTGCTATCGTTGTTGACGAGTACGGCGGAACGGCGGGGCTCGTTACCCTTGAGGATATCCTTGAGGAGCTTGTGGGCGATATAGCCGATGAGTACGACGACGAGGAGCAGAGCATAGTAAAGCTTGACGATAATACCTATATCTTCGACGGAATTACTGATATTGAGGACGTTGAGGATACGCTTGATATCAAATTCCCCGAGGGCGATTACGATACGCTCGCAGGCTTCGTAATAAGCCGCCTCGGCTATCTTCCAAGTGAGGAGGATAAGGAAGCAAGGGTAGAATTTGAAAATATAGTATTTACCGTTTTAAGCGTTGAGGAAAGAAGAATCGACGAAATTAAAGCGGAAGTAAAAAATAAGGAATAATATATGGTAGAACAACTTTTGGAGCTTGAGGGCGTAGAGCAGTCAATCTCGCTTTTCGGCTCTTTTGACGAAAATATAAAAATGGTTGAGCGCGAGTTTTCTGTTTCAATCGTATCAAGAGGAGCGGGGCTTAAAATTATGGGCGAGCCCGAGAACGTTTCAAAGGCGGTAAGGGCGATTAACTCTATGCTTATATTCGTAGGCAAGGGAGAGCCTCTTACCGAACAGAATATCCGCTACGTTATGTCCCTTGTAAACGAGGGAAACGAGGACAAGCTTTCCTCAATGACTACGGATTCAATCTGTATCACCTCAAAGGGTCGTCCCGTTAAGCCTAAAACCCTCGGACAGAGAAATTATACCGACGCTATTAAAAATCATACGATTACCTTCGGCGTAGGTCCCGCAGGTACGGGCAAAACCTATCTCGCCGTAGCTATGGCGGTAACGGCGTTCCGCGCCAAGGAGGTTAACAGGATAATCTTAACCCGTCCCGCAGTTGAGGCGGGGGAAAAGCTCGGCTTTCTTCCGGGCGACCTTCAGAGCAAGGTTGACCCGTATTTAAGACCGCTTTACGACGCGCTTTTCGATATGCTCGGCGCTGAAAACTTTCAGCATTATCAGGAGCGCGGCGCAATCGAGGTTGCTCCGCTTGCATATATGAGAGGAAGAACGCTTGACGACAGCTTCATTATTCTCGACGAGGCTCAGAATACGACGCCCGAGCAGATGAAGATGTTTTTAACCCGTCTCGGCTTCCGCTCAAAGATGGTAGTTACGGGCGATATAACCCAGATTGACCTTCCCGACGGGAAAAAATCGGGGCTTAAAACGGTAATGCATATTCTCAGAAACGTTGAGGATATTGAGATTATACGCTTTAATCAGAAGGACGTAGTCCGCCACAGACTCGTTCAGGATATCATTAACGCGTATGAGAAATATGACGAGGAGAAAAATAAAAAATGAACCAGGTAAAAGTTATTATCTCCAATGACCAAAAGGAAACTAAAATACCTACGGGAATCCGCCTTCTTATTCGCCGCTGCTGTCACGCGGTGCTTGAGGAGGAGGGCTTTACCGATAACGCCGAGGTTTCCGTTCGTTTTGTCGATAACGAAACGATTCACGAACTGAACCGTGAATACAGAAATATTGACCGCGAAACCGACGTGCTGTCGTTCCCGCTCGGCGAAAACGGAAAATACGATACAAATCTCGATACGGGCGCGAAGCTCCTCGGCGATATAGTAATCTCCGTTCCCAAGGCGGTTGAACAATCTGAAATGTATAACCACTCTCTTCAGCGCGAGATAGGTTTTCTTACCGTTCATTCAATGCTTCATCTTCTCGGCTACGACCACGAGGACGGCGGAATCGAGGAGGTCCGTATGCGTGAAAAAGAGGAAACCGTGCTTACAAAAATCGGACTTAAACGCGATAACTCCTACTATATGGAGGAAGAATAGATACTTATATGACAAAAACTGCTTTTATCGCGATTGTCGGCTGTCCCAACGTCGGCAAATCGTCTATACTTAATAAAATACTCGGGGTGAAAATAGCTATCGTTTCGAGTAAGCCTCAGACTACAAGAACAAAGATTATGGGCGTTCTTACCGAGGGCGAAACTCAGCTTGTGTTTACCGATACCCCTGGTTATCATAAGCCTCATAATAAGCTCGGCGAAAAGATGTATAAGGCTGTCGGCGATTCCCTCGGCGGAATCGACGGTTGCCTTTTTGTAACCGAGTCAAAGGGAGATTTGAAAAAGGGCGAGGCTGAGCTTATAGAAAAGTTTAAAAAGCTCGGCGTACCCGTAATTCTTGCTATAAATAAAACCGATATGCTTTCCGACAAGGAGGAGCTTTTAAAGAGAATTGTTATGTTTAACTCTCTTTATGACTTCGCCGCGATTGTTCCCGTATGCGCTGCGACGGGCGAGCATATCGACGAGCTTAAAGAGGAAATGGAAAAGCTCGCAGTAGACTCGCCCCACTTTTTCCCCGACGATACTCTTACTGACCAGCCAGAAAGAGTTCTTGCCGCTGAGATAATAAGAGAAAAAATCCTTCGCCTTATGGATAAGGAGGTTCCTCACGGCATAGCCGTATCAATAGAAAAAATGCGCGAGCGCGATAACGCCGATATTCTCGATATCGAGGCGACGATTTACTGTGAGCGCGAAACCCACAAGGGTATGGTTATCGGTAAAAAGGGCGCTATGCTTAAAAAAATCTCAACCTACGCGCGTCAGGATTTAGAGGGCTTTTTCGGTATAAAGGTTAACCTTCAGACCTGGGTTAAGGTTAAGGAGGACTGGCGAAACCGCGAGGGGCTCATCCACAATTTCGGCTTGGATTAAATTACCTTAAATTCCTATCCCTCCACAGGAAAAAATAACTGCGGAGGGGATAATATGGACGAACTTTGGAACAGCTTTACCGAAACGGGAAGGGTAGAGGACTACCTTAAATATAAAGAGCAAAACAGAGAGCTGAAAAATGCAGACGAAAACAAAGGGACTGATAATAAGAGAACAGGCGATAGGGGAGAGTGACAGACTTGTCACTCTTTTAAGCGAGGATTACGGGCTTATAAGGGCGTTTGTAAGAAGGGCTAAAAGCGTAAAAAGCAATAACCTTTCCGCGACCTCGCTTTTCGCTTACGGCGAGTTCAGTATCTACCGCGGGCGAGACGCGTACGTTATAGATAACGCCGTTCCTATCGAGATATTTTTCGATTTGAGAAGCGATATTGAACGCCTCTCCCTCGCGCAGTACTTCGCCCAGCTTACATATTACCTCGGAAGCGAGGAACAGCCCTCTCACGAAATGCTCAGGCTGATTTTAAACGCCCTTCATCTTCTCTGCAAGGGGAAAAAGAATACCGCTACAATTAAGGCGGCTCTTGAAATGCGTATGCTCTGTCTCGGCGGATATATGCCCGATATACTCGCGTGCTACCGCTGCGGCGAATATGAAAGCGACCCTATGTTTTTCGATATTGAGGAGGGTTGTATTTACTGTAAAAACTGTTACAGAAACAATGCGATAACCGCGCCGATTGGCGTTATTACCGCTATCCGCTATATCTGTCTTACCGACGATGTTTCAAAGGTTTTTTCATTTAAGCTCAGTGAAGAAAATCTGATTATACTCGGCGATATATGCGAAAAGTATCTCATTTCAAAGATTGACGGAAAGCTCACAACGCTTGAATTTTATAAATCGCTTTTATAATGCTATGAACAAAAACTACTTAACGCTTGAACTTGACAAAATACTTGATATGCTGAAAGAGGAAACCTCCTGCGAGGACGCTGCCGCGCTTGCGCTTGAAATTGAGCCGACGACGGATTTTAAAGAGGTTTGCGATTTACTCAGGCAGACGGAGGACGCTTTTTCTCTGCTTGCCCGTTTCGGCGCGCCCTCCTTCAGCGGACTTAAAAACATAAATAACCCCCTCGCAAGAGCGAACGAGGG
>CAMVRG010000100.1 GCA_947169815.1 uncultured Clostridia bacterium | reverse complement strand
TCAATGGATATCGTTGGTATGAGATACGGCTCACTCTTCGACGCTACTCAGACAATGGTTCTTCCCATCGGCGACGGCAAGTACGAGGTTCAGGTTGTTTCATGGTACGATAACGAGAATTCTTACACCTCACAGATGGTAAGAACAATCAAGTACTTTGCAGAGCTTGGCTAATTCCGACCTTTGAAAAAAGGGCATAAACACGCAAGGTTTATTTAAAGACAAAGCAGGGAGGGCAAATGCCCTCCCTTGTTTTTTATACAGCGCTTAAAGAAAAAACACCGCGGACATCGAGTTCGCGGTGTTTTTGGCATTTTCCGTTTTTTGAAAGGCCGTGTTTCTTATTCTGCCGTTGCTGCGGTTTCCTCTGCCTTTGCAAGGGCTTCGTTATCCGCTCTTACCTTTTCGTAAATAGGTACGAGCTTTTCTTTTGTAAGCGGATAACCGAAGCGGTAAAGCAGCCATATAAGAGTATAGGTAATAGCGGGGATTAAGGTACAGATAGTGAGAATCTTATCGCTTGTACCCGCAACGTATCCCGCGTTTGACATCTTGGTTACGTCGTAGTGGGCGTATTTTTCAAGAAGCATAAGTCCGCCGTAGTCAGCGATAGTCTGGCCGAGCTTACGGGAGAAGGTATAAACCGCGTAAATTGCGCTTTCGCTCTTGATACCCGTTTTAACGTACTGATAGTCGATAACGTCGGCAACAACCGCCCAGTTTGTAATAGAAACGAAGGAGTAGCCGAAGCCGATAACAAAGAGAGTCGCCATAAATACTATTATAGTAAACTTATCGCCCTCGGGTCTGAATTTACCGAATGCGCCCATAAGGAAGCAGGCGATAGCCGCGAAGGCGGCGAACATTGAGCCGAAGCCCGCAAGCTCCTTCTTTCCGAATTTTTTAGAAAGCGTCGGAGTTATGAGAATCATAAGCGCCATCGGGAAATACTGGGCTATCGTTCCGACTACGGAAAGGTTGGTATTTACAAAATAGTTTTTAAAGAGATACTGGTTAAGAGAAGCGAACTGAAGCTGGCCGCTTATGAGAACGCCCGTAATTGCAAGAACAATAAATGGACGGCTCTTAAACATAGCCTTATACGCCTCTTTCATATTTACGTTCGGCTTTGCCTCGGACTTAACGCGCTCTTTAGTAGTCGCATAGCACGCGAAATAGAATACGATAGAGCAAACGCACATTACCGCCGCGAAGGTAAACATACCCTTAGCGTCGGCGACCTTAACGGTCGGGTCCGCCGTGTTCTTTTTATAGATAATGAACGGAGCTACAAGAAGCGGAGCCGCGCCGCCGATACCGCCGCCGATTGCGCGGAAGGTTGAAAGAAGAGTTCTTCCCTCGGGGTCGTCGGTAATAACCGAGGCGAGCGAGCCGAAGGGAACGTTTATTCCCGTATACATCATACCGAAGGCGATATATGTAATATAAGCGAAAATAAGAACGATAGTCGGGTTGCTTCCTATCTTCGGTATTGTAGTAAAATTATAAAAGCAAAGAAGCTGAGCTACCGCAACGGGTATTGCTACCCATTTAAGATACGGACGGAATTTTCCCGCTTTTCCCGGAGGGCGTTTAGCTACTATTCCGCCCCAGAGAGGGTCGTTGATTGCGTCCCAGAGTCTTGTCGCAAGGAAAAGAGTTGCAACGTTACCGGGAGTGATTAAAAGAACGTCTGTATAAAAAACCTTAAGGAAGGAGGAAACGTAGGTTAAAACAAAAAGGTTGCCCGCGTCGCCGAGCGCATAACCCATAGCCTCTTTTATTCCTATATGGTTAGGATGCAGATATTCTGTTTTCTTAGCTTTTTTACCCAAAATAACATCTCCCCTTAATAAGATAAGTCTATTATATCATAGAGATATTTATATTTCAATAAATAATAGTGTTGACTTTTCATAAATAAAAGGTAAAATATAAATGCAACAAAATAAAGGATTTGAAATTATGCTTGAACTTAAAAATATTTCCTTTGACGTACCCCAGGATGACGGTCAGAAGGAAATAATTAAAGACATAAGCTTAAAAATAGGCGAAAACAGACTTGTTGTAATAACAGGTCCGAACGGCGGCGGAAAATCCACAATGGCTAAGCTGATTGCGGGTATTGAAAAGCCGACGGAGGGAAAGATATTCTTTGACGGCGAGGACATTACCGAAAAGAGTATAACCGAAAGAGCAAACCTCGGTATTTCCTTCGCTTTTCAGCAGCCCGTACGCTTTAAGGGAATTCAGGTTATCGACCTTCTTCGCCTTGCGGCTAAAAAGGATATGTCGGTTTCCGAGGCGTGCGAATATCTTTCAAGAGTAGGGCTCTGCGCAAGGGATTATATTAACCGCGAGGTCAACGCGAGCCTTTCGGGCGGCGAGCTCAAGAGAATTGAAATAGCAACCGTGCTTGCGAGAAATACAAGGCTTTCGGTATTCGATGAGCCCGAGGCGGGAATTGACCTGTGGAGCTTCAACAATCTTATCGCGGTATTTGAGAAGATAAAGAGAGAGAGCAAAAACTCTATTCTTATTATCTCACATCAGGAGAGAATTCTTGATATTGCCGACGAGATTATCGTTCTTGACAGCGGTAAAATTACAAATCAGGGAAGCAGAGACGATATTCTTCCGACTCTGCTCGGCACGGCTGCCGCTGTAGGCACGTGCTCAATGCTTGAGAGTTAAGGAGGGGCAAAATGGATTTTGTAAACGATATTCAGAGTAAGCTCCTTGCTGAAATTGCCGACCTTCACGGCACTCCGAAGGGTGCGTATAATATCCGCGCGAACTCTCAGCTTGCGGCGAGAAATACGACGGAAAATATTGATATTCAGACTAAGACGGACAAGCCGGGTATAGATATACGAATCAAAAACTCAACGAGGGGCGAGACGGTTCATATCCCCGTCGTTGTAAGCGAAAGCGGAATTAAGGAGACGGTATATAACGATTTCTTTATCGGAAACGACTGCGACGTTACTATCGTTGCGGGCTGCGGAATAGATAACTGCGGCGCTCACGATTCTCAGCACGACGGAATTCACCGCTTTTTCGTAGGTAAAAATTCGCACGTTAAGTACGTTGAAAAGCACTACGGCTCGGGCGACGGCACGGGAAAGAGAATTCTTAACCCCCAGACCGAGGTTTACCAGGAGGAGGGAAGCACCGTTGAAATGGAAATGGTTCAGATTAAGGGCGTTGACTCTACCGTAAGAACAACCCTTTCCGAGCTTGAAAGCGGCGCTACGCTTCTTGTAAGAGAAAGACTTATGACCCACGGCGACCAGAGAGCCGAGAGTGTTTATACTACGAAACTCAACGGCGAAAACTCAAGCGCGGACGTTATTTCGCGTTCTGTTGCGAGGGATAATTCGTATCAGAAATTCGATTCGATTATCGTAGGAAACGCGAAATGCAGCGGCCATACGGAATGCGACGCGATTATTATGGACGAGGCAAAAATTCTCGCAGTGCCTCAGCTTGAGGCTAACAATATTGACGCGGCGCTTATCCACGAGGCGGCTATCGGAAAAATCGCGGGAGAGCAGATTATAAAGCTTATGACCCTCGGGCTTACCGAGCAGGAGGCAGAGGAACAGATTATAAGCGGATTTCTTAAATAGATAAAGGCAGGGTGTCGAGAGGCATCCTGCTTTTTTTGCGGGAGGATGTGGGCATCGTCCCCTACGGGATTGTGGTTGCGGGTCGTCGGGGACGCCGAGTCCTACGGGATTTGTTATTTATGTTTTGGTGTGGTATAATGGCTTTGCAAGGCGGGAAATTGCGGAATGTTAAGCTACGTTGCTTGCGGCAACGGAGGTATCTGAGGTAAAGTGATTGCGAAAGGAGGTTTTCGATATGTTAAACGAAAACATTAAAGCAAAAAGAAAAGCAAAAGGACTTTCGCAGGAGGAGCTTGCCGTTAAGCTCAACGTGGTGCGCCAGACGGTTTCAAAATGGGAACGCGGACTTTCGGTTCCCGATTCCGAAATGCTTATTTCTATTTCCGAAACGCTTGAAACGCCTGTAAGCGTTCTGCTTGGCGAAACGGTTGAAGAGGAAGAGAGCGGGGATATAAAGAAAATATCCGAAAGGCTTGAGGTTATCAACTTACAGCTTGCGCGACAGAAGGCGGCGAGGAGAAGGATAATTCACTGGGGCTTTATTGCGCTGTGCGCGGTTATTGTAATAATTTTTGCGGTAATTTTCATAATGGGAAGCCCTTATCTTAACTGGAATTACGGCGACCCCGAAACGGCTGTTTTCGGCGCGGCGTACCATGCATTTGAATGGGGCTTTGTCAGAATTGCGCCCTTCGCTCTTATCGGCGCGGTAATCGGCGCGGTTTTGACGGGAAGAAAAGGCTGAATTAAATTGAAAGAATAAAAGCGGTTGAGTAACTCAACCGCTTTTTCTTTATTGTGGACAGTGTTTTACAGCGAATTTATCATTGAGAGGTGCTTTAAGTAGAAGTCTCGGGTGTTGAAGCTTTTTCATAACAGTTCTCCAAAAAATTAAAAGGAGGGCAAGCCCTCCCTTAATTATAACGCATTAACTATGCTGTCCTTATCCGTTACGCCGATAAAGGTTTTTGAAGGCTCGCCGTTTTTGAATACCATTATTGTCGGGATAGACATAATGTCAAATCTCATTGCAAGCTCCTCAGCCTCGTCAACGTCGCACTTGCCGACGGTAACGCCCGCGTTTTCAGAAGCGATTTTTTCGATAACGGGCGCCATCATTTTACACGGACCGCACCAGGTTGCGAAGAAATCCACGAGAACGGTCTCGTTATTTTCAATGATTTCGTCAAAGTTTTCGGTTGTGATTTCAAGAATTGCCATAATTATTTCTCCTTTTCCTTTAAATACTTAACTGCCGAAAGTCCTGCCTCGGCGCCTTCGTATACCGCCTTGCATACCTGAAGAAGCCCGCCGTTTATATTTCCGCAGGAGAAAACTCCCGGAACGTTTGTTGACATATCGGGGTTAACCTTAATACTGTCGCCGCTAAGCGCAACGCCGAGCTTTTTAGCGAAGTCCGCACCGCCTGCGACGCCCTGAGCGATAAATATGCCGTTTACCTCAAGAGAGGTACCGTCCTCAAATTCAACCGAGCCGACTCTCATATCGCCCTTAATTTCCTTAATCTTTTTAGTGATTACCTCATATTTATCGGTATTCGGGGCGGGGAGTCCGTCGGTAAGAACAGTAAGCTTTTCGACGATGTTTTCAAGGTCGCCAGCCTCGGAGAGGGCGTAGTCGCCGTTTCCGATAACCGCAACCTTTTTTCTTCTGTAAAAGAAGCCGTCGCAGATTGCGCAGTAGCTTATTCCCTTGCCGTCAAATTCGTCAATGCCCTTAATGTTCGGCTTTATTTTTTTATTTCCCGTTGAGAGAATAAGCGTTTTACCCTCATATTTATTATCCGCGGTTATTACCTCAAAATTCATTTCGGGCGTCATTGCGATATGAAGCGCTTCTTCGTTTTTTACCTCAACGCCGAGCGTTTCAGCCTGAGAAATCCCGTTACTGTATAAATCCGCTCCCGTAATACCGCCGTCAAAGCCGTAGTAATTGTCTATCATATGCGCCTTTTCAAGCTGGCTTTCGCCGTGGTAGAGAACGAGAACGCTCTTATTTGCGCGCTTTGCGTAAAGCGAGGCGGAAATTCCCGCGGGGCCTGCGCCTATAATTATTACATCATACATATTATCACCAAAGGTTTGTTATAGATTTTAGGGGAATGCCCGTGCGGATTATAAGAGAGCTTCGATATCCGCTTCGATTTCGGCGGGAGTTACCCTTGAGGAATAACGCTTAACGATATTTCCGTCCTTACCGATAAGGAATTTAGTGAAATTCCAGCCGATTTTATCGCCGCCCGTTTCGCTTACAAGATACTTGTAAAGCGGAATTGCGTCCTTGCCGTTAACCTTTATTTTCTTGAAACGGGGGAAGGTTGTTCCGAATTTAAGGGAACAGATTTTGTTAATACCCTCGTCATCCTCTCTTGCCTGGAAGGCAAACTGGTTGCAGGGGAAGTCAAGAATTTCAAAGCCTCTTTCATTGAACTTTTTATACATTGCTTCAAGCCCGTTGTACTGAGGGGTAAAGCCGCAATGAGTCGCAGTATTAACGATAAGCAATACCTTTCCCTCGTACTTTGAAAGTGATACCTCTTCGCCCTTCTGGCTGAGTACAGTAAAATCATAAACGCTCATAATAATCACCTCCTGATAGCGTAAAATTAAATTGCGTACAATTTATTTCAATCACATCATAGCACAAACAAAACGGTTTGTCAACAATTATTTTCCATAAAAACTGCATATATATTCAAAAACAATTAAGAACTTGCATTATAATTGATTATGTGTTATTATGTTAATACTTTAAAACGCTAAAACAGGAGGGGTTTTATGACAAACGCACAAATAGGAATTATGGTTTCTATTGTTATTTACCTTGCGGTAATGGTAATAATAGGCTTTATTTTTTCAAGAAAAACGAAAAACGTCGGAGACTTTTATCTCGGCGGACGTAAGCTCGGACCGCTTGTAACGGCTATGAGCGCGGAGGCTTCGGATATGTCGAGCTGGCTTCTTATGGGACTCCCAGGGGTTGCGCTTCTTACAGGTATTGCGGACGCGGGCTGGACGGCTATCGGACTTGCAGTAGGAACGTATCTCAACTGGCTGTTTGTGGCAAAAAGGCTGAGGGGCTATTCGGAGAAAATCGGCGCGATAACGGTTCCCGATTATTTCTCTCTCAGGTACAAAAACAAGGGCTTAATGGGAATAGCCGCTCTTGTAATTATTATTTTCTTCGTACCGTATACTGCTTCGGGCTTTGCCGCCTGCGGTAAGCTTTTCGGAACGCTTTTCGGTATTGACTATCATCTCGCTATGGTGGTTTCGGCGATTATTATAGTAGGCTATACCTCGCTCGGCGGCTTTAACGCGGCTTCGACAACCGACTTTATTCAGTCGATTATTATGTCGGTAGCG
>CAMVRG010000099.1 GCA_947169815.1 uncultured Clostridia bacterium | reverse complement strand
GTATACTCTCATTCCGTCGATTGACTTTATCCTGTCGCCGACCTGAAGAGACTGAGAGCTTACCGCGTCGGAGTCGAATTTTGCGATTTCGGGACTTCCGATAAGATTCTGTGAGCATACGATAATCGCGACGATAACTACGCCGAGTATCAGATTCATCGCAGCGCCCGCTACGACTACGAATATTCTCTGCCACACCTTTTTCTGTGAAAATGAAAACTCGCTGTCGCTCTCCTCGCTTTCGCCCTCCATAGCGCAGTAGCCGCCGAAGAGTATCCAACGAAGAGAATAGGTTGTATCGCCCTTTGTGAACTGAAATATCTTAGGTCCCATTCCGATTGAGAATTCGTTGACCTTGATTTTCATCAGCTTGGCTGCGGCAAAATGCCCGCCCTCGTGAATTATGATTATCAGTTCAAAAAAGAGTATAGCTATAAGTATCGGGTATACAGAATGCCAGATATTTGAAATCACTTAACCGTCTCCAAAACATAGTTTCTCGCAGCCTTATCCGTATCAAGAACGTCCTGCAAGGTAAAATCTTTCTTTTCGGGCGCGTTTTTCATCGCCTCATAATTAAGATATGCAATATCGTTAAATTTAATTTTTCCGTCAAGGAATAATTTTACGCTTTCCTCGTTTGCGCCGTTAGCCGCGGCGGGATGAAGCCCGCCGAGAGCGATAGCCTCTTTACACACGTTAATGCACTTAAAGGTATCGTAATCGGGCTCGAAGAAGGTGAGTTTTCCGTAGTCCGCGAGGCTGAGCTCCGCTACGGGGCTTTCAAGCCTTTCGGGATAGGTCAGCGCGTACTGAATCGGAATTCTCATATCGGGAACGCCGAGCTGAGCTATCATTGAGTTATCCCGATAAACGACAGCGCTGTGAACGACGGACTCTCTGTGGACTACTATTTCGATATCCTCGTTTGGCATATCGAAAAGCCATTTGGCCTCGATAAACTCGAGTCCCTTATTCATCATCGTAGCCGAGTCAATGGTAATTTTTGCGCCCATATCCCAGTTCGGGTGTTTGAGCGCGTCGGCTGCCGTTACGTTTTCAAGCTCTTCCTTTTTCCTTCCGAAGAAGGGACCGCCCGAAGCCGTAAGGATAATTTTCTTGACCGCCTCTTTTCGGGGGCTTCCCTGCATAGCCTGAAAGATAGCCGAATGCTCGCTGTCAACGGGAAGAATATCAACGCCGTTTTCCTTGGCGAGTTCGGTTACAAGATGACCGCCCGCAACAAGGGTTTCCTTATTTGCAAGGGCAATAGTCTTTTTAGCCTTAATCGCTTCAAGCGTCGGCTGTAAACCAACCATACCGACTACGGAATTAAGAACGGTATCCGCGCCCTCATAAACGGCGCATTCGATAAGCCCCTCCATACCGCAGACGATTTTTACGTCAGTATCCTTAACGCGTACCTTTAAATCCTGAGCCGCCTTTTCATTCATCATACAGACGAGCTCGGGTTTAAATTCGCGTATCTGTTCTTCAATTATATCGACTCTTGAATTGGCTGAAAGGCACTTTACGCCGTAGCCGTGCATTCTGCACACGTCAAGAGACTGAGTTCCGATTGAGCCCGTTGAGCCCAGAAGAGAAATGTTTTTAGTCATATTTACTCCGTCAGTTCAAAATGAATAGTGCAATAGCGTATGTAATCGGAAGAGTGAACATTGAGGAGTCGAACCTGTCCATAACTCCGCCGTGTCCCGGGAAGATTTTTCCGAAATCCTTTACGTCAAAGTTTCTCTTGAGTACGGACGCCGAAAGGTCTCCCGCCATACTGAGAACCTGAAGGAAGGGCGACGCAACAAGAAGGATAACGATAACTCTTGTTTCAAGCGGTTTACCCGCAAAGCAGTTATAAAGAACAATCGCAACAACGTTAAGAGCAAAGCCTATGACCATACCGCCGATTGCGCCTTCCCAGGTTTTCTTCGGCGAGATATTCGGCGACATCTTATGCTTTCCGAATTTCATTCCCGTAAGCTGGGCGCCCATATCGGTTCCCATAGCGCAGATAAACGCGTAGAAGATAAGAAGCGTTCCGAACTGAGTCTTATATCCCGCAACGTCGCGGAGTTTGATAAGCATTGAAAACGCCCAGGGAACGAACACGCTCGCTACAACCGCGATTGCGACGTCCTCAAATTTTGTGTGGGCGTAGTCGGCGAGCATAGCGATAAAATACGCCATAACGAGCGCCGCAAGATATACGGTAAGCGGAACGTAGTTTACTACTCCGTCCCAGTAGTCAGCCTTTACAAACGGCTCAAGCGCGGTTTCAGAAGCGAAAAACTGAATAATTGCCGCTACCGCCGTACCGCCTATAAGTAAAAACTTGTTAGTAATCTTTGCACACTGCATAATTTCATTCGCCGCTACCGCCGCAAATAACGCTACTACAACGGTAATTAAAGGAGTGTTAATCTGCCACACAACTATAAACAAAAGTGCAAGCAGAGAACAAGCAGTAATAACTCTTTGTTTCATTTTATTCGTTTAACCTCCGAATCTTCTGTTTCTCTTTTCAAATTCTCTGAGCGCCGAGTATAAATCCTCTTTTTTAAAGTCGGGCCAGAGAACGTCGCTGTACCAGAATTCGCTGTAAGCCGCCTGCCAGAGCAGGAAATTTGAAAGCCGTTCCTCCCCCGAGGGGCGGATAATCAAATCACATTCGGGGACGGTATAGATATTTTCGGAAATATCGTTTTCGTCAATTTCGGTTTTTCCCGCGGCTATCAGCTTATTAACGGCGCTTACAATTTCCTGACGGCCTCCGTAATTTACCGCGAGGTAAACGGTTGTTCCCGTATGAGACTCCGTTTCCCTTTCAGCCTCGTCCATAAGGTCGAGAAGCTCCTGAGATATTCCCTCTCTCTCGCCTATAAATTTTATTTTATTGTTACCCGCTTTTATGAAATCTCTTTTTGCTTCAAGAAGATAATCCTTAAAGAGCGCCATAATTGCGTCAACCTCGCTCTTTGGTCTTTTCCAGTTTTCGGTTGAAAAGGCGTAGAAGGTAACGTACTTTATTCCGAGGTCCGCACATTCCTGGGATATTACTCTGAATACCTCGGCGCCGACCTTATGTCCCGCCGTCCGCGGAAGCCCTCTCTTCTTCGCCCAGCGTCCGTTACCGTCCATTATTATTCCGAGATGCTCGGGGAGAATATCGAATTTAACCTCGCCCGATTTTTCTTTTTTTGAAAAAAGCGCCATAATTTACACTCCTTAAAAATCCACGAAAGCGGAGCAAAACGCTCCGCACAAGAATTAATCAGATAGAAAGGATTTCGGTTTCCTTATTCTTTGTCATTTCCTCAGCCTGCTTGATATAGCTGTCGGTAATATCCTGAATTTTCTTTTCGCCGTCCTTAAGGTCGTCCTCGGTAATTTCGTTATTTTTCTTCATTTTCTTAACGTCTTCCATAGAGTCGCGGCGTACGTTACGGATAGCTACCTTCGCCTCCTCGCCTCTCTTGCTTACGTCTTTAACGAGATTCTTTCTGTGTTCCTCGGTAAGCTGGGGGAAGTTGAGACGGATAATCTTTCCGTCGTTCTGGGGATTAATTCCGATATCAGCCATATTAATAGCCTTTTCAACCTCCTTTAAGATTGATGCGTCGTAGGGCTGAACCGTAAGAAGTCTCGGCTCGGGAACCGAAATACCCGCAAGCTGATTG
Source organism: uncultured Clostridia bacterium (assembly GCA_947169815.1). Lineage (GTDB taxonomy): Bacteria > Bacillota > Clostridia > Oscillospirales > Acutalibacteraceae > Eubacterium_R. Next base: position 3,426 of record CAMVRG010000099.1, on the reverse strand, counting down.
AGAGGAGTAGGAGTTCCGTAATACTCAACCATTACGTTATTGAGAATTTTCGGATTTGCTCTTCCTGCTCTGATTGTCTGAAAATCTCTGTCTAGCGAATCAAGACATTTTTCCATTCTTTCTTTTGTTTTGTCAAAAATTCTATCCATAAATCTTACTCCTTTATATAAATTTTAATTTTTTACTACTGTTCCGATAGCCTCGCCGTTAACAACTCTTAAAATATTATCGGGGTCGTTAAGATTGAAAACGATAATAGGCATATCGTTATCCTTACAAAGCGAGAACGCCGTTGAATCCATAACCTTAAGATCGCGTACTATAACGTCGTGGAAGGATACGTTATCGAATTTAACCGCATCGTCAAACTTATTCGGGTCTTTATCATATACGCCGTCGACGTTAGTAGCTTTAAGAAGAGCGTCCGCGTTAATCTCAACGCTTCTCAGCGCCGCCGCGGTATCGGTTGAGAAGAACGGAGAGCCCGTTCCGCAGCCGAAGATTACTATTCTTCCCTTTTCAAAGTGACGGATAGCCTTATTTCTTAAATAGGGCTCGGCAATCTGTCTCATTTCAATAGCGGTCTGAACTCTTACGTCGCAGCCGAGCTGCTCAAGAGCGTCGCAAAGCGCGAGCGAGTTCATAGCCGTCGCAAGCATTCCGATATGGTCAGCTCTTGTTCTGTCCATATGCTCGCTTGTTCTTCCGCGCCAGAAATTTCCGCCGCCTACTACGATTCCGACCTCAACGCCTGCGTCGGCAACCTTTTTAACCGACTCACAGATTGAAACAACGGTATCGTTATCAATTCCCTTTCCTGCGGCGCCCGCAAGCACCTCGCCCGAAAGCTTTAAGAGAATTCTTTTATACTTAACACCCATTGGAAATTACCTCCAGAAATTTATTAAATATATAATAATATAAAATATAAATCTTGTAAAGTATATTGTTAAAAAAATAAGTTACAAAACGGTAAAAAAGAGCAGGCTTTCGCCTGCTCTTAAATATTTATTGATTAGCCGTTAATCTGCTTTGCGATTTCCTCGGCAAAGTTTTCCTCTCTCTTCTCAAGACCTTCGCCCTTCATCATTCTGATATAGCCTGTAGCCTTGATTTCTGTACCGAGAGCCTTTGCAACGCTGTCGATATAAGCCTTAACCGAACCCTGGAAAAGGTCTGTACGAACGAATTCCTGCTCGAATAAGCAGATTTCCTTAATCTGCTTTGAAAGTCTTCCCTGTACAAGACCTGTGAAAATCTTGTTTTCAACGATTTCAGCCTTGTGAGATACAGCGATTTCAGCGAGAGTCTCGTACGCTTCCTTGGAGATGAAGTTTACGAAATTCTTTCTCTGCTTATTATCGAGTCCCTGATACGTTGAAGAATCCTCGTCGCTCCACTTTTTGCCGTCGATAGCCTCGTTGATAAGGCTTGTAAGGATAGGCATCGGGAGTGAATCGGGCTTATTGAGAGCGCTGTCAACGGTAAGTGATTCCATCTTGGCGAGCTTTTCGTCGGAGATGTCAGCCTTACTGAGATATTCGGGGCTCATAGCGGCAATCTGCATAGCTACGTTTTTACCCATAGCGATAAATTCAGCGTCAGCAGCCTTGCTTTCGTCAGCTACGTCAAAGCCTACCATAACGCCTACGGAACCGCCGGCGTGGATATATGTTGAAACAATACCTTCCATTCTCTCGAAACGGCGGATTTTCATATTCTCGCCGATTGAAAGGTCGTTAAGAGTTTCGGTTACAGTTCTGTCGGTACCGTTGAACTTCTCTTCTTTAAGAGCTTCAACGTCCGCGGGATTAGTTGCAAGGATAGTCTTAGCTACGCCCTCAACAAAGCCCATAAACTTTTCATTCTTGGCAACGAAGTCAGTCTCGGAGTTAACCTCAACTACTACGCCCTTCTTTGTTTCCTCGTCATAATAAGGAAGTACAACGCCCTCTGCGGCAATTCTTGAAGCCTTTTTCTGAGCGGCGGCAAGACCTCTTTCGCGAAGAAAGTCAATAGCCTTTTCCATATCGCCGTCAGCCTCTACGAGAGCCTTCTTGCATTCCATCATACCAACGCCCGTCTTTTCACGGAGCGCCTTTACATCCTGAGCAGTAAATGCCATAGTTATTTCCTCCTTAATATTCTCAAACGGGCGACCTCAGGTCGCCCTATAAAATACTATTATTCAGCAGCTTCTTCCTCAGCCTCAGCTTCGGTTTCAGCCTCTTCTTCGCCCTCTTCGGGTGCGGGGCGTACGATTGCGTCCTCGCCGTCTCTTCCTTCAATAACAGCGTCGGCAATAGCGCCCGCGATAAGCTTAACGGCGCGGATAGCGTCGTCGTTTCCGGGGATAACGTAATCAATCTCGTCGGGGTCGCAGTTTGTATCAACGATAGCTACGATGGGTAAACCGAGCTTTAAAGCTTCCTGAACTGCAATTCTTTCTTTTCTCGGGTCAACGATAAACATTGCCTCGGGAACCTTTCTCATTTCGGTAATACCGCCGAGATACTTTTCAAGCTTTTCGATTTCAAGCTCAAGGCCTGCAACTTCCTTCTTCGGAAGAAGCTCAAATGTACCGTCCTCCTGCATCTTTCTGAGCTGTGCAAGACGGGCAACTCTGCCTCTGATAGTCTTGAAGTTTGTGAGCATTCCGCCGAGCCATCTTGCGTTAACGTAAGGCATACCGCAGCGGATAGCCTCTTCCTTAACCGACTCCTGAGCCTGCTTCTTTGTACCTACGAAGATAATGCTTCCGCCCTCTTCTGCAAGGTCGTGAACGAACGAATACGCCTCATCGAGCTTCTTAACTGTTTTCTGAAGGTCGATGATGTAGATACCGTTACGCTCTGTGAAGATGTATTCAGCCATTTTGGGGTTCCATCTTCTTGTCTGGTGTCCGAAATGAACACCTGCTTCTAAAAGCTGTTTCATTGAAACTACGTTTGCCATTATTTTTCCTCCTTTAAGGTTAATTCCTCCACATTCTCAATGGCAAAGACCTTTAAAAATTCACCTAAGGTCTTAAAGAATATGTGAGTTTTCGCACGATAAGTATAATATATATGCCTTTTCGTGCTGTAATATAATAGCATATCGCATTTCAAATTGCAAGCATTATTTTCACCAAAAAAATAAAGGCGAAAACATCCGCCTTTTTTGAAACTATTTAGTTTTGACTTTTACGATTACCGACCACTTTGAATATGCGGTTTTCGTACCCGATTTTTTAAACGCCCTCATACGGATATAGTATTTCTTATTCGCCCTGAGATTCTTAACGGTCTTTTTAACCGTTGAATTCTTTCTGATTTTAACCGTCTTTTTAGTTGAAAAATCCTTTTTCGTTGAATACTGAATTATATATCCCGAGGCGTTTTTATTCTTTTTCCACGTCAGCACGAAAGCTTTCTTTTTCTGGTT
>CAMVRG010000098.1 GCA_947169815.1 uncultured Clostridia bacterium | reverse complement strand
CACTTCGATACCTCTGCATATTTAGTGCTTAGATATATTAACATATCATTAAACTGTTGTCAAGATAAAAAAATCAATTTGTATCTTGACTTTTTTATGCCTATATGATAAAGTATTTAAGCACGCAAAAGTGTAAAACTTGACAGGTTAACTAAGTCACACGCAGAAGTACTCAAGTTGGTGACGAGGCGCCCCTGCTAAGGGCGTAGGGTGGGCAACCGCCGCGAGAGTTCGAGTCTCTCCTTCTGCGCCAAATAATAAAGAGCCGTTTTTACGGCTCTTTATTATTTATTAGAATAGAGAGACGAGAAACGAACTCCAAGAAGGCAGCCAAAGGCTGACTGATTGGGAGAAAGCTCCGGTGGAGCTTTCGATAGTTGAGAAGAGAGTCTCTCCTTCTGCGCCAAATAATAAAGAGACGAACTAAAGAAGACGGAAAAAATCAAGAGCCCGGTTCGGGCTCTTTAATTTATAATTATTCTGTTTCTTCTTTTTCTTCGCTTAACTTTGCGAAACATTCACTGCAGTATACGGGGCGGCCTTCTGTCGGCTCAAACGGAACTTTGCATTCTTTTCCGCACTGAGCGCAAACGGCATCATGCATTTCTCTTGGGGCTTTTGCTGCTGCTTTTCTCTTGTCTCTGCAAGACTTGCAACGCTGGGGCTCGTTAACGAAACCTTTCTCGGCATAGAACTCCTGTTCTCCTGCAGTGAAAACAAATTCGTTGTTGCATTCTTTGCAAACTAAAACTTTGTCTTCATACATCTCCATTTCTACCTCTCTAAAAATTTTGCCGGGGGAAAAGTGGTTTGATTTTTGCATTGCAGATTTTGCAAAACCCAAAACCGTGATGCTGGGGAAATATTCAAAAAGCAACTCCATCGAGTTTCTTGCGAATACGTTGAATGGCATTATCTATAGCCTTTGTATTCTTGCCGAGTTTATCAGCTATTTCGTTATATGAACAGCCGACAATATACAGCCTGAGAACCTCGTTTTCAAATCGGGACAAGCCTTCGTAAAGAAAATCCGTTAAAGCGTTAACGCTTTCCTTTGCAAGGTATTCGTCCTCTGCGCTCAGACCGTACTGTGAGTCGAAAGGCTCGTCCTCAAGCGAGGTTAAAAACGCCTGGGGGATATCCTTAAGACGGGAAATTTTTTTCAGGGCTGATTTGATTGAGTTATCAATACAGCGCGAGGCGTAGGTTGAAAACTTAGCGCCCTTTTCGCTGTTAAAGGATTCGATTGCGGCTAATAATCCTATCATACCTTCCTGGACTAAATCGTCCTTTTCAAGCGGTGAATTAATATACTTGCCTGCAATTAATTCAACAACGCTGCGGTATCGGATTATCAGCTTGTTAGTCGCATCGGAATTACCTTCTTTTATTAAACGGAGAAGCTCTTCGTCTTTCATATATTATAATAATTGCCCTGAAATACTTTTATACAAATTATATAATAGTTCAAAAATAGTAAATAGTCAACTGTTTTTAATAAAATTAGACAAATTAACAATATTTTCCTGAATAAAAAGCCAATACAGACGGCAGAATTATCAGACATTAAATCTGAAAAGAACGATATCTCCGTCCTTCATAACATAATCCTTGCCCTCTGAGCGGACGAGACCCTTCTCTTTTGCTGCCGCCATTGTTCCGCAAGCCATAAGGTCGTCGAAGGAAACAACCTCTGCGCGGATAAATCCGCGTTCAAAATCGGTGTGGATTTTTCCTGCAGCCTGAGGCGCCTTAGTTCCTTTTTTTATCGTCCAGGCTCTTACCTCGGGCTTGCCCGCCGTAAGATAACTGATTAAGCCTAAAAGGGAATAGCTCTTTTTTATGAGTCTGTCAAGACCCGAGCTTTCGAGCCCCATATCCTCAAGAAACATCTGCTTTTCATCGGGGTCAAGCTCGGCTATTTCCGCTTCCATTTCAGCGCAAATCGGCAGCGTTTCGGCGCCCTCTGCATCGGCTATTTCCTTAACCTGCGTATAAAAATCATTGTTCTCAATTCCGTCGATGAAGTCGTTTTCGCCCATATTGCAGGCATAGATAACTGGCTTGCTTGTAAGAAGCGAAACCTCTTTGAGATATTCCTTCTCGTCGTCGGTCATTTCAACTGCCCGCGCAGTTTTTCCCGTTTCCATTTCGCCAATAAGTCTTTCAAGAAATGCAACCTCGGCGGCGATTGTTTTATCTCCCTTCATCGCCTTCTTGCGGTTGTCGACTCTTCTCTGAAGAATATCAAGGTCCGAGAGAATAAGCTCAAGGTTTATCGTTTCAATATCGCGGCTCGGGTCAACGCTTCCGTCAACGTGAGTAATATCGTCGTTTTCAAAACAGCGTACAACGTGAATAATCGCGTCTACCTCTCTGATGTGAGAGAGGAATTTATTGCCGAGCCCCTCGCCGTTGCTCGCGCCCTTAACGAGTCCCGCTATGTCAACAAATTCAATAGTCGCTGGAGTAAATTTATCGGGGTCGTACATTTCGGCGAGCTTGTCGAGTCTCTCGTCGGGCACGGATACCATACCGATATTCGGCTCTATTGTGCAAAACGGGTAGTTGGCGCTCTGCGCCCCCGCGTTTGTTATCGCGTTGAATAACGTGCTTTTTCCTACGTTCGGAAGTCCTACCATACCGAGTTTCATATAATGAATACCTTCGCTTTCTTTTGGTTGTTAAGCCGTTTCGGCGTCATATTAATAATATATACTTGACCTCGGGTAATGTCAAGAAAGATAATTTTTACAGCTCAGGATGTTAAATTTTAATACTTGACAAGAAATGACAAATGCACTAAAATACTTTTAATATTTTAAGAGAGGTGAAAATTATGAGGCTCAGCGGAGCGCAGATTGTTCTCGAGGTTTTAAGAGAACAGGGCGTTGATACTGTTTTCGGTTATCCCGGCGCTACAAATCTTAATATTTTCGATGAGCTTTATAAGTACGGCGATGCGTTCAGGCATATCCTTACCGCTCACGAGCAGGGCGCAGCCCACGCTGCTGACGGCTACGCGAGGGCTACGGGTAAGGTCGGCGTATGCTTTGCAACCTCGGGTCCCGGTTCAACTAATCTTGTAACGGGAATAGCTACGGCTTATATGGATTCCGTACCGATTGTAGCGATTACCTGTAACGTTGCTAACGGGTTAATCGGGCGAGATACCTTTCAGGAAATAGATATTACGGGTATCACTATGCCTATAACGAAGCATAATTTCCTCGTTAAACATATCGAGGATTTAGCCGACGACCTTAGGCGGGCGTTCAGGATAGCGATGAGCGGAAGAAAGGGTCCCGTTCTTGTTGATATCCCCAAGGACGTTACCTCCGCTATGTATGAATATTATCACAAAGAGCCTCAGCTTCCCGAAGTTTTTCCGACCCCTTCACAGACTTCGGTCAAGCGCGCTGCTCAGCTTCTTATGAAAGCTGAAAAACCGCTTATTTACGCGGGCGGCGGCTGTATTTTGTCTGACGTCGGCGAGGATCTGATAACCTTCGCGGAAAAGCTTGACGCTCCCGTTGCTTCAACTCTTATGGGGCTCGGCGCGTTTCCTAACAGCCATCCTCTTCATCTCGGCTTAATCGGAATGCACGGTCATTTTGAATGTAACCGCGCCGCACACGAATGCGACGTTCTTGTTACCTGCGGCGCAAGGTTTTCCGACAGGGTTGCTATTGACAGAAACCGTTTTGCCCCCAACGCTCAGATTATTCATATTGATATTGACGCGGCGGAGCTTGATAAGAATATTAATTCAAACTATCATATCGTAGGCGATTTAAAGGAAGTAATTCCTCTTCTGACAAAGGAGATTGAACAGCTTGACCACAGCGAGTGGAAGGCGGTTCTTGAAAAGAATAAAAGACCGTTTGTTCAGGATGATAACGAGGGCTATGTCAATCCTCAGAAGCTGATTGAAAAGGTTGATTCTTTAACTGAAGATAATACCGTCATTGTAACGGACGTCGGTCAGCATCAGCTCTGGACGGCTCAGTTTTATAAATTCCTTAAGCCGAGAACGTTTCTCACTTCTGGAGGGCTCGGAACAATGGGCTACTCGATGGGCGCTTCAATCGGCGCGAAGCTCGGTACGGGTGAACGTACGGTCGTTATGTTCGCGGGCGACGGCGGTTTTCATATGAATCTCTCCGAGCTTGTAACAATGGCGAGTTATAACGTTAACGTCAAGATGTTTATAATGAATAACTCAGTTCTCGGAATGGTAAGACAGTGGCAGATGTTCTTCTGCGATTCAAGGTATTCCGACAGCGTTCCGAACAGAAAAACCGACTTTGTAAAGGTTGCCGAAGCCGTCGGAGTCAGGGGACTGAGAATTAATGATAACAGCAAAATCGACTCTGTTGTAAGAGAGGCGCTTAGCTTTGAAGGACCTGTCCTCGTTGACTGTTTAATCAGCCCCGATGATAACGTTCTTCCTATGGTAGCGCCTGAGGAAACATAATTCGGAGGATAGTATTATGGAAGAAAAACTTGTGCTTTCAGTTCTCGTTGATAACGAAAGCGGCGTACTTCAGCGCGTCGCGAGTCTGTTCTCAAGAAGGGGATATAATATATCCTCGCTTACCGTTTCGGAAACAGAGGTTGAACGCTTTTCGAGAATGACTATCGAATGTTCAACGGAACCCGAGAATTTCAGCCAGATAAAAAGCCAGCTTGCAAAGCTTGAAATCGTAAAGGCTGTAACGGAGCTTAACGACGAAAATTCCGTATCCTCCGAGTTACTTCTCGTTAAGGTAAAAGCGAAGGGAATTGACATAAAGAACGAGCTTCTTGCATTTAATGTAAAGTACGGAGCAAGAGTTATTGATATTTCGCTTGAAACTATTACCCTTGAATTTACGGGAAAGGGCGAAACTATTGACGAATTCATTGACTATATTGAAAAACATTTCGGTATCGTAGAACTTGCGAGAACGGGTATTACGTCTATGCTCAGAGGCGAAGGCTCTTTTACCGAAAATATATAAACCGAGAGGGATAATGATATGAAAAAGTTTTTACTTGATGAAGAAGCTCTTAAAAAGGGCTGGGGAGACGAGAGCCAGTATTGGTTTTCTCTCAGTAGCTATACCGTTAAAAACCACTACGATTTCGCCGACCACGAAAGACCCGACGATATGAGCGAAACCGAGTTTATGCTCTCAATGAAATGCATTCCGTATTTCAGAGTCAGCCGTATTGAGCTTGCCAAGGCGTATATCGAGGCTGTCGCAAGCGATAAGCTCAAGGCTAAGCTCAACGTAATCGACGACGAAAATCAGTACATAGAAGCCTTCTGGAAATACTTTAACGCATATCCCCACCTCTCGGAGGGCTATGAGGAATTCCAGAATAATTACCTTATTAAAAAGGCGATTAACTGGTGTGACGAAAACTCAATTAATTTTGAAGTAGTATAAATACAACGGACGCTTGGGGCGTCCGTTGTTTATTTTAATTTAATATATTATATATTGCATTTACTAAAAGTATATGATATAATATGCTGAATAAATATGGGGTCGTGTTTTCTATGGTTATTTTAGGTATTGACCCGGGCTATGCGATAGTCGGCTGGGGAGTAATTGAATACGTTAATTCGCGTTTTAATGTTCTCGGCTACGGCGCAATAACAACCGAGGCAAATACGCCGTTTCCCGAAAGGCTTCAGATTATTTATAACGATATGTGTTATCTTTTCGAGAAATATAAGCCTGAGGCGATGAGTATGGAAAAGCTCTTCTATAACTCGAACCAGAAAACCGTTATCGACGTTGCGCAGGCAAGGGGAGTTATAACCCTCGCGGCACAGATGTACGGTAAGGATATATTTGAATATACGCCCCTTCAGGTTAAGCAGTCCGTAACGGGCTACGGAAGAGCGGAAAAAATACAGGTTCAGGAAATGACAAAAAATATCCTCGGACTCAAAACCGTTCCCAAACCCGACGATACCGCCGACGCGCTTGCTATGGCAATATGCCACGCTCACGTAAACGGCTCGTCGATAGGAAAGCTCAGTAAAATGATTGAAGAACAGTTTGGAGATATACAATGATTTATAACGTAAAAGGTACTCTTACATATGCCGAGCCGAATTTCGCAGTTGTAGAATGCGGCGGAGTAGGCTTTAAGTGCTTTATAAGTATGACGACTTTAAGACAGCTTCCGAGCCCGGGCAAAGAGCTTAACCTCTATACCCACCTCGCCGTACGCGAGGACGCTCTCGATTTATACGGCTTTTACGACGTTGAAGAGCTTGAAGCGTTTAAGCTTCTTATCACGGTAAGCGGTATAGGTCCTAAGGCGGCTATGGCTATTCTTTCAGCCCTTCCGCCTGACAGGCTTTCGATAGCCGTATCAAGCGGTGACGTAAGGTCTATTCAGCAGGCTAACGGAGTCGGAAAGAAAACCGCCGAAAGAGTTGTGCTTGAGCTCAAGGATAAAATGGCGGGTCTTTCCGCCGCAAGCTCGTCGGTTGTCGAGGGTATTCAGTCCGTTGCATCAAGCTCAAACGCAAGCGAGGCGGTTGAGGTACTTGTATCTCTCGGTTATGAGAGAAGCGACGCCGCTGCGGTTGTCGGCGCTCTCGATAAATCGCTCGGAGTTGAAGATTTGGTTGCTCAGGCGCTCAAAAGACTCGCCGCTAATTTATAATTTGAATAATAATTTTATTTGGTGAAAACATATGATTGAAAACGAAATGGATTTTGAGAGCAGACTTTCCGCTCCCGAATACACAAGCGAGGATAACGAAATCGAAAACTCGCTGAGACCTAAGCAGCTTTCCGACTATGTTGGGCAGGAAAAGGCGAAGGAAAACCTCAGCGTGTATATTCAGGCGGCAAGGCTCAGAAACGAACCGCTTGACCACGTTTTGCTTTACGGCCCTCCGGGTCTCGGTAAAACTACGCTCGCGGGAATTGTCGCAAACGAAATGGGAGTTAATATCCGTATTACCTCGGGCCCCGCTATCGAAAAGCAGGGCGACCTCGTTGCTATTCTCTCTAACCTTGAAAACGGCGACGTGCTTTTCATTGACGAAATCCACCGCCTTAACAGAACGGTTGAGGAAATTCTCTATCCCGCTATGGAGGACGGTAAGATTGATATTATC
>CAMVRG010000097.1 GCA_947169815.1 uncultured Clostridia bacterium | reverse complement strand
TCGTTGACGGCAGATTTACAGTCTGCTCCCTTTGGCCGCTCGGGAACTCTTCCATTTGTATGGAGCTGGTGAACGGACTCGAACCCCTGACCTGCTGATTACAAATCAGCTGCTCTACCAACTGAGCTACACCAGCGCAATTTCAACGCCCTAATAATATAGCATAACTTTCTTTAAGAGTCAATACTTTTTTTCTAAAAATAATTACATATTCCCGTTTTTTGCATAATATAATGTTGAGGTGAGCATTATGTGCGGAATAGCAGGAATACTTAGCAGTGACATTGATTTAAGAAACGAAAAGAAAATGATTATGAACATATCCTCCTCGCTTAAGATGAGAGGCCCCGACGCTTCGGGAGAGTACATCAATACCGATAATAATCAAAGCGCGGCGCTTATACACAGAAGGCTTGCGGTTATCGACGTTGAAAACGGGGCTCAGCCTATGCGCTTCGGGGATTACATTATCGTCTATAACGGCGAGCTTTATAATACCGACGAGGTAAGAAACGAGCTTAAAAGCTACGGCTATACCTTCGATACCCTCTGCGATACGGAGGTTGTACTTAAAGCCTTTCACAAGTGGAAGGAAAACAGCGCGAAAAAGTTCAACGGTATTTTTGCCTTCGCCGTATATAACGAAAAAAGCGGCGGGCTTTTTCTCTGCCGTGACAGAATAGGCGTAAAGCCTTTATTTTATTCATACGTAAACAATACCTTTTCTTTTGCCTCGCGTATGGAGAGCCTTTTATACGTAAAAGGAGTTGAAAGCGTATGCGACAGGGAAGGGCTGAATGAAATCTTTATGCTCGGTCCTGCAAAAACAATCGGGAAAACCGTTTTCCGCGATATCAGAGAGCTGCCGCCTGCGGCGTATATGTATTTCAGAAACGGAAAAACCGAGATTAAGGAATACTGGTCGCTTACCGCCCGCGAGTTTACCGACGGCTTTGACGCCGCAAAGGAAAAAACGTATTCGCTCGTAAAAGACGCGATAAAGCGTCAGCTTGTAAGCGACGTTCCGCTTTGTACCTTTTTAAGCGGCGGGCTCGACAGCTCAATTATATCCAAGGTAGCTTCCGACGAGTATAAAAGCAGGGGAGAAACGCTTTGCACATATTCAGTCGACTATGACGATAACGATAAATACTTTAAGAAAAGCCTTTTTCAGCCGAATAAGGACTCGGATTATATCGGCTTAATTTCCGATTATATCGGCTCAGAGCATAAAAACGTAGTTCTCAATAACGGCGAGGTTGCCTCTTCTCTTTATGACGCGGCGGTTGCGAGAAACTGCCCGGGCTTTACCGACGTCGATTCCTCACTTTTACTTTTTTGCAGAGAGGTTAAGAAGGACTATACCGTATGTCTTTCGGGCGAGTGCGCCGACGAAGTATTCGGCGGCTATCCGTGGTATCACAGAAAGGAAATCCTTTTTGAAGAGACCTTCCCGTGGTCAAGAAGCGTTAACGTAAGGCGCAGTATTTTAAAGGACGGCTTTCTTCCCGAGGGCGAAGAATACGCTCATTCGGCTTATCTTGAAACTGTAAGAAAAACCGATTTCCTTGAAAGCGATTCGACCCTTGAAAAGCGTATGAGAGAAATGTTCAGGCTTAATATGGACTGGTTTATGCAGACTCTTTTAGTACGCAAGGACGTAATGAGCATGGAAGCCTCCCTTGAGGTCAGAGTTCCGTTTTGCGACTGGCGGATAGTTGAATACGCGTATAATATGCCGTGGGAAATCAAGGCGTATAACTCGCGTGAAAAGGGCATACTCAGAAAAGCGTTTGAAAATGATTTGCCCGCGGAGATTACCTGGCGTAAGAAAAGCCCCTATCCAAAGACCTTTAACCCCGAATATCTCAAAGCCGTATGCGATTTAACATCAAAGGCGCTCAGCGATAAGTCCTCGCCGATTAATGAAATGCTGAATATTAACGCGATTAAGGATTTGACGAACGCTCCCGATTCGCTTTCAGAGCCGTGGTACGGTCAGCTTATGAGGGCTCCGCAGGTTCTCGCCTATGTCTATCAGATTTATGTATGGGCTGAGAAATATAATGTTGAATTCATTTATTAAGAGTGTTATAATATAATAAATTACCAACGACTGTTTCGGAGTTGACAATGACAAATCAGGAATATATAAAGGCTGTGGGGCTGAGGCGTTCGCGAAGAGCGTATAAAAACAAGCCCCTCAGCGAGGATGTAAAAAGCGTTATCCGTGAAATGGCGGACGCGGTAAACGAACTTTCCGAGGCGAAGTTTACATTTATAGACGACGCAACTCCTGCGTTCAGGCTCTTTACGGGTAAGTTTTCGATGCTCGTTGTTACGGGTCCCGACAGCCAGAAGGGAAGAGAGGACGCGGGCTATTACGGAGAAAGCATAATTCTTCAGTGCGTTTATCACGGACTATCTACCTGCTGGGTTGGGGGAACGTATAATGAGAATAAGGTATACGATATGCTCGATATACCGAAGGACAAGCGTCTGTACTGCGTTATCACGATAGGGAATACCAAAGAGCGGTTTTCGGCTATTGAAAGCACGATGTATAAGACTACTCACAAGAAGAACAAATCCTATCAGGATATGTTCGAATTCAGCGACGACAAGCTCCCCGAGGAATACGCCTACGGAATGAAGCTCGTTGAGGCGGCTCCCTCGTCCGTAAACCGAAGGCCCGTTAAATTCAGATACGAAAACGGATTTTTGTCCGCTCACGTGGACGAGCCTTATTCCGATAAAAGCATTGACCTCGGAATAGCGAAGCTTCATTTTCTTCTCGGCGTAAGGGCGAAGGGGATTAACGGTAAATGGAGCTATACGAATACGTTTGAAGAGACGAAGGCTGAAATACTAAGATTTGAAAATAAAAACAGTTCTCAAAGGGAGGAAGAGAAATGAACGAAAAGCTCACAAAACAGATTAAGGATAATAAAAACAAGCTTATTATCTGCGGGATAATTGTTGCGGTAATCGTTTTGATAGCGGCAATTATCGGAATCAGCGTACATAATTACAGAAAGGTAGACACGTATCAGGTCGATACCTTACAGTTTACCGAAATGAACGAAAACAAGGACGTTAAGCTCATAGCCCACAGGGGTTACAGAGCGATTGCTCCCGAGAATACTCTTCCCGCATATGAAATGGCGGGTCAGGCGGGCTACTGGGGAGCCGAGTGCGACGTTTACAGAACTAAGGACGGAGTATGGGTTCTTCACCACGACCCGAAGACCTTCCGCCTTATGGATAAGTCGAAAAAGATTGAAAAGACCGACTATGAGGACCTTAAGGAGCTTGTATATGAGAGGGGTAATAATATCGAACAGTATCCCGACCTCAGAATCTGTACTCTTGAAGAATATCTTGACAGATGCGTTTACTTTAACGTTACTCCCGTAATTGAGCTTAAAGGCAAGAATAATACAGAGTATTATAACGAGATTGCAACGAGCGTTCAGAAGGCTAAGGCTGAGGCGATATATATTTCTTATGAGAAAAAAGACCTTGAGGAAATGAGAAAATATTCCGACTCCAAAATGTTCCTTCTCACTGGAAAAATTGATAAGAAGTCAATCAAAAGCGCCAAGGAGATTAAAGACTGCGGAATTGAGTTTGACGCTTCCAAGAAGGAAAACACCGATAATGACTGCAAGCTCATTAAAGAGGCGCAGTCCGAGGGGCTTGAAACGGCGGCGTGGAACGTAAACGATTTCGATATGATAAGAACGCTTATGAACGCTAAAACATATTATTACACGACCGACAGCATTACGTATTAATTATTCGGAGGTAAGCTATGAAATTATCAACGGCTGTTAAAATTACTGCGGGCGCGGCGCTTTGCGCAGGCGCGGTTGCAGGCGGAATTTATGTTGCAAAAAAGGTTAAGTGGTTTAAAAACTACTGTAAATTAGTTGACTTCAAGGTAGATACGGTAAAGGGAAGCGAGCTTGAGGGCAAGGAGGATTTAAGACTTGTTGCTCACAGAGGCTTCAGAGCCGTAGCTCCCGAAAATACCCTCCCCGCGTATGAAGAGGCGGGTAAGGCAGGCTTCTGGGGCGCTGAGTGCGATACATACAGAACGTCCGACGGCGTATGGGTTGTTCATCACGACCCCGTTACAACCCGCGTTATGGATAAGAACTACATAGTCGAGGCGTCCTCGCTCAATAAGCTTTACAGCGCTACTGTTGATTACGGACATAACGTCGACAAGTATCCTTATCTTAAAATCTGTACGCTTGAGGAATATATCAAAAAATGCGCCGAATATAATATGCACGCTGTTATTGAGCTTAAGTATAACAGAAACAGAGAGCATTACTGCGAAATTATGGATATTCTTAAAAAGTACGGCGTAGACGCAAGCTTTATCGCTTTTGACTTTGAGGATATCGTTGATATTAGAAAGATTTCCGATTATCCCGTATTTCTTCTCGTAGACGAAATTACAGACGAGGCTATTGAGAAGGCGAAAACGCTTGAAAACAGCGGTATCAGCTTTGACTGTAACCACGAAAAGAACCGCGACGGCGTAATGATTAAAAAGATTCAGGACGCGAACCTTCATACGGCGTGCTGGTCGGCAAGAGACCTTGAAACCGTTAAGCTTATGTATAACTACGGGGTTGAGTATATCACTACCGACTGTGTAACGTACTGAGTTAAGAGTTAAGAATAAAGGGCGGTCTTCCTTTCGGAAGACCGCCCTGTTGCTTATGGTTTAATGATATTTCGGAAGGAAGTCGCCGTGAGCCTCGATTAAATCGTCAACCATTTTTTTGATTGTATCAATATCAAGCTCGCTTCCCGTATGGGGGTCAAGCATAGCCGCCTGATAGATATGCTCTTTCTTATGCGTAACGGCTGCCTCAATAGTAAGAAGCTGAACGTTTATATTAGTCATATTCATAGCGGCGCACTGTACTGGCAGCGCTCCGACGAAGCAGGGCTGAACGCCGTAGCCGTTTACGAGGCAGGGAACCTCAACGCACGCCTCCTCGGGAAGATTTGTAATAAGATGTCCCGTATTGAGAACGTTACCGCCAATCTGGAAGGTATTTCCCGTGACGATGCTTTCCATAATTCTTGAAGCGTATTCGTTTGAGCGCTCGTGCTCCTTAACGCCGTTTTCAAGCATTTCGGCGTATTCCTTTTTCCACCCCTTAATCTGTTCAATACATCGGCGCGGATATTCGTCGAGCGGGATGTTGTATTTTTCAATCAGCTCGGGATACTTTGATTTTATATAAAACATATTATATTCCGCGTTGTGCTCGCTTGACTCGGTGCAGAAATAGCCGAAATTCTGAATATACTCCATTCTGACCTTATTGTCGGCGTCCTCCTTAGCCATATATTCGGGGACGCGCTTTTTTATTTCGGGATAGAGGTCGTTTCCGTCTTTATCCCTGATTTCAAGAAGCCACGCCATATGGTTAATACCCGCGATAAGCTCTTTTCTTCCCTCGAGCTTATCCTCCATATTGAGCTGATTAAGAAGCGTGCTGCTGCAGGTCTGAACGCTGTGGCAGAGCCCTACGGTCTTAATCGGAGTATAGCGGAGCATAAATCCCGTATTCATAGCCATCGGGTTAACGTAGTTAAGAAACAGCGCGTCGGGACATACCTCTTCCATATCGTCGGCAAACTCCTTAAGAACGGGGATTGTACGAAGGGCGCGCATAATACCGCCTATTCCGAGAGTGTCGGCGATAGTCTGGCGAAGTCCGTATTTTTTCGGAACCTCAAAGTCGATAATTGTGCAGGGGTCGTAAAGACCTACCTGAATAGCGTTTACGACGAAATCGGCGCCGCGCAGCGCGTCTTTTCGGTTTTCAACGCCGACGTAACATTCGATTTTTCCGTATCCGCCCTTGGTTTTACGCATAGCCTCTAAAATCGTCCGGCTCTCCTCAATACGCTGAGCGTCTATATCGTAGAGCGCAAAAACGCTGTCGCGAAGAGCCTCGGCGCACATACAGTCGCCGATTACGTTTCTTGCAAAAACCGTACTTCCCGCACCCATAAATGTTATTTTCATAAGCCCTCCTTTTATTTAAGCGTTCTTATATCGCTTCCGATAAGATAGAGCTGTGTATATTCGCCCGAAATACGGGAGGTAATACGCTGGTCGTACTTTTCGAGAAGCTCGTCGTAATCGTGCTTATGATAGTCGGCTTCTTTTCAAGTATTCTTGTATTGATAATATTATATATTGTCGCTACGTTATACTGATTTGCTATTTCCGTTCCGAGGTCGTCGATTATAAGAAGGTCGGCGCTCAGCACGTCGGAATTTGTATAAGTAATTCTGTCGTCTCTTCCGAACATTTCCGCCCTTAAATCCTCGCAGATATTATGGCTCGTTCCGTAGCAGACCGAAAAGCCTTTGTTTATTACAACGTTGGCGATAGAGAGCGAAAGATGAGTTTTTCCGAGCCCTGTTGAGCCGAGGAACATAAGGTTTTTACTGTCCTTTGAGAAATTCTGGGCGAAACGCCTTGACGCTTCAAGTATTTTTTCGGCTCTCTGGCGCGGAACTATTCCGTCCTCGTCGGGCTTGAGGCTGTAATAATCGAGCGAGAAATTATCGAAGGTACATTCCTCAAGCGGCGCAAAGCGCGAAACCTCATTGCGCATAAGCTCGGATAAAAGCTTAATGTGGCAGGCGCAGCGTCTGCCGTTTATATAGCCCTTGTCCTTGCAGGCGGGGCAGGTATATTCGGGCTTGAGCGCGTCAATTCCGTAGCCGTTTGAGGTGAGAATTGTATTGCGCTTTGAAACAAGCGCGTTGCTCTTTTCATGAAGCTCGTCAACCTTCGCTTTTTTATCGCCCTCGTATAAAAAGAGCTGAGATATTTCAAGACCGATTTCATTAAGCTGCGTCTGAATTTTCTGAATCTCTGGGAGCTGAGCCTTAATCTTCTCGCTTCTGAAAAGCGCCTCGGTTTCGGCGTTTTCTCTTCTTTTTTCAAGAATCCGCTCCGCTCTTGAGTATAATTCATTTGAATAAGCCATATTTTTTCCTCTCAGGCAAGCGCCTAAATATCGTAATCGTCGTTAAGCTTTGCCTTTTTAGCAATTTCGTCAATATCGAAGGAGGGCTTGCGTCTGAGCTTTCCGTCCTTCTTTGATTTTTTACCGTCGTTTTTCGGCTGAGCCTTAACGTCGTCGGGAGTTTTAAAGCCCTTTCGCTTCCACTCCTTGAGTATATTGTCAACCGCCTTAACGCTTCGCTCTTCCTCTTTAGTGTATTTCTTCATAGTATTGCAGGCGAAGAATATCATTTCGTCGGAAAAATCCTTTATCCACCTCGCGAG
>CAMVRG010000096.1 GCA_947169815.1 uncultured Clostridia bacterium | reverse complement strand
GCTCACGAGCCCGAGAACTTTAAGAAAATCTATAAATGGCTTGATATTAAGGAATATCTTATCTGCCGCTGCAGCGGCGAGTTCGTTATGACGAACGACTCTGCCTTCGGCACGCTTCTTTACGATACCCGTAAGGGCCACGAGGGCTGGTGTAAGCCTATCTGCGATATGGTAGGAGTCAATATTGAGCATATGCCCGAGATTAAGGCGGCAACCGAAAAGGTCGGCGAGGTTACCGAAAAGGCAGCCGCGGAGCTCGGACTTGCTGCGGGAACCGCGGTTTACGGCGGCGGCGGAGACGCTTCGCTTATAGGCGTAGGTACGGGAGCCGTTGAGGTCGGGGATACCCATATTTATTCGGGTACCTCTGGCTGGGTAGGAACCGTAGTTGACAAGCAGCTCGTTGATGCGGGCGCTATGATGGCTTCAATCGTCGGAGCCGACCCCGAGGCTTATAACTATTTCGGCGAGCTTGAAACCTCAAACAAGTGCGTCGGCTGGGTTAAGGACCACCTTGCTCTTGACGAAATCGGCGTTTATCTTAAATCACATCCGACTGAGAATAAATACAGCATTGAGGCGTTTGAATTCAATCTTTACGATTATCTTGAAGAGGTAATTATGAGAGTTGAGCCGGGCGCGGGCGGAGTAGTATTTACTCCGTGGCTCCACGGTAACCGCTGTCCCTTTGAGGACCCGAACGCTGCGGGTATGTTCTTTAACATCAAGCTTGAAACGGGTAAAACCGAGCTTATTCGCGCGGTAGTTGAGGGTATCTGCTTCCACCTTAAGTGGATGCTCGAGCGCCAGGGCAAGAAAATTGAAATCAAGGATACGATACGTTTCTGCGGCGGCGGCGCTCTCGGCGAGGCTACCTGTCAGATTCTTGCGGATATTCTTCAGAGAAATATCGAGGTTGTTGATTCGCCTCAGAATATCGGCGCGGTAGGAGCCGCAGCTTGTATCGTAGTAGGTATGGGAATTATCCCGTCGATGAAGGACGTTAAAAAGCTCATACCCGCAAAGGTTACATATAAACCGAATCCTGCTAATAAAGCAGTTTACGACAGAAACTTCGAGGTATTCAAAAACCTTTACAAGTGTAACAAGAAAAACTTTGAAATCCTTAACGGTAAATAAAAACAGGTGATAAGATAATATGAAAAGATTTTTAGCAATTATTCTTTCAGTCATTATGCTTTTACCCGCGGTTAACGTTTACGCTCTCGACAACGTGCCGACGGCAACCGTAGACGAGATAACCGCCGAGGGATATGACAAAGCCTATTCTTTTACCCCCGACGAAACGGCTGAGGCTGCGGCGAGCAGCGAGTATGCCGGTTATACCGCCGACTATGCGGTAAGTTTTGATAAGGACGTTCCGACGGGCGCAGTCAGACTTGCGTTTTCGTATGACGGCTATAACGGCGGCGAATGGGAAACGGTAGACGTTCCCGAAACAAAGGCGGGAGAGGAAATCCGTCTTCTTGACTGCGTAGTTGAGGCGACTGAAAAAGAGGCGAGATTTACCTACGCCGAGGCGGTTGGGTCGATAGGCACGTTCAATGTCGGCGCTCTCGGAATCGACGCAGCCAAGGTAAAAGTAAATTTTGAATTTAATATTTATGAAAGCGCCGAGGCGACGGAAGCGGCGGCAACAATAGCAGGCGCTGATTATACCTTCCCTGCGGATGAAACCGTTCCGACGGCATCCGTAACAAGAGAAGACTCGGATTCGCTCGCGGCAGCATATTCGATTACTCCCGACCAGAGTGCGTATCAGGCGGCGGGAAGCATATACAGCGACTATGAGGCTGATTTTGAGGTCAGCTTTGACCACGATATGGAAAAAGGCGCGCTTCAGCTCGCGTTTGCTTACGACGGCTACAACGGCGGAAAGCTTGAAACCTTCGATATTCCTGCTGTAAGCGCAGGCGAAAAGATTCATCTTCTCGACAGGGTTATTGCCGCAACCGCAATGGGCTCAAAATTTACCTATTATGACGTCGCGGATAAGATTAAAACCTTTTATGTCGGCGCTACGGGAATAGACGAAAAATACGATATAAAGATGACAATTGAGTTCAATCTTTACGACCCCCTTAATCCCGGCTCGCCTGCTCTTACGGTTGCGTCTCAGGATTACACCTTTGTTGACGACGGTATCACCGAGATTACGCTCGACGTTACTAACGGACAGGATATTTCCGATACGTTTACAAGAACCGCAAGAGTTGCAAAGGACGATAACTCGGGAAGAATCTATAAGATTACTATTCCGAAGGGAAGCTATACCTCGTCCTCACAGCTTAAACTCTGGTCGAATACATATCTCTATATGAACGGCGTTACTATTAAACATTCATCTTCCGAAACCGTAATGCTCCGTTTCGGAAACAAGAGCGATTTAGACTCAAATCCAGTAACGGGATATAACGGATTTCAAAATATCCATATTATCGGCGGAACGTTTGACGGCGGCGGACTTGACCAGGCACTGATTAAAATAGGTCACTGTAAAAACATCTCGTTCAAAAATGTTAACTTTAAGAACGTTAAAAACTCGCATATGCTCGAAGCGGGCGCCTGCGGTAATTTAACGGTTGAAAACTGTACGTTCACGGGCTTTTCGGGTAACTGGGGCGCAACTCAGAACTATGAGGCGGTTCAGTTTGACGTAACCGACCCGAAGGGCGACCACTTTGACGGTTATAAATCAAATAACGACGAAACTTCCTGTAATAATATTACGGTTAAGGGATGTACCTTCAAGAATCTTCAGAAGGGTATGGGCGTTCATACGGGCGTTGCGAATCTTTACTGTAATAATATAGTTTTTGAGCGCAATACCTTTGAGAATATTACGGGTTACGCGATTATCGCTACAAACTTTACAAACGCGCGGATAAACTATAATACGATTAAAAACTGCGGCGCAGGTATTATATTCAATACAATGGTAGCGGGATATAAGAATTTTTATACATCAAAGAAGCACAGTAATTCGCATCCCTCATATACAAGCGCCAATTCCCAGATTATGAATAACAACATTACGGTCACAACGGGATATCAGGTTACCTATAATAATATAGGCTACGGAATCAGACTTTACGGCGAAAACGTACCGAAGGCTACGGGCAATACGCCTAAGGGCGATTTCAGATGCGCGGGCGTAAAGGTTCAGAATAATACCGTTAATCTTAACGCTACGGGCTACGGAATATGGCTTTACGGCGCGGCGGCTAACGTTATCAGTAATAATACGGTTAACGTTAATATGGCTAAAAAGGGCAAGGGCGGAAACGGCGACGGTATCCGACTTCAGCAGAGCGCTAAGAATACAATTTCTAATAACGTAATTACGAACTCGACGACGAGCGGATACGATAAGGAAATGAGCGGTATTACGCTTTGTGAAAATTCCGTATCGAACAACTCGGGCAATAATAAGATTACAAACGCTAAAAAAGACGGCTTCCACATTGATTCGGCTAAATCAAACGTTATTACCGCAAATACGATAACGGGAGCGGGACGTGACGCGGTTCATTCCGATAAGTCCGCTTCTCTAAAGATAACCTCAAACGTTATTAAAAAGGCTAAGAGAAACGGTATTTCCGTTAACACGGGCAAGAGCAGTAAGATTGAAAAGAATACGATTACCTCTTGTAAGCAAAACGGAATCCACCTTGAAAAATCCGACTCGGTAACCTGTAATAAGAATAAGATTACAAGCGCGGGTAAAAACGGAATATCGCTTTACGGCTCTAAAAAGGCTGTCCTTACAAGCAATACCATAACTAAGAGCAAGCAGTACGGAATATACTCCTCGCTCGCTAAGAAAAAGGCAATTAAAAAGGATAAGGGCAACAAGATTAAGGGAAGTAAAAAACGCGCAAGAAGCTGGTCAAAATAATAATGTATAACAAAACTCCGAAGCAATCTGCTTCGGAGTTTTATTCTATATTAACGATTTATACATTTCATATATGTCATTTTCGCTGAGGGTTATCGGGTTTCTCGTCATAAGCATTGACATACTTTTTTTCGTAAGCTCTTTTATCTGCTCCTCGGTTGTACAGCCAATCTGAGAGAGCCTTGTTTTCATACCCATTCTCTTTTTCATAGCGGTAATCTCGTCAGCCATAGCGTACGGCGACTCAAAGCCGCAATCCCTTGCAAAGGCTTTCAGCCTTCCGCTTTCGTCGGCGTTGTCGGCGTTGAACTTGATGAAATAATCAAGCGTGAACGCGCACGCCTCGCCGTGGGGGAGACCGTAGATGTTCGTAAGCGGGAAGGAGCAGGCGTGGGAGCCCGTCGTTCTCGGATGTGAAAAAGCGACGCCTGCAACGATTGACGCCTCAGCCATTTTTTCTCTCGCCTCTATGTTATCGGGCTCGCTGTATGCCTTTTCGAGCCAAGCGAAAACGAGCCTTGCCGCCGCGAGTGAGCACGCGGAGCAAACGGGCTGATTAAGCGTTGACCAGAAGCTTTCTACCGCGTGAGAGAGGACGTCGAGCCCCGTTGAAGCGGTAACCTGAGGTGGAACGCTGAGAGTCAGCTCGGGGTCTATTACCGCGATTTTAGGATACATCGCGTTATCGTTCATCGGCTGCTTTAAATTCTTTTTAAGGTCGGTAAGAACGGAAATATTAGTTACCTCGCTTGCGGTTCCCGAGGTTGTTGCAATCGCAATCATAGGTATCGCTTCGTCCACGCTTACCGCTTTTTCGCCGCAGTGATAGGGCTCAATATCCGAATTGCCCATTGCTATCGCGCACGCTGCCTTACAGCAATCCATAGGCGAGCCGCCGCCGAGCGCTACCGCAAAATCCGCGTCCGTATCACGCATAACCTTAACGCATTCGTTAACGTTATCGGTAGTGGGGTTCGGTCTTATATCGCTGAAAACGGCTTTTATTTTTCCGCCGCTGAGGGATATAAGCTCGTCGGCCGTTCCGTTTTTTCTGAGCGTATTTGAGCAGACGAGAACGCCGTTCGTGCCGTTTATATCGTTAATAAAGTTATCTAAATCTTTTCTTTTTTTACACCCGAATTCAAGCCTTACGGGCAGGTTAAATGACCACTGCATAGAAACATCTCCTCTATTAAACTATTTTTATACTAACATATAAGAATTCTGTTGTAAAGGTAAAAATCTTGTGATATATTAGAGTTGAAAGGTGTGAGAATATGAAAAAAAGCAAAACAGGAATTATAATTGCGATAGCGGTAATCGTTGCCCTTATCTGGGCGGGCGTTGTAGGCTTTTTCGTAGTGCGCTTCGTTGAAAAACAGACGGGCGTCTATACCGACGCGCTTAGTTTAAAATGGAGCGAATACTGCGGCGAAACCGACTCCGAGCTTTTTAAAGCGCTGACGGAAAAAACCGGGGCTAAGGTTAAGAAGGTTAATAAAACCGACGGCGCCGCCAAGCTTAACGTAGAGGTAAGCACGAAGGATTTAGGCAAGGCGGTAAAGGAATATAAAGAGAAAAATAAAAACTTTATGCCCGCTGACGAGCTTATTAAAAAACAGCTCGAATTACTTGAAAATGCCGAGGATGTAAAAAAGTCTTATGAGCTTGACTGTAAAACGGAGGGCGAAAATCTTGATATTGATTTCACCCCCGAATTCATTAACGCAATGCTCGGCTTTGTCTATACCGACGAGGAGGTGTCCGCCGACGGCTTTAAGGACAGTGCAATAAGCGGATTTTTAAAGGCTTGCGATATTAACGGCGAGGTTGATATCGACTATGAAAAAGTTGATAAAATCATAAAAAGCGCAACGTCGGTGAGCCGATATGAGAATAAGATATACTATGCTACGTATAAGCTCAATAACTCATATGAGGACAGCGAGTATTATACAAGAAAGCTCAGATGCTATAATATGGAAACAGGCGAAGATAATACGATTTACAGTTATGACTGTTACTGGGAGGAGTACGGTATTTCCGCAACGATTATAAAATGCCTCAGCGAGGGAGTTCTGATTGCCAGGCAGGAGGAGTACTACGAATCGGGCGATTATACCTACGACGCCTTCATTTATGACTTTAAAGAGGCGAAGAGTAAAAAGATAAAGATTAAAGACGCTATTCCCGTTTATGAGGCGGACGTTATTACGGATTATAAAGACGGCGTGCTTTACTATACCGCAGGTCAGGATGGCTACGGCGATATTCAGAAATTCACAGCCGACGACGACGTAGCCTCAACCGCCGTAGATTTTGACGGCGACTATGAGTATATACGGAATATAAGACTGATAGGCAGCGATATATTCTTTGACATAATGGATAAAGAGGAATTAGAGGCGAGCGACTATAAAAACAGGGTTTACAGTATTTATAAGAACAGCGGAACCTCAAAGGGCGAAAGGGTTGTAAGCGATTTCGACGGAGGCTTCTGGCGTGATATGAACGGTAATCTTCTCTTCTTCAGAGGTTCAAAGCTTTATTCTTATTCACCCGCTCAGAATACCGAAACCGAGTTTGCCGATACGGGGCTTAAGGAACACGATTTTGAAATCCGCTTTGCCGCGGGTGACGTGCTCTATCTCGTAGGCTATAAAGAGGTTAAGGAGGACGATTACTATACCCAGAAACCATATATGTATAAGTTTAATGTAAAAACAAACGAGATAAAGGAGCTTAAGGACGTCCCCGAACGCGTAATGTACGGGTATTAATACGGAAGCCCACAATCAATTAAGCACAAAAACCAACCGTGAAGGTTGGTTTTTGTGTTTGGCGGAGACGGTGGGATTCGACGCCTGCTGCGCTGCGCTTGCATACTAATGGCTCGCCGACCCAATTTGCAGGCAAATTTGGTACCCGTCTCGCCGCTCTTCGCTAAAAACAGTCTGCAAGACTGTTTTCTTAACGCTCAGACCCTCTCGGGTTCGAATCCCACATTATGTAAAAAGAAAAGATACCCCGATGGGTATCTTCTCTTTTTGGCGGAGACGGTGGGATTCGAACCCACGTGCCCGTTAAGGCAAACGCATTTCGAGTGCGCCCCGTTATGACCACTTCGATACGTCTCCGGATATATAATACTATTAAATTGCTCAGTTATTGTAGCAAAATAAAATGTATTTGTCAATTAGTAATATTTATGTTATTATATATTTATTAAATTTGCGGAGATTATTATGATAGCAATTATTGATTACGGCGCAGGGAATCTGCAAAGCGTAAAAAAAGCGCTCGATTATATCGGGTGTGAAAGCGAAATAACTTACGACAAAAACAGGATAAGCCGCGCCTCGCGCGTTATTCTTCCGGGCGTCGGCTCCTTCGGCGATTCGATGGTCTCGGGAGTTCCCAGCACATCCACGTTTATCT
>CAMVRG010000095.1 GCA_947169815.1 uncultured Clostridia bacterium | reverse complement strand
GCCGAGAAGAATAAACATAAGCGAGGCGAGTTCAACCGCTGAACAGCCCTTCCTCAGAGTCTCAACTCTCTCGGGCGCTGAGTCGGCATTATGAAAGCCTACCGTATCGCTGAAAATTTCAGCCGCGGCAACTGCGGTCCGCTGAACGTCGTCCTTGTCGTATTCAATTTCACTTCCCTCGAAATACTCGGTGCAAAGCTTGTTGAAATACTCAACGGTCGTGTTGTTATAAAGGGTTGAGTCCTCGTGGGTATATACGTTCTGAAGCGCTCTTTTAAGCGAATCTCCTACGCCGTAGCTTTTCTTTACCTGGGCGAATACCCTTGAGGGAATTCCCGTTTCGGCTTCAAGAACGGCATACTTAGCGTCAAGCTGAGCCTCACATTCCGATACAAGCGAATCGGTAACGAGTATTCTTTCGATGAAGGGCTGAGAATTAAGCGCAAAACCGAGAACAAAGCTGATTATAAACGCCGCGGTTGCTATTGAGGTTATTACCGCCGTTATCGAGCAAAGCGCTTTTCTTGTTTCAGAAAGTCCCATACTACGCCACCTCCTCATAAATAATCACTTTATATCCGGAGGCTAAGCCGCCTTTTCCCTTTTCTCTGTAATAAACGGCGAGATTTCTTTTATTTCTCGGCGCCGTAAGGAAAACCTCGTTTTCGTTATTAACTGTTTTCTCGTCGGTCTTTTTATAACTGTGATTACCGTAGGCGCCCGTAATCTCCGCCGTATCCGAAAGCTTAGAGGCGTTCGCGTTAATTATTTCAATATACGCGGTTCCCGTTTCGCCAATAAGCGCGCCTCTTTCCGAAAGCGACGCGGCCGAAAACAGCCCCGCGTAGTCGCACTCATAGACCAGATCGAGCGATTCCTTTCCCTTGAGCTCGCCTATAAGCGCGCCCTCTTTTAAAGGAACGTCCGCAGCCGCGGTTTCTCTCTTTTCGGTTTTCAGGTTGTCGAAATAAAGGATATTCGCGCCCCCGTTAAACGGCGACAAATCGGAAACATTCGCGTTAATTATACAAAACGCGCAGATTCCCGCCGCAAGCGCCGTAACAAGAGGAAATATTATTCCCTTTCTCAGAAAATCATTATTCATCATATTCTCCCGTAGCTTGATAAATCACGATTTTATTTATTAATCTCGCTTAATGCGTTCGTCGGATTAAACGACTTTTTCTTCTTAGGCTTATATGCAGGCGGATTAGCGAGCTTTTTAGTATATCTGTTATTTTTGGCGGTAATCTTATTAATCTCGTGAACGGGACCCGCCATATACTCACTCATATACTTATCCGCAACTGCCATCATCTCGGGGTCGTTTTTCATCTGACCGAGAATTGTAACGCCGATAACGTCCTGTACCTCGTTCGTTCCGTCCTCGAATACCTCGCCGAGCATTTTGAAAAGTCTTTTCTGCTCCGCCTCGGTTCCGTTCCGGATTATATCGAGAACCTTTGCGTTTCCGTGTTCAAGGAAAAAGGTTTCGGGAAGGAACTCGCCGTAGTCAACTACATTCTGTTTAATAACATTCTTAAATTCGGGATAAAGCGCGCCGAAACGGTTGGCAAGAGAATCAACGTCATAGCTAATAGTTCCGTTTTTAGCCTTTGTTCTCGAAACGCTCTTCGGCATTTTAACCTTGTCAAGGTCAACCTTTTTCTTAACCTCAAACATTCTTTCAACCTCGTCGAGCATATCGTTTGAGATTGACTTTGCCTCTCTCTCGTCACACTCGTTAAGGTCAAGAAGATTTCTTGCAATAGTATTATATTCTGTCTCGCTTCCGTTATCCTCATATGCGCACTCAAACGCAAGAATAGTATTATCGGGATAGTAAACAAGACGGTAAAGTCCGAGGTCGCCCGCAAAGGAAAGCATATTATCTTCCGAGCCTGTCTTTTTAAAGCCGAGATTCGAGTTGGTCTGGCTTAAATTCTTCTCTATAATGTTAAAGACTTCGTTTAATTCCATATCTTATTTTGTTCCTTTCAAAATAATCCAGTTTAGTATTATATCATCTCTCCTGCAATTTGTCTATCTTTTAATAAAAAATTAATTTTTTAATATTGTTAATTAATTAGTTGATATTAACGTTTATTTGTGATAAAATACATAAATTATAAAATGGATTACTTTAAATTCTTATAGGAATGATTATTTATGGATAAAAGCCCTATCGGCGTTTTTGACTCGGGTCTCGGCGGTCTTTCAACCGTCCGCGCAATAAAAAAGCTCCTCCCCAACGAGGATATTATATATTTCGGCGATACGGGAAGAGTTCCCTACGGAACCCGCTCAAATGAAACTATTGAAAGCTACACGGCGCAGGACATAAAATTCCTTCAGTCCTTTAACTGTAAAATGATAGCCGTAGCCTGCGGAACGGTATCCACCGTATCGGGCGAGCTTATAAAAACGCTTCCCCTTCCCTCGACAGGAATTCTCACCCCGTCGGCAAAGGCGGCAGCCGAGGCAACTGAAAACGGAAAAATTGGAATTATGGGAACGAGCGCTACTATAAATTCGGGCGCCTTCGGCCGCGAGATTAAGCAGTACAGACGAAACGCGGAAATTACCTCGGTAGCCTGTCCGCTCCTCGTTTCCCTTGTTGAGAGTAACTGGTGCGGAGTTGACGACGACGTTACAAACCCCGCGGTAAGACGTTATTTACAGCCGATTCTCGAAAACGGCTGCGATACTATTATCCTCGGTTGTACCCATTTCCCCCACCTTATCCCGATAATAAGAATAATTGCGGGCGAGGGCGTAAAGCTCATAGACTCGGGGCTTGAGGAAGCAAAGTACATTAAGGAGTTTCTCGATAACAACGGAATGAGAAACGACTCTGAACACAAGGGTGAGGCTAAGTATTTCGTCTCCGACAGACCTCAGAATTTTTCCTCCGCCGCGGCTACCCTGCTCGGAGAAAACATTGATAACGAGTGCTCTTTTATCGATATTTTTAAGTATATTTAGGAAATCAGATGGACAGAAAAGCAATAATAAAGATTACGGGAACTCAGCGTTTCGGAAGCGATTCGGATAAAATCGAAATGACGACCGTCGGAAGCCTTGAGGAAACCGAGTCCCAGTACATTTTAAAATACAGCGAGGAGCAGGAGCCTCCTCTTCGCCCGAATAATGTACGCCTCTCTATCGGAAAGGACGAAAACAGGGTTGAAATGCTCCGCTCGGGCGGAGTCGGCTCGCTTCTCATAATTGAACGCTCAAAGCGGAATCTGTGTAACTACGCTACCGAATTCGGCGGTCTGCTTATGGGCATATACGGAAGAAATATAGAAAACGAATTTGACGGAGAAAGGGGAACCTTTACCTTCGGCTACGATATAGACGTTAACGGCGCGCTTACCTCTCAGAACGAGGTTACCGTCGAGTTCAAGTTGAATTAGGAGGCATAATGTCCAGACTTGTATTTGAAACTCAGGCACAGTTAAAAGAAAGAATAATATCGGCGGTAAATTCCGCCGTTTCAAAGGGCGAGCTCCCCGAGGGAGAGCTTCCCGAATTTATAATCGAAAAACCCGCCGACAAGAAAAACGGCGACTTTTCCTCAAACATCGCTATGGCGGGCGCGAGAGTATACCGAAGAGCGCCTAAAATGATTGCGGACTCTATTGTATCAAATCTTGATTTAGAGGGTACACTTTTTGAGAGAGCCGAGGTTGCGGGCGCAGGCTTTATAAACTTTTATCTTTCTCAGAAATATTATTCCGCAATAGTCAGCGACGTTCTTGAAAGCGGCGAGAACTACGGAAAATCGGATTTCGGCGAGGGTAAAAGCGTAATAGTTGAATTCGTATCCGCAAATCCTACGGGCCCTATGCATATAGGAAACGCGAGAGGCGGCGCTATCGGCGACTGTCTCGCAAGCGTTCTTGACGCGGCGGGATATAAGGTAGCGCGCGAATTTTACGTAAATGACGCGGGAAATCAGATAGAAAAATTCGCGACCTCTCTTGAGGTTAGATATCTTCAGCTTAACGGACAAGATATCGAAATGCCCGAGGACGCGTACCACGGCACCGACATTACCGCTCACGCCGAGAATTTCATTAAGCTTTACGGCGACAAATACGTAAACGCAAACAGCAAAGAGAGAAGAGACGCGCTCGTTAACTACGCGCTTCCGATAAATATTGAAGGTCTTGAAAGAGACCTTAAGGCTTACCGCATTGTATACGATAACTGGTTCAGAGAGTCGACCGTTCACAACAGCGGCGACGTTGAAAGGGTGCTTGAAACGCTTAAAGAAAAGGGCGTAACCTACGAAAAGGACGGCGCGCTCTGGTTTAAAGCGAGCGAATATGGAAACGATAAGGATATAGTTCTTGTCCGCGCAAACGGGCTTCCCACT
Source organism: uncultured Clostridia bacterium (assembly GCA_947169815.1). Lineage (GTDB taxonomy): Bacteria > Bacillota > Clostridia > Oscillospirales > Acutalibacteraceae > Eubacterium_R. The sequence continues at coordinate 2,977 of CAMVRG010000095.1, read as the reverse complement.
TATATTGTTCCCGATATTGCATATCACTATAACAAACTTGTAACAAGGGGCTTCGATAAGGCTATCGACGTTCTCGGAGCGGACCACCACGGCTACGTTCCGCGAATGAAGGCGGCGCTTTCCGCCCTCGGTCTGGACGCAAACAGGCTCGACTGCGTTATTATGCAGATGGTACGTCTTGTAAGAAACGGTGAAACAATCAAGCTTTCAAAACGCTCGGGCAAGGCGATTACCCTCAATACTCTTTTAGAGGAAATCCCGATAGACGCGGCAAGATTTTTCTTCAACCTCCGCGAGCCGAATTCCCATTTTGATTTCGACCTTGAGCTTGCGGCTAAACAGAGCAGCGAAAACCCCGTATACTACGTTCAGTACGCTCACGCGAGAATATGCTCAATTCTCAGAAAGGCTGAGAGCGAGGGTATTACCCTAACCGCTCCGAAAGAAGAGGAACTCGCCCTTCTTACCTCAGACGAGGAAAGGGCGCTTATCACTCACCTTTCCGCGCTTACCGAGGAAATCATATCCGCAGCGAAGAATTACGACCCCGCAAGAATTACCCACTACGTTGTCGAGCTCGCTACGCTTTTCCATAAATTCTATAACGCGCAGCGCGTTATGACCGACGATAAAGAGCTTATGACGGCAAGGCTTTACCTCTGCCTTGCGGTTAAAAATACGATAAAGAATATTCTTACAATGCTTAAAATTGAAGCGCCTGATTCCATGTAGGCAGGAGTTGAAAATGCATGAAAGTTAATCCGAAAATTTTACACAAAATAGGAAACAGCCTTTTAGATTACGCCTTTAAAAATCCCGAAAAGAATCTTTTCAGGCTTATTAAGATTGCAAAGGGCGTAGTCGGAAATATGTATCCCCCCGCAACCTTTACAAAGCCCGTTGAAATCATTACCGACGAAAGCAATATATGGCATTCGTATCTTTTCAACGGTCTTGAGGATATTGATAAGCAGCAGTTTAAAAACATCGCGCTTACCTTCGCTATTGACGCGGGATACGTCGGAACCTCAACGCTCCGTCAGAAACGCGAGGAGCTTGGCTGTAACATACCCTGGGTTATTCTTCTTGACCCGACGAGCGCGTGCAACCTGAAGTGTAAGGGCTGCTGGGCGGCTGAGTACGGCTATAAATCCAACCTTTCGCTCGACGAAATGAGAAAGCTCGTAACCGAAGCCAAGGCGCTCGGAACGCCTTTCTTTATGTTCACGGGCGGCGAGCCGCTTGTAAGAAAGGACGACGTTCTTACCCTTGTAAGGGAAAACCGCGACTGCCTTTTCCTTTGTTTCACTAACGGAACGCTTATCGACGATAAGTTCTGTGAGGATATGAAGGAGGCGGGTAACCTTACTCTCGCGCTTTCGGTAGAGGGTACTAAGGAAACTACCGACGCAAGACGCGGCGAGGGCGTTTACGATAAGGTAATCGAGGCTATGCGCCTCTTAAAGAAGCATAAATGCCTTTTCGGAACCTCGGTCTGCTACACCTCTGAAAACTATGAGGCGGTAACGAGCGACGAGTTCTACGATATGGAAATTGAAAACGGCGCGAAATTCGCGTGGTATTTCCACTATATGCCCGTAGGAAGCGACGCCGATACAAGCCTTCTTCTCACTCCCGAGCAGAGAGAGTACGTTTACAGAGCTATAAGAGAAAAAAGAGACAGTAAAAAAGGTAAGCCGATTTTCACCGTTGATTTCCAGAACGACGGCGAATTCGTAGGCGGCTGTATCGCGGGCGGAAGAAACTATTTCCACGTTAACTCCGAGGGCGACGTTGAGCCCTGCGTATTCATTCACTATTCCGACTGTAATATAAGAGAAAAGAGCGTTTACGAATGTCTTACCTCTCCTCTCTTTAAGGAATATTATAAGGGACAACCGTTTAACGATAATATGCTCCGTCCCTGTCCGATGCTTGAAAATCCTCAGGCGCTCGTTGATATAGTCAATAAAACGGGGGCTAAAAGTACCAACCTCAACTGCCCCGAAAGCGCCGAGGCACTCTGCGCAAAATGTGAAAAATACGCCGAGAGCTGGGCGCCCAAGGCTAAGGAAATCTGGGAAGAGAAGGAACGCTTCAAGCCATTCACCCAGTACTGGCGCGACACTCCCGAGGGTAAGGCAGAGCTTAACAAAGAGCAGGTGTAACACCGACAGACTCAACACTCAGAACCGAACACTCAACACTATAAACAAGGCGGATGAGTTCAAGCTCATCCGCCTTGTTTTTTAATCTCTGTATCTCTGTTTTCTTACGTCGAGGTGTCTTATGTCGACGTAATCGGGAAGTCCGCCCCTGAACGGGGTCTGAACTGTTCCTCTTATAATAGGTCTGAGGTAGGTTACCATTTCCTCTGTAACGTCGTTGCCCTTTTCGTTTATCCATTCAACGGGAACGGTTTTTTCCATATTGGCTACCGTGTTTACGTCCTCAAAGCCGTATGCTACGCAGTAGGGTTTATTAGACGTTCTCGTAAGCGTTGAAAATACGCCCGTTTTATTCTCGTCAACCGCCGCCCTTACGGCAACCGAACCGAGGTTGAACGCCTCGTTAACGTCGGTAAGCGAGGCGATATGCCCCGCGCTTCGCTGTAATACAGAGGGCTCGAGCGCGCGTACCTTACATCCGATTTCTCTGTCGATAACGCTTTTGAGATATGCGCCCGTTCCGCTGAGCCTTGCGTGGCCGAACCTGTCGGCATTCGTGCTCTGAGCCGCGGAGATATAATTTCCGTCTTTATCCTTGATTCCCTCGGACACAACTACTATAACCGAGTTGTATTCCTCAAGCTTTTCCTTAACGTCGTTTACAAACTGTTCTACCGAAAACGGAACCTCGGGAAGATACACAAGATGGGGCGCAGGCATATTATCCTGACGTGCGAGAACCGAGGCGGCGGTAAGCCAGCCTGCGTTTCGTCCCATAGCCTCGATAATATGAACGCTCTTAATTGAAT
>CAMVRG010000094.1 GCA_947169815.1 uncultured Clostridia bacterium | reverse complement strand
AAAAAGCTTTCATATACAGGTATGTTTGCGGCATTAATATTTGTAGTGACGGTCTTTTTGAAGGTTCCCGTGGCGAGCGGCTATGTTCATATAGGCGATTCGCTTATTTATCTTGCAACGCTTATTATAGGCCCTTGGGCTATGCTTGCGGGAGCTCTCGGCGAGGCGCTCGCCGATATTGCGGGCTCGTATCTTATGTATACACCTGCAACCGTGATAATTAAAGTACTTACTGTCGTACCGTTCCTGTTCATTAAAAAAGAGGATAAGCTTCTCAGCGTTAAGTCGGCGCTTATGACTTTACCCGCGGGCTTAATAACTGTTGGGGGCTATTTCCTTGCCGATTTGATTATTGACAAAAGCTACGCTGTAGTTGATTTACCCGGTAACGTTATCCAGGCGCTTGCTTCAGCGGTAATATTTATTGTTTTAGCTTTTGCTTTCGATAAATCAAAAATTAAAAACAAGATAGATTTTTAGGAGATACAATGACTGATATTATTTACACGCTCGACGGCGGAACATATTTTAATATTACTAATAAGTGTCCGTGCGACTGCGCCTTTTGTATTCGTTCAAAGGGCGAAGCGGTCGGCGAGGCTAAGCGCCTCTGGTTTGATAAGGAACCGAGCTTTGAGGATATAAAGGCTGCAATCGACGCATACGATTTTTCCGGCGTTGACAATGCGGTTTTCTGCGGATACGGCGAGCCTACCAACGCTCTTGACAATCTTATCAAAACGGCTGAATACGTAAAGTCGGTTAAGCCCTCTATTAAGCTCAGAATTAACACAAACGGTCTTTCCGATTTGATTAACGGACGTCCGACAGCAAAGGAAATATGCAGAGTAATTGATATTATATCCGTCTCTCTCAACGAAACCGATTCGGAAAAATACGATAAGATAACGCGCAATATTTACCCCGGTAAAGCGTTTGACGCGATGCTTAAATTTACAAGAGACTGCGTAAAAGAGGGAAACGAGGTCAGAATGACCGTCGTTGACGTAATATCAAAAGAGGATATTGAAAAGTCGAAAAAAATCTGTGAATCCCTCGGCGCAAAATTTATCGTCCGCTCCTTCGACAGAGGAAGATAATATATATTGATTTAAAACTGAAAATAATATATAATAGGCATTACAGATTTGTAATGCCTTTTTATACGGAGAATATGCTATGGCTATTAAAGATATACAGGAAGAGATAATTAAGCTTAAAAAGGAAAAGGATATTTGTATTCTCGCTCACTGTTATCAGTCGCCCGAGATACTTGAGGTCGCCGATTTTACGGGCGACAGCTTCGCCCTTTCGGTTGAAGCGTCGAAGGTTGAAAATAAAACCGTAATTATGTGCGGCGTTCGCTTTATGGCTGAAACCTGTAAGATTTTGTCTCCCGAAAAAACGGTTATTCTCTCTAATCCCGACGCGGGCTGCCCGATGGCTGAAATGATTGAGCCTGAGCTTCTCTCTCAGCTCAAGGAGCAGTATCCCGATTATATTGTTGTAGCATACGTTAATACTACAAGCGAGCTTAAAACCCTCTGCGACGTATGCGTAACGTCTTCCTCGGCGCTGAATATCTGTAAAAATCTTGAAAACGATAAGATTCTTTTTATTCCCGACGTTAACCTCGGAACGTGGATTCAGAAACAGCTCCCCGAAAAGGAAATAAAGCTCGTAAACGGCTGCTGTCCGACTCACGCGATGATGAGTAAAAAGGACGTTGAAAAGGCTAAGGCTGCTCATCCCGAAGCGCTTCTTCTTGTTCATCCAGAATGCAGGGACGAGGTAGTTGCTCTCGCTGATTACGTTGGCTCAACTACGGGAATAATGAGCTATGCTAAAAAGAGCGATAAAAAAGAATTCATAATAGGTACGGAGAATTCTATCGTAACTCACCTTCAGCTTGAATGCGCGGACAAGCGCTTTTATCCGCTTTCAAAGGACTGTATCTGCCATAATATGAAGGCTACAACGCTTGTTGACGTTCTTAACTGCTGTAAGGGCGAAGGCGGCGAGATTATCGAGCTTGATGAAAGCGTAAGACTCGGCGCAAAGCGCTGTATTGATAAAATGATTGAACTGGGATAATTTATGAAAAAGGCAATAATTGCTATGAGCGGCGGCGTCGATTCCGGAGTAGCCGCTTATCTTATGAAGAAAAAGGGCTTTGAGTGTATAGGGGCAACAATGAAGCTTCACGATGAGGCGCTTTCATATGTTTCCGACAAAACGTGCTGCTCTCTTGACGATATTGAGGACGCAAGAGCGGTAGCGCACCGACTCGGTATGCCTCATTATGTACTCAATTTCAAGGACGATTTTGAAAAGAAGGTTATTGAAAAGTTTATACGGACTTACGAGCAGGGCGGCACTCCCAACCCCTGCATAGACTGTAACCGCTACCTTAAATTTGAAAAGCTTATGAATACAATGTTTGAACTCGGGTGCGATTATGTTGTTACGGGACATTATGCAAGAATTGAGGAGAAAGACGGACGCTTTTATCTTAAAAAGGGGACAGACTCTTCAAAGGACCAGAGCTACGTTTTATACTCTCTTACTCAGAATCAGCTCTCTCATACTCTTTTTCCGCTCGGCGATTACACTAAAAGCGAAATAAGAAAAATAGCTGAGTCAGAGGGCTTCGTTAACGCGAAAAAGAAGGAATCACAGGATATCTGTTTCGTTCCCGACGGCGATTATTCAGCTTTTATAAAAAGGTTTACCAATAAAGACTATCCCTCGGGAAGCTTTGTTGATAAAGACGGAAATGTAATGGGAGTTCATTCGGGAATAATTAATTATACGGTAGGACAGAGAAAGGGGCTCGGCGTTGCGGCGGGATTTCCCGTATACGTTATAAAAAAGGATCTGGAAAACAATAACGTAGTTTTAGGCTCAAATGAGGATTTAATGAGCGATTATCTTGAGGCTGAGGATTTTAACTGGATAATTGAAAAACCCGAAACGGAAATATCCTGCTTTGCAAAGACGAGATATAATATGAAGGAGCAGCCCTGCAGGGTTAAAACTGACAAAAACAGGGTGTGTGTAAAATTTGATTCTCCCGTGCGCGCAATTACCTCAGGACAGGCGCTTGTATTATACGACGGCGATTATGTTCTCGGCGGGGGAACGATAATATAAATTGAAATAATGGAAAAATATTACACAATATATTGTGCATTTTGAATAAAAAGTGAACAAATAATTGCGAGTAATAGATAAATATGAATATTTTTTTAATTTTATCGGTTTAAGTCTTGATTTTGTCTAGAAGTAGTGATATATTAGTTGTGTATTAAAAAGGGAGGTATGGGCTATGAGAAAATTATATGCCGAACCCGAGATGGAAATTCGTAAATATAATATGGCTCAGTCAGTCTGGACTTCAGGTCCCCCAGACCTTCATGACGGTGAAGAATTTGACCCCGATTCAGATTCGGGCGTTAGTGCGAAAGGTTATTTTGCTGACTGATTTTTGTAAACAAAACCTGCCGAAAGGCAGGTTGTTTTTTTATTTGTTTAAATTTTTCTGTAATATTTGTTATTTTTTGAAATTTTGTATTTATTTTTTTATTATTATCTGTTATAATAAATTACAATTCTATAATTAAAATGTTATAACTCTATCAAACAGGGGGACAAAATTGAAATATTTTAAAATTTTAATATGCGTTGTCCTTGTTTGTTTTCTTTTTACGGGCTGTAATTTCAGGATATCCTCGTCGATTGACGATTTGATTTCGCCTCTTTCTCCATTCGGAGATAATGCGGATATTAAAAAGGCTCTTGACGATTACGCAAAGGGCGGCTATTCGCTTAAGATACCAGGTGCGGGAAAGTACATTACGTCGTATACCTTCTTTGATATCGACGGCGACGGAGAGGAGGAGGCTATTACTTTTTATGAGCCCTCTGACAATCTCGGTACGATTAATATGTGCGTTATTAAAAAAACGGGCGACGAGTGGAAGGTTGTTCAGAATATTGAGGGCGAGGGACGTGAGGTTCACTCACTTGATTTCGCTGACATAAGCGGCGACGGCGTAAACGAGCTTTTCGTAAGCTGGGACGCTATCAGTAATTCGACTAATCACATATTAAGCGTTTACAGCTGTAATAAAGAGAAAAGCAAGGTAAAGAAACTCGGCGAAAGTATTAACATTAATAATTTTATTATCGTTGATATGATTGACGACAACGTAAACGAGCTTCTTCTCTTTGAACTGAGCAGCGGCTCTGTCGCAAGCGCAAGAGCTGAGCTTTATACGCTGAGAGATAATTCGCTTTTGAGACTCGGCGAAACAAAACTTGACTCTCACATAACGTCATACGATTCGCTTAAAACCGAACAGGCTGACGGAAAATCGAGAGTCTATGCCGACGCTGTATGCTCTGACGGCGAATCAATGCTTACCGAAATAATATACTGGTCTGATACTTATGATACGATAGTATCGCCGTTTTACAGTTATTCAACGGGAATAACGAGCGATACGTCAAGACGGGCTATGCTCTACTGTCTTGACATTAACGGCGATTCAAAAATTGAAATCCCGTCTGATTACAGTATTAATAAATTACCTAAGCAGGTTAAGGCTGTTGACTGGAACGTATATAAGAATTCAACACTGATTCACAGCGCGTATTCGCTTTTCGCCGAAAACGATATGTATGTTGTAAGCGTACCCGACAAGCTGATTGATAAAATCTCGGTCGCTTATAATATGGATACTCACGAGATGAGCGTGATTAATAAAGAAACAAATAGCGCTGTTTACTCGGTTATGCCCGTACTTAAGGCGACGTACAGCGAAGATAAATATCCCGAATATAAACAGATAATGGAGGCGTCGGGTTATTGCTATCTTGCAAGGCTCGGGAACGATAATGGCATATCTGTTTCCCTTGACGAACTCAAAAGCAATATAAAATCCGTAAACCAAAATCAATCCATTCAGGAGGAGTAAATATGAAAAAAGTATTAGTAGCAGAAGATGAAGATTCAATCCGCGAATTTATAGTTATTAATCTTACAAGAAGCGGTTATACCGTTGAGCAGGCTGAAAACGGTAATGTAGCTCTTCAGAAATTCAAGGAGGACGAGGACGGCTTTGACGTTGCGATTCTTGATATTATGATGCCCGAGCTTGACGGACTTTCGGTCTGTAAGGAGCTGAGAAGAATTTCCTCCGACCTCGGAATTATTATGCTCAGCGCAAAGACTCAGGAAATGGATAAGGTTACGGGGCTTCTTTTCGGCGCTGACGACTATGTAACCAAGCCGTTTTCACCGAGCGAGCTTATGGCGAGGGTTGACGCCGTTTACAGAAGAGTTGAAATGACGAGAGGTAACCGCCGTACCGACGGAACCTCAGACAGTATTATACTTGACGAATTCGACCTCAATCTCAGAAACAGAACGCTTACAAAGGCGGGGGTCGCTATTGAACTTACTCAGGTTGAATTCCAGATTATTGAATATTTCTTTAAAAACCCGAACGCCGCGCTTTCGAGAAACGATATCTTAAAGCAGGTATGGGGCGAAAACTATTTCGGCGACGAAAAGATTGTTGACGTTAATATCAGACGTCTGAGAATGAAAATTGAGGATAACCCCTCAAGCCCGACAAGGCTTGTTACTATATGGGGACTCGGCTATAAATGGATTACTAATTCATAAAGGAAATAAAAATGTTCAACCGCTTTAAGGAATTTATTGTAAAAAAACTAAATAACTTAAAGCGCTCTAACCTCAAGGATGTAAAAATCGAGGGTATTACAAAGCGTTGGCTGATAAATATTATCGGTGTAATAGCGGTAATACTTGTCGCTGCTTTTATTACGGCTTCTGTCGGAATAAGGGGCTATTACTATAATACCGCCGAAAATATCGTATCCTCGGGCGCTTCGGAATCCGCGGTAAAGTATTTTAAAAATAATATCGAAAGCGGATATTCGCTTGAGGCTTCAGCCGCGGCTTACGTCAATTCTTATCCGTATAAGAACAGGACTACGCTTTGGATTATAGATAATGACGGAAACGTTATTCTATCTTCAAGCGGCTTTAAGATTGAGAAGCAGGAAATGCCCGATTATACCGAGGCTATGACTAAGGCGGGCGGTATGTCAAAATTTATCGGCAAGGTTCAGAACGGCGAAAAGATAATGGCTGTATGCCGCGCTATTACCGATTCAAACGGAATTGAAATCGGCGCGATAAGAGTTATGACCGTTATTAACGAGATTGACGACCAGCTTCATACGATAGGCTTTATTATGGCGATAGCGTTTATTTTTGTTATGGGGATTATATATTATTCCAACCGATTTTTTATCCGTTCGATTATAACCCCCGTAAAAGAGATTAACGAGGCTACAACGCTGATTGCGTCGGGTAATCTTGACGTGCGTATCGAAAAGCAGTACAACGACGAAATAGGCGATCTGGCGGATAGTATTAATACTATGGCTACCGAAATCGCGGCTGCGGATAAAATGAAAAACGATTTTATCTCGACTATTTCACACGAGCTTCGTACTCCGCTTACATCTATAAAGGGCTGGGGCGAAACTCTTACGCTCGGAAACCAGGATAATGTTGACGAGCTTACGAAAAAGGGCTTACAGGTAATCGTAAAAGAGGCGGGAAGGCTTGAGGGCTTCGTTGAGGAGCTGCTCGATTTCTCAAGGCTTCAGAGCGGAAGAATGACTTTAAGGCTTACTAAAACCGACGTTCTTGCCGAACTTCTTGAAACGCTTTTTACCTTTACCGAAAGAGCGGTAAGAGAGGGGTACAACGTTAAGTACAATATCCCCGAAACGCCTTCCATAACGAACGCGGACCCGAACAGATTAAAGCAGGTATTTATGAATATTCTTGACAATGCGCTCAAGTATTCAAGACCCGGATCTTCTATATTTGTTAAGGCTGAGTTTATAAGGGAAGACGAAAAGAATTTTGCAAAAATTGTTATCGTAGACCAGGGCTGCGGAATTTCGGCTGAGGACTTGCCTCACGTCAAAGAGAAATTCTATAAGGCTAATATGAGCGTAAGAGGCTCGGGAATAGGGCTTGCGGTAACGAGTGAGATAGTAAATCTTCACGGAGGAAAGCTCGATATAGACAGCGTTGAGGGCAAGGGAACGATGGTATCAATCTTCCTGCCCGTTGACGAAATAATGGAGCATAGTGAAGTATAGAAAGGCTGATTATGTCAGAAAAGTTTCATAAAACCTCCGTCGGGGGACAGGCGCTTATTGAAGGCGTTATGATGCGCGGACCTAAGGGTATGGCTACCGCGGTACGCAAACCCGACGGCGAAATATTAACCGAATACCACGATATTCTTTCGCTCGGCGAAAAGCATAAGGCTTTTAAACTTC
>CAMVRG010000093.1 GCA_947169815.1 uncultured Clostridia bacterium | reverse complement strand
CACTCAGTGGGGCGAATTTATCGACGAGATTAAAAGGCTTGATATAACGCTTTTCGGAATTCTTAACGACGCCTCGGGATATATTAAAAACGACGTGTTTTATTTAGTCAGCCCGAACACGGCTCTCGGCGATTTTATTAAAAAGAATAATTGCTCAAGAACGATAATGCAGGCGCTTTATAACGTAACGGGTTCTAAATACAGAGTAGGTCTTTCGCGCCGTAATAAGGGCGGCGAAGCTCCGAGAGATCCTCTTGAGGATTTTATAGCAAGAGCAAAACGTGTAACTGATGCAGATATAAAATAAAGGAGAATTATTATGAAAGCAAGAGTTCCAAAGGGAATGGGCGGCGGCCCTCAGAATATGCAGTCAATGCTTAAGCAGGCTCAGAAAATGCAGGAGCTTATTGAGGCTAAGCAGGAAGAGCTTAAAGAGAAGGAATATGTTGTATCCTCAGGCGGCGGAATGGTAGAGATTACTATTCTCGGAAGCAAAGAGGTTAAGGCTATAGGAATTAATCCCGAGGTTGTAGACCCCGAGGACGTTGAAATGCTTGAGGATATGCTCGTTGCCGCTCTTAACGAGGCTAACCGTCAGATTGACGAGGAGAGCCAGAGAGAGCTTGACGCCGTAACGGGCGGACTCAATATTCCCGGACTTTAATATTTAAGAGGTTTATTATGTCATATAATCTTGCACCGCTTCAAAATTTAATAGACCAGTTCGAGCGTATGCAGGGAATAGGACAGAAAACTGCCCAGCGTATGGCGTTTTACGTGCTCGGACTGTCTGACGACGAGGCAAAGGAATTTGCTAAGGCGATAACCGACGCGCATACTAAGATTAAACAGTGTAAGGTATGCTGCGACCTTGCCGACGGCGACTTATGCCCGATTTGCAAGGCGGATAACCGCGATAAGAGTACAATCTGCGTTGTAGAGGACCCGAGGGACGTTGCCGCTATCGAGCGCACCCACGAATACAAGGGGCTTTACCACGTTCTTCACGGCGCTATTTCGCCTATGGATAATATAGGACCCGACCAGATTCGCGTTAAGGAGCTTATAGCAAGGCTCGGAAACGGAGAGGTTGAAGAGGTAATAATGGCGACTAACCCGACTGTTGAGGGCGAGGCTACCGCTATGTATATCTCACGTCTTTTAAAACCTATGGGCATAACCGTAAGCCGTCTTGCTTACGGCGTTCCCGTCGGAGCGGATTTAGAGTACGCGGACGAGGTAACGCTCTCCCGCGCGCTTGACGGAAGAAGTATAATATAACGAAGGGAGTGATAGGCACGGAAAATGTTCAGACTATCGCAAGAAACAAAAAAGCCTATCACGACTATTTTGTTCTTGAAACCTATGAAGCGGGAATTGAGCTTTTCGGTACGGAAATAAAATCAATAAGAGCGGGGAAGGTAAATCTCAAGGATTCCTTCTGCTCGGTTGATAAGGGCGAGATGTATGCAATCGGTATGCATATATCCCCCTATGAAATGGGAAACCGTTTTAACCGCGACCCTCTGAGAAAGAAAAAGCTTCTTCTTCATAAGAGAGAAATTATGAAACTTTTCGGTCTCTCTCAGCAGCAGGGGCTTTCGGTTATTCCGCTTGAACTGTATATTAAAGACGGAAGAGCTAAGCTTGAGATAGGTCTTTGTAAGGGTAAAAAGCTCTACGATAAGCGCGCAACCGAAGCGAAGAAAACCGCAAAAAGAACGATGGAGCGCGAATTCAAGGAAAGGTATTGATTATACCGAACAAAAAGCAGCCCTTGGCGAAATTTTGTTCGGAAGAGGAGTGACGACGAAGTGATTGTTAAGAAAATGCAAAGCGTTTTCTTTTAATCACGAAGTCGCCTAACGACGAGGACGAGGGGGCGAAAGGATTTCGACAGGCTCAGTAAGGCTTGGTCAGCGGGTAGCGGAGTTGCACCGCTTTAAAAGTAACACCTTAAAATTAACTGACACTAATAAAACAGTTCTTAAGGCTGCGTAAGCGCGCCTTCGTTCTCTTAAAGTAGTGCTGCGGACTTTCTGAGAGCGTCATTTCAGCAGCGAACATGAACGATTGAGCGTCCCGTCTTTCGTCAGGTAACAGGGGCTACCGTAGCTGAGAGGCTGTCTGCCGCCGCTCAGTGAGGGGAATCCGAGTTGACAGACTACACCCGTAGAGCCCTTGTTAAGCAGGGTTTGGACGCGGGTTCGATTCCCGCCGCCTCCACCAAAGCGCACTTAAGTGCGCTTTTATATTTTTATATTATTGTAATTTTACATATAATATGGTAATATAGTATTTGTAGAAATTTGACTTATCGGAATTTTGGCTATGAGAGATTACGAGTATCTTATACATTTATTATACTGCTTTATTCACGGCGAAGCTCCTCAGGAAAAGCCAGGGGAGGTTTCGTTTGAAAACGTGTACCTTTTAGCCAGGGCTCACGAGGTTGCGAATATTGCGTTTTTAAGCGTTGAAAGGTTAAGCGCCAAGCCCGAAAGCGTTCTTTATAACGAATGGAAGCTGAGTTACTATTTTTCAATAGAGCGCGATTCACGCCAGACGATAGAAAGACAAAGAGTTATTTCTGAATTTCATAAAAGGGGAATAAGAACCCTTGAAGCGCAGGGAACGGTTACCAAAACTCTTTATCCCGAACCGTATCTCAGAATGATGACGGATATTGATTTAGTGATTGATAAGGCTAATACCGACGCCGTTATGCAGGCGCTTGTCGACCTCGGCTATAAGATTACCGAGCTTCAGGAAGGCGAGTTTTACGCCGACAGAGACGGCTTTGAACTTGATTTTCATACAGACTTTTTCAGCGAGTATATGTTTAACCGTCAGGAGCGCTACCACAAGGCGATTAACTCACCGTTTGAGCACGCCGGGGAAAGCCCCGACGAAAAGCTGTCATACTATCTTACTGACGATTATTTTTATCTTTACTCGGTTCTTCATACAATCAAGCATTTTGAAACCGCGGGCTGCGGAATAAGGCGTATTCTTGATTTGTACTATCTTAATAAGGCGTACGATAATAAAGTTGACGGCGCCTTTATTGATAACGTTATAGATGAATACGGCTTCAGAGAAAGCTATGAGAGGCTTTTCGCTCTTGAAGGAATGTGGTTTGAGGGACGGGAAACCGAGCTTGATTTAAGCGAAGCGATTAAAGACGTTGTAACAAGCGGGAACCACGGAAACGAGGAAATATTTACGCGTAACAACGTGAGAAAGGATATTGAAAGCGGAATCCGTTTTGCAAGGCTTAAGCGGGTTTACAGCTTTATTTTCCCTAGTCTTAAATATATCTGCCTTGAATATCCCGAGTGCAGGGAAAGGGGCTATTCCGTACGCCGAGCGCGCCTTTACAGAATAGTATCAAAGCTTAAAAAGCTCAGCTTTTCCCACGCGCTCAGACATATAAAGGAAATACTCAAATCAAAATAATAAGGAAAGCATATGAATTTTAGAGTTGATTTTGCAAATCTGAATATTGAAATAAATACAAAGTATGAGTATACCTATAATCTGTGTAAGGATTATCTTACCGAGGGCGAGCCTGTGTTTACGGTAAGCCCTACCGATGAGCAGGTTGACAGAGAGATTGAAATCTCCGAGTTTACTCCGCCGCGCGGTTATGCCGAAAGTATATGTACCTACCGCCTTATTTCCGAGGAAATGCCAATGTATAACCGTATTATCTTCCACGGAGCGGTAATCTCATATAAAAATAACGGCTATATTTTTACGGCGCCGAGCGGTACGGGTAAGACTACTCATATAAGCCTCTGGAAAAAATACATTGAGGGCGTTGACATAGTAAACGGCGACAAGCCCCTTTTACAGATTGAAAACGGTAAGGTTATCGCTTACGCTACCCCCTACGCTGGCAAAGAGGGGTATCAGAATCATTCCTCAGCTGAGATTAAGGGAATCTGTCTTATCGTTAGAGGTAATGAAAACAGGATAAGAAAGGTCAGGGCGGGCGAAATTCTTACTCAGCTTATGAACCAGCTCTATCTTCCCGAAAAGCCCGAGGCTACCCTTAAAACTCTTGATTTACTCGACGAGCTTGTTAAAACCGTACCCCTTTACGTTCTTGAATGTGATATAAGCGAAGAGGCTGTCAAGACCTCGTTTGAAATGCTTACAGGAGAAAAATATGAAGATTAAGGATTGTTTTGTAAAGAGAAAAGTAGGCGATAAATTTCTTGTCGTAACCGTAGGAAAGGTTGCGGGGGACGAGAGTATGTTTATCGAAATGAACGAAACCTCGTCGTATATCTGGGACTTGATTGAAAGGGGATATGACGAGGATAAAATGGCGCTTTCGCTTTGTAAAAGATATTCGATTCCGCGCGATAAGGCGACAGCCGATATAAAAAAGCTTATCGCCTCAATGAAGGAAGCGGGAATATTTGAGGATTAACTTATAAAAATTACGCCCTCTGCGCATAATAACGCAGAGGGCTTTTTCTGTACATAATAAAATTTAGGGAATGATTATGTGCAGTATTATAACAAGGTCGAAATTTGCGGAATAAATACAAGCGATTTGAAGGTTTTAAGCGAAAACGAAAAAACCGAGCTTCTCAAAAAAGCGCAGAGCGGCGACGAAAAAGCGAGGGATGAGCTTGTACTCGGTAATTTAAGGCTCGTTTTGTCGGTAGTTCAGCGCTTTTCAAACCGAAGCGAAAATATGGACGATTTATTCCAGGTCGGAGTAATCGGACTTATTAAAGCTATAGATAACTTTAATCTTGACTTAAACGTAAAGTTTTCAACCTATGCCGTGCCTATGTGCATAGGCGAGATAAGGCGCTATCTCAGGGACGATAACCCCGTGAGAGTTTCGCGCTCAATGAGAGATACCGCTTACCGCGCTATGCAGGTTAAGGAGCGCCTTACTAACGAGCTTGGACGCGAGCCCTCGGTTGAACAGATTGCGAAGGAGCTGAATATGAAAAAAAGCGAGGTCGTAATTGCGCTTGAGGCGATTGTTGACCCCGTTTCGCTTTACGATACGGTATATAGCGACGGCGGAGATACTATTTTCGTTATGGACCAGCTCGGCGATAATTCCTCGGATTCCGAATGGGTTGACGAGATAATGTTTAAGGACGAGCTGAAAAACCTCAGCGAGAGGGAAAGCCGAATACTGTATATGCGTTTTATGCAGGGCAAAACCCAAATGGAAACCGCCCGCGAGATAGGAATATCCCAGGCGCAGATAAGCCGTCTTGAAAAGAACGTTATAGACAGAATAAAGAATAAGTAACAATTACTTGTAATAATTATTATTCTATGTTATAATATTATTTCAATAAACATTAAAGAGTTGTGATAATATGAAAAGAATATTATGCATAATCCTTTGCGCAGTTATGGCGTTTTGCGCTCTTCCGATAAATGCCATGGCTGAGGGAGGAAGCGAGACTCCAAGCACTACTAAAGCCGCCGCGAAGGCTGAAACAAAGGTTACGGGAATTGAATACCTTTATAATTTAAAGCAGTCTCAGAAGCTCGCTTTCGAGATTACTGTTTCGCCTGCAAATCCTGCGCGTACAGTACTTCTTCAGCGCTACAACAGCGAAAAGAAAAAGTATTATACGAAGGTAACCTATACTACAAATAAAATGAAAAAGGCGAAGCTCAGAGTAGTAATTCCCAAGAAGTTCAGACGCAGAACCTACGGAAAATGGAGAATTGTAGTTGAGGCTTCAGATAAAGCCAAAAGGTATATTTCAAAGCCTATCAAGGTTTATTCGAGTAATGTCAGAACGCTTGAGCTCAGCTCTGACGCGGCTTGTATTTACTGTATTGATACCGATAAGGTAATCTATAATAAGAGTATGGAAAGGCGCCTTAAACCCGCAAGCTGTACAAAGATTATGACTCTTATTACCGTTATTGAAACGGGTAAATTCGGCGGCACCTCTCCCGTTACTTACAGGTCGGTAAACGTTCCCGCCGAGAGGCTGCACGCCATAGTGGGCGACAGATACAGAAACCGCGATTTGTGTTACGCTATGATACTCGGCTCGGCTAATGACGCGGCGGTTATGCTCGCAAGCGGAACCGCTGGCTCAAACGATAATTTTGTAAGGCGTATGAATAATATCGTCGATGATATAGGTCTTGAAAACACCCATTTTACAAATACCTTCGGCGACCCTAATAAAAACCACTATACAACCGCTTACGACCTTTCAAGGATTACCGCCTACGGCTATAATTACAACCGCTTCTGCGAGGTTGTCGGAACGGAACAGTACGGCTTTAAGTCCCTTAAAAACGGAAAAAGATACGGATGTTATACCGCCGACCATATGGTAAGAGATAAGGTGAAGGGCCATATCGGCGGAAAGACGGGATACTCCGAGGTTTACGGCGCTTCTTATTCGGGACTCTTTAAGTATAAGGGAAGAGTTTATGCGGTTACCCAAATGAATGCCGAATCGAAGGGCGTACGCTGGAAGGACGTAAGAAAGCTGTATAAATATGTAAGAAAATACTCAAGAACGAAATATTAATTATTATCCCCGAATCTTTTTTCGGGGATGTTGTTTTTTGTATATTAATTTGTTATAATATGTTTATAAAGCTTGTGAGGTGAATTATGGAAGGAAAAGCAAAAATTATTGCTCTTTCGGGTAAGGGAGGAGTAGGAAAAACCTCAATTTCCGCGGCGATAGTAAAGGAACTTGTGAAAAGCTGTCCTGATAAAAAAATACTTGCAATCGACGCCGACCCTGCCGTAGGGCTTTCAACCGCGCTCGGAGTTGACGTTAAGCTGACTATCGACGATATAAGAAAAGAAATAGTTGAAACCGTTGAGGACGGTAAAACGAAGGCGGCGATTGAGCTGCTCGGCGACGCAAGATATAAAATATTCGACGCGATTGTTGAAACCGACGGCTTCGCTTTTATTGCCGTAGGCCGTCCCGAAAGTGCGGGCTGTTACTGTAAAATAAACTCATATCTTAAAGAGGTTATAAGCCTTATTTCAAACGATTTCGACTATGTTGTAATCGACGGCGAGGCAGGTATAGAACAGATTAACCGACGCGTTATGGAAAAGGTTACCCATCTTATTCTTGTTACCGACGCAAGCAAGAAGGGAACTCAGGTTATTAATACAATAAAAGAAGTTGCCGACGGACTTGTTATGTACGAAAAAATCGGCTGTATTGTTAACCGTCTTCCCTCAAAGGACATTATTGGTATTATTGATACAAACGGAATTCCCGTTTTATCGTATATTGAAAATGACTCAAACCTCGCAATCTTCGATATTGAGGGAAAGAGTATACTTGATTTGCCGGAAAACAGTAATGTTGTAAAAGGCGTAAACGAAGCTCTTAAAAAGCTTGAAATAATCTGAATTAATACGGAGTAAGATTTATGAAAGATTTAAAGCATTTATTCT
>CAMVRG010000092.1 GCA_947169815.1 uncultured Clostridia bacterium | reverse complement strand
TACAACCGTACTGTAAGACATCCACTTACCCGCGGCGTACGCCCTTACTCTAAAATCGTACTTATAACCTACGGTAAGGTTTTTAATCTCATAAGAGGTAGCGGTAAGAGTATTTGTTGCAACCGTATAGGAAGAAGCGGAGCTGAGCTTATACTCAACGTCATATTTAACCGCGCCCGCAACGTTATTCCAGGATAGCTTGAACGCCGTCGGAAGGCTTCTCGTTACCGTAAGCGTAGGCGGAACCGTGCTCGCCGCGCCCGAGGTATAGAAAAGCGAGGAGTATTTTGAATAACGGTTTATGGTTATTCCCATACCCTGGCTTGAGTTAACCATTTTATTTGTAAGTATCGTGTTATAGGAATAGACCTTGCCGTCCTTGTATTCGTTACTCGTCGGGCTCTTTCTGAGAGAGTCCCAGTAGATTGTATCAATTCTGCACGCGTCTGAGCCGTAGTTTGAATGGAAAAGGCGTACCTTTGTATTATCAACGCTCTGAACCATAACGGTATGGGTTGAGGACGAATTACTCAGAGACGCGTAGTGAACGACGTCGCCCGGCATAGCGTTCTGAATAAAGAAATTGATAATCTTATTAATATTATCCGAACTCGCCGTATTAGTTGTTTTAAGCAGAGCGACCTCGGTAAACTTACCCGTTTTATGCTTACACTGGTAGCCGTTATAAAGCTCCTCGGCATATTTTTCGCCGTAAAGCCTTTCGCACACGGCGGAAACAAAGGCGTAGCAGTTACCCGTTATATATGCGGTTTTATTCGGAACAAAGCCGCTCGTTTTCTGAATTTGGGCTATTTTATCCTCGGCATACATCTTTGCGGCGTAGCTCTCAAGCTCACCGTAAAAGCATGAAAAAAGCATGAAAAATGCAAGTAAAAGGGATATCGCTCTCTTCATCAGCCGTGCCTCCAAAATAAAATCTTAAAAATGCGTATAGTATTATACCATAAAATAAATAATATGTCAAAAAAGGGCGAATAAAAATGCCTTCCCCAAAAGGGGAAGGCTTATATTAACTATTGATTTTCGGGAACTGAGAAATAAACAGTTCGTAGTAAAAGCCCCTTCTTTTCAGCAGCTCTTCGTGCGTTCCCTGCTCGATTATATCGCCGTCCTTCATAACGAGGATAACGTCCGCGTTTTTAATAGTTGCAAGTCGGTGGGCTACTATAAAGCTCGTTTTTCCCTCCATCAGCGTTTTAAACGCCTTCTGAATTTTTATCTCCGTTCTCGTATCTATCGACGACGTCGCCTCGTCGAGAATAAGCATCGACGGGCTTAAAAGCATCAGCCTTGTAATACAGAGAAGCTGTTTTTCGCCCTGAGAGAGAGCCCCTGAGTCCTCGCCGATTAATGTATCATAGCCATTTTCAAGGCGTTTGATAAACGAGTGGGAATGAGCCTTTTTTGCCGCCTCGATAACCTCTTCATCGGTTGCGTTTTCTTTACCTATAACTATGTTATCCCTTACCGTTCCCGCCTTAAGCCAGGTATCCTGTAAAACCATACCGTAGCAGTCTCTCAGGCTTTTAAGGGTAATATCCTCATAGTCGTTTCCGTCAAGAATAGTTTTACCGCTCTTCGGCTCGTAAAAGCGCATAAGAAGGTTAATAAGAGTTGTCTTACCGCAGCCCGTAGGACCGACTATCGCAACTCTCTGTCCCGCCTTGACGCTTAAATTGAAATCTTCAATCAGCTTTTTATTTTCGGTATATGAGAACGTAACCTTTTCAAGCTTCAGTTCTCCGTTTACGTTCTTAATTTCAAGGGCGTTTTCCTTATCGGGCGGAACGCTCTTGCTTTCAAGAAGCTCGAATAGTCTGCCAGCGCAGGCTATTGCGTTCTGAAGCTCGGTTACAACTCCGCTAATCTCGTTGAACGGTTTAGTGTACTGATTTGCGTAGGCAAGAAAGCTCGTAAGAACGCCTACGGTTATCGCTTGCTGTTCGGTTTTAACTGCGAGCATTGCGCCGAAAAACGCAACCGCCGCGTAAACGATACTGTTTACAAAGCGCGTAGCAGGATTTGTAATCGACGAGAAGAACACTGCCCTGAGCGAATATTTTCCGAGCCTTTCGTTTATTTCGTCAAAGATTTTCAGATTTTCTTTTCCCCGTGAATACGCCTGAACGGTTTTCTGTGAGGTAAGCATTTCGTCTATAAACGCCGTCTGCTCTCCCCTCGTCTCGCTCTGGAGCCTGAACATTGAGTAGGTCTTTCGCGCTATAAACCGCGCTATTATAAACGAAAGCGGCGTTACGGTTACTACTACTATCGTTATCCACACGTTGATATAAAGCATAAAGCCGAGAGTTCCGAGAATCGTTATAACTCCCGTAAAAAGCTGGGTAAAGCCCATAAGAAGCCCGTCGGCGAACTGGTCGGCGTCCGCGATAACGCGCGATACAATATCGCCCGATTTATGAGAATCAATATATGACAGCGGGAGCGTTTCAATCTTTTTAAACGCTCTGTCTCTCATATCGTGAACGACGCCGAAGGTAACCTTATTATTAGCCGCGTTCATTACCCACTGAGCAACCGCAGCTACACCGATAACCGAGGCTATGCGTACAAGCATTAACGTTACCGCTTTAAAATCAACAAGCCCTTTTCCGATAATAAAATCGACGGTTCTTCCTATAAGGATAGGAACGTAAAGCCCGCCCGCAACACTTATGAGCGCGCAGATTACCGAGATAAATATATACTTTTTATATCTTCCGAGCCAGGAGAAAACTTTTCTGAGAATTACTTTATTACTCATAAGCGCCCTCCTTTTCAAACTGAGAATAGTATATCTCGCGGTATACCTCGCAGGTTTCAAGAAGTTCGCCGCTTGTACCCGTACCGACGCATTTTCCGTTTTCTAGAACGACTATCTTATCGGCGGTAATAACGGAGGAGCAGCGCTGGGAAACTATGAATAAAACGGGGTTATAAGCGAGCGAGAGTATAGCCTCGCGCATAGCCCTTTCCGTAGCGAAATCAAGGGCGGAGGCGCTGTCGTCAAGCACGATAATTTCGGGCTTTCCGACTAATGCGCGCGCTACCGAAAGGCGCTGCTTCTGACCTCCCGAAAGGTTAGCGCCGCCTTGTTCAATTACGGTATCAAGCCCGTCCTTTTCATATACGGTATCATAAATCTGAGCGAGCCTCAGCGCCTCGTCAATCTCTGAATCCGTTGCGTCGGGCTTACCCCATTTAATATTGTCTCTTACCGTACCGCTGAAAAGCTCAGCCCTCTGCATTACAAAGCCGATTTTACCCCTCAGCTCGTCGTCATCATACGCCTTGACGTCAATTCCGTCAACGCTTACAACTCCCTTTGTTGCGTCGTAAAAATGCGGAATAAGACTGACGAGCGAGGACTTTCCGCTTCCCGTTGAGCCGATAATTCCTATTACCTCGCCCTTATCGGCCGTAAGACTGATTCCGCTCAGGCTCTCGTCGCCCGCGCCCTTATAAGTAAGCGAAACGTTATCAAACGCTACGGCGTGGGAATTGAGTTTTTCTTTATTATCGCTTCTCTCAAGCGTACTTTCTGTTTCAAGAAGCGACGATAGTCTTTCACCCGAGGCAAAGCCCTTTGTTATAGTTACAATAAGATTTGCGAACTTAACGAGTTCAATTAAAATCTGGCTCATATAGTTATAAAGCGCGACCACTCCGCCCTGGGAAAGGCGTCCCGCGTTTACCGTTACGGCTCCGTAGCGTATAAGAGCGATAACGCCGATATTAACTATTATAAACGTTAGCGGGTTCATAAGAGCCGATACTCTTCCGACGGCTCTCTGAAAATGCGCGAGAAGGTCGTTTTTTTCGCTGAAACGGCGGTATTCCGCGTCTTCGCTCGTAAAGGCGCGGATAACCCTTGCGCCCGTAATATTCTCTCTCGTAGAAAGCGTTACTCCCTCAAGCGTTTCCTGTACCCTTTTATACATAGGTACGCTGAGCTTCATTATCGCCGTAACCACTATGCCGAGAAGAACGATAACGCCGAGGAAGATAAGGCTCGCCTTAAGGTCGATAGTCATAGCCATTACGAAAGCGCCCGCAACGATAAACGGCGAGCGTAAGAAAAGCCTTAAGGTCATATTTACGGCGTTCTGGGCGCTGTTAACGTCTGAGGTTATACGGGTAATAAGCGTTGAGGCGCCTGTTTTGTCAAGCTCTGAAAACGAGAGCGACTGAATTTTATCAAAAATCGTATGTCTCAGCTTTACTGCAAAGCCCGTAGCAGCCTTCGCAGCGAAATACTGTGCCGTAATCGCCGCCGCCATACCGACAACGGAAAGCGCAACTAAAACGCCTGCGCGGGATACGACAAGCGGCATATTGTTTTCTCTTATGCCCTTATCAATAATCGAAGCCACAACAAGCGGAACAATAAGCTCAAAACACGCTTCAAGCATTTTGAAAAGAGGCGCGAGAACGGATTCTTTTTTATAGTCCTTTAAAAATATAAGAAGCCTTTTCATACTAACGATATTATATTAATATATTTCATTAAAGTCAAATAATTAATCGTTGAATTGTACTTACAATAATGCTATTATGTAACTGAGGTGATAAAATGAAGATTATTCCCATACCGAGTAAGGTTGATTTTAAAAATAAGTTTATTGAAAATATTCCCGGGGAAAAGTGCGAAATCAACACCGCACTTGAAAACGAGGAATATATTTTAAGCATTAACCCCGAGGAAATAAAAATTGAGGGTGGCAGCGAAAGAGCCGTATTCTATGCAAAGCAAACCTTAAAGCAGATTGAAGCACAGTACGACAAGCTCCCCGAATGTAAAATCCAGGATAAGCCGCGCTTCCCCTACCGCGCGTTTATGATAGACTCGGCAAGGCATATGCAGGAAATCAGCGAGATTAAGGAGATAATCGACGCTATGGCGCTACTTAAACTCAACACCTTCCACTGGCACTTAACCGAGGACCAGGGCTGGCGCTTTGAAAGCAGCAACTATCCCCTTCTCAACACAAAGGCGGCGGTTCGTCCGCGCTCCGATTTCGGCGGCGAAAACGATTCGAGCCCCTACGGAAGAGTTTATACCAAAGAGGAAATGAAGGAAATAGTAAGCTACTGCGCCGAAAGATATATTGACGTTATTCCCGAGTTTGATATGCCCGGACATACGAGCGCGCTTCTTTCCGTATTTCCCGAGCTTTCCTGTAAGCGAGACGAGATAAAAATAAAAACACGTCAGGGTATTTACGACGACGTGCTCTGCCCCGCCAAGGATAAAACCTATGAGGTAGTTGATAAAATAATTGACGAATTCTGCGAGATTTTTCCGTATGGTTATTATCATATCGGCGGCGACGAAACCCCGTCAAAGCAGTGGGAGGACTGCCCCGAATGTAATTATCTTAAAACAGCCTGCGGGCTTAAGAGCTGGGCTGAGTATCAGAATTACTTTATGAATACTATCATTGAATACCTCGCTCAGAAGGGTAAGACCGCGATAGTATGGAACGACGCCGCGAAGGGCGCTAACCTCGATAAAAGAGCCGTTCTTCAGTATTGGAAAGAGGTTCCGAAAAACACCGTGGATTACGCAAATTCGGGCGGTAAGGTTATTCTTTCGCCGTTTTCGTATTACTATTTCGATTATTACTATGAGATTACCTCTCTGAGGCGCGTTCTCTCTTATAAGCCGAAATTCAAGGGAATGAGCGACGACGGATATAAAAACATAATCGGAATTGAAGCGCCCGTATGGACGGAATACATAAGAGATAAGGAAACTATGCAGCGCTATTTCTTCCCGAGAATAATTGCCGCGGCTCACACCGCTTGGTCGGATAAGGGCATAAGCTACGAGCGCTTTTTAAAAGAAATGCAGTACATAGAAAAGCTGATAAGAGATAAGGGTATTACCTTCGAGGATAAAAGCGAATGGGGCTATAAGCGAATTTCAACGCCTCACGGCTGGCTCCGCTTTACCCACGACCACTTGCTGAAAAAATAAAAATAAAAACGGGCAAGGGGCGACCGTCATAAAGAATGTCAGCCTTAAAATCGCCTCTTTTTCGCTATAACTGTATTAAAAATCGGGTAAAGGCGGCAAGCCTTTATCCGATTTTATGCTTTGTTCTAACAAAAAATAGGCTGATTTTAAGGTGCGAAGCAGTTTTGGCAAAGTAATTTTAGCTCATAAAGGGATAATAAAACCGCTTGCATACTCGCGTATTCAAGCGGTTTTTTATTTCTTTAGGGGCAAAAGGACAAAGCCAAAACCTAATCTTCCTTATGACGGGCGCCCCAACGCCCGTTTTTTATTTTGTCTTAACTGTTTTTACCTTAGACCACTTTGAGTAGTAGGTCTTTTTCTTTTCGCCGAATTTAAAGGTTTTATACGTTCTTATTCTCACATAGTATTTTTTCTTCGCCTTGAGCTCGGTAATAACGGTATCAAGCATTTTTGCGCCCTTGATTTTAAGCTTTTCGGATTTTGAAAAGTTCTTTTTTGTACTGTATTCAAGCTGATAACCCGTAACGCTTTTAACCTTTTTCCACTCTGCCTTAAATCCCTTTTTCTTCGCCTTAAGTTTAGCGAGCTTCGGCACCTTAAGGTTCGGCTTGTAACCGAGCTTAAAGGTATAGCCCTCGCCGAGCATTTTTCCCTCTTTAGCGCTTGTCTTTGTATAAACGGGAACAAAACTATAACTGCCCTTTTTAAGCGTTACAGTCCACTTGCCCCTGAACTTAGTGTTGTCGGGCGACCATACCTTATCGCTGTTCTCGTCTAAAATCATATACTGAACGTATTTGCTGAAATAGCCCTTTGAATTTGATTTGACGGTAAGCGTAACCTTTCCTTCGTATTCAACTTTAAAGGAATAAAAATCATAATAGGTTTTATCCTTTTTATCAAGCAGCTTATCGTCCTTATCAAAAGCCGCCTCGTATGAGGTATTGAGTTCGATTTTATCGCTTTCGGTATTCTCTTCGGCGAAAGCGAGGGGAGTAAAGCAGGCGCAGGATAAAAGAATTGCCGCGCAAAGTAAATAAGAAATAATCTTTTTCATAAAAATCACCAATGAGTATTGTACTATTTCAGGATATATTTTTCAATAGTAATATTTGTAATTTTTATTGCATTATAGTTTTTTTATGATATAATTTACTTAACACTTGATTGAGGGGGAAAGAATATGGAAAACAGACCTGTTACGGCAATTATTGTAGGCGCGGGACACAGAGCCTTCGTTTACAGCGAGCTTGCTAAAACGAATCCCGAAATGCTTAAAATCGTAGGCGTTGCCGACCCTAATCCCGTAAGGCGTAAAAAGGCTATGGAATACTTCGGTTTTGGCGAGGATATGTGCTTTGAGAACGCCGAGGTACTCGCTCAGCACGGAAAGCTCGCCGACGCGGTAATTAACGGAACTATGGACGAACAGCATCTTGAAACAGCTATTCCGCTTCTCAACTGCGGATAC
>CAMVRG010000091.1 GCA_947169815.1 uncultured Clostridia bacterium | reverse complement strand
GCCCGTGATTTGCAACAGGTCGTCGTTCTCAAAGCCGTAAATGACATCTTTGCCGAATTCTCGGTTGCGCCGCCGTTTTTGTAGTATCTCGTTTCTTTTGTTCTCTGGTTACAGAGAATAAATCCGAAGTTCGACGTATCGCTTTCGTTTGACGTAACGCCCGTATATACCCATACGTCGTCGTCAAGCGCGATATTTCCGCAGCCGTCGGATACAACGCTTACGTCCTTCTGGAAGAAGATTGAATTCCAGAAGCCGTTAGAGAGCTTTCCGTGGTAGTTATACTGTTCGGTTACAAGGCTCTGAGAATATACAACGTCAATCCAGTTAAGCTGTTTATCCGTTCTTACGGTTTCAATATCGTAGTAATCGCTCTTACCGTTGAGCGCGTCGGTAATGATAACGCCCTTAACGTCGCGGCCGCCGAAAAGACCTATCGTCTTATCAATAACGGGAGTAATCCAGAAGGGGTGTCCCTCGTCGTCAATTTCAAAATTCGGAGCGTCCATAATCGCGAAGGGATACTGGAAACGGAGATGTCTTACAAGCTTTTCGTTAAAGAGCTCGCTCGGGGAATACTTAATTCCATCGCCGAATTTATCGACGCAGTTAACGACCTGAACCTTCTGGCTTACAAGGTCGATAAGCATATATGCGGGAAGTCCGTTTTTAGTATTTGAAAGCCAGCGGAATACGTCGGCGTAGTTAAGATATGCAACGCGAACGGGAGAGCCCTTATAGTTAATCTGGGTTGACTCCATTGATACAACGTACTGGCTCTTATATTCGTCAAGCTGACCGAGCTGCTGGTCGGCGAGAACCTTAGCCGTAGCCGCGTCAAGACGCGGAACCTCGTCATAGTTAATCGACTCAAAGTCCTCGGTAAAATTACTGTCCTGAACGGTCATTAGCTTAGCGTAGCTCTTAGCTCTGAATATAGTAGCGCCCGTAAGCCAGCCTACAAGCATTACAAGAGCTATAATAACAACGATTATAATCGGTATCTTAGACTGCTTTCTCGCATATTCCTTACGTTCAACCATACGCCTTGCGCCGATAACCATCGCGAATACAGCCATAAATATTGCGATTACAGCAATAATATAGGTATAGATTTCTCCCGACTTGAAATTGATTGCGGGGAAAATGGCGTAGTAAAGAACTCCCGCCGCAACGATAGTAATAAGCGCGGTAATCAGGAGCTTGAGCCCGAGCTGGGGCGGCTTTACAACAACCTCTACCTCGTCCTTGCTCGGCCACTTGAACTTCGCCTTGAAGTTTCCGATTACCTCGTCAGCGTCGTAATCCATATTGGGCATTTTATCACTCATAGTTTTTCTCCTTTTAGAAAGATATAATAATTATACTATATTATTATGATTAATTCAAGTGCATAAAATACAGAAAAGGCGGTCTTCCGACCGCCCTGACTGTAGCATTAGTATTGTATTATAGATTATGCGGGTGTAACTCCCTTTGTTTCCTTCATATACTCTGCCGAGCAGGGGAACTTCTGCCAGTACTTGATAGTAAGGCTTGCGCTCTTATCCTTGATAATAGCGATGTTTACGTGAGTTACAGCAACATAAGCCATTTCGGTATATTCAGCCTCAACGATTTCCTTCGTCTTGGTATCAATCTTTACAACCGCTGTTCCGCCCTTATAGGTAACCTTGATGTTATCCTTATAGTCGCCCTGTGCGAAGGATACAACGCTGATGCTTGAAACTGTCGGTCCGATATCGCCGAGGGTTGAGAATACGTGGCCCTGAGCGTCCTTACCGGGAACTGACATCTCGGTAAGCTTCGGCTGCATTGTAATAGTAATAGTTCCGTCGCCGTTATCTGCTACGTTAGCTGCAAGAAGGTCGTCGCCCGTGATATAAGAGGTACGGAAATCCTGTCCCTCGTCGTCCTTGTCGAGCTCGGGATTTCTGTTCTTAGCGGGAGGAAGACCGTTAATCTGCTTTGAGAAAAGTCCGCCCATAATTCCGGGAACGAGCTTATTGATAGTTGCGTTTTCTTTTCCGTCAACAAGAATTGATTCAAGCTCAAGATTATCCTCGCCGAGGAACTTGTAGAAAGTCTCTGTTCCGCCTTCAGCGTTCTTATACTGAGCGGTAAGAGTCTTTGTATAATCATAAGCCTCTTTGTAGTAAGCTGCAACTGCGTTAAGGTCGTTGAATTCTACTCCGCCGTATGTACCCGGTGTTAATGCGTCGATAACAGCCTCGTCCGCCGCTGCGCCGCCTTCTTCGCCGCCTTCTCCCTCAGCAGCTCCGTTGTTTTCCCACGCGCCTGATTTAACTTCATGGATAGCCTTGATAGTGCCGTTAGTAACATAATTCATTTTTGCACAGCCGGCAAATGAAGCTACGAAAGCAGCAACAAGCGCTAAACACAATACAGCTTTTAATACCTTTTTCATCTTTGGGAATCCCCTTTCAAATTAAATATGTTCTCTCCAAAAATTATAAGTTCAGAAAACATTACATACTAAATTTATTATAAATTAACAAAAAAGTCAATAGCAAATCGTAAATATTTTATAAAACATTTGATTTTTGTCTTGATTTTTCGGGCGTTTAGGTGTATTAATTATGGTGTAATTTGATAAATTTTCCATTAACGGAGGTATATAAAATGAGATGTAAAAACTGCGGAAGCGAAAACAACGATAACCTGTATATCTGTCAGAACTGCGGCTCTCCCCTTTATGATGAAAACGAAGTAACGGGCGGTGACGACGCGACCCGCGCCTTCACTCCCCCCGTAGGCGCAGGCGGCGGCTATAACGATTATCTTGACAACTTCAATAATCAGACAAGAGAAAACCGTCCCCGCTACGCAGACGACCCCTACCGTCAGCAGAGAGCCGAGGAGGAAGCGCGTAAAAAGGAAGAGGACAGCAAGAAAAGACAGATTGCAATTATTGTAATTCTTTCAGTTGTTCTTATCGCAATAATCGCGGGAATCGTAGTCGCTCTTACAAACGCTAAAAAGAACTCAAACGAAACAACAACCGCTCCCGTTTCAACCTCTGAAACCGTAAGCGGAGAGTCAACCACGGCGCCTAATACAACCGAGTCGACCACAAAGGAAACAACAACCACAACGACCACAACGACTACTACGACTACGACAACTACAACCGAGGCTACTTATAATATCAGCGTAGGAACAAACGATTTCGGCTATGCCGAGGGCGGCGGAACGTATAAGAAGGGCGAAAAGGTAACCGTACGCTGCGGCGCAGACGACGGAACCGTATTTATCGGTTGGTACAAGAACGGAACGAAGGTTTCCGAAAAACAGAGCTACACCTTTAAGGTTGACGGCGACGCTTACCTTGAGGCGCGCTTCAAGGCTGCCGACAGCTCAAACATTGACGGCGAAACCGACGGCGAGGATTTATAATGAGCGGTTACCCGAGAGCGGAAAGAGCCGAGGTGCTTTTTAAAAGCGGATATAACTGCGCTCAGGCGGTAGCCATGGCGTTTTCGGATTTAATTGATTCCGACGAAAAGACCGTCGCAAGGCTGACAAGCGGCTTCGGAGGCGGAGTCGGAAGAATGAGAGAGGTATGCGGAAGCGTTCTCGGTATGACGTTTATTATGGGCGCGCTTTACGGCTATGACGAAACGGACGACGCTCAGGCGAAGGCAAGGCTTTACGGCGAAATCCAGAGCCTTGCGGAAGAATTCAGAGAGGAAAACGGCTCGATAGTATGCCGCGAACTTCTCGGTCTTTCCCAGGGCGAAAAGACTTCCCCGACGCCCGAAAAAAGAACGCAGGATTTTTATAAAAAACGTCCCTGCGCTCAGCTCGTTTATATTTCAGCGAAAAATTTGGAAAAATATATTAACAATCATTAATCAGGAGTGAAATTTATGAAATACGCATTGATTACTGGAGCGGGCGGCGGTCTTGCAGGCGCCTGTGTTGAAAAGCTTTGTCTCGACAGCGACTGGACTATATTCGCCGCCGATATCTCGGAGGCGGGACTCAACGCCTTAAGAGAGAGAACAAACGAGAGGGTTATACCCTTAATTCTTGATATTTCAAGCAAGGAAAGCTGCGAGGCGGCTGCCGCTGAAATTGAAAAGACCGCGGGCAAGCTCGACGTAGTAGTTAACGCCGCAGGTATCCATACAATGTCCTCGCTCGTTGAGGGCAATATAACCGAAACGCTTGAAAAAATGATTAATATAAACGTTCTCGGTATGGTACGCGTAAACAAGGCGGTATTCCCGCTTGTCAAAAAGGCGGGCGGAAGAATTATCAACTTCTCGTCGGAGTGCGGCTGGGAAAAGCCTCAGCCCTTCAACGCGCCCTACGCTATTACAAAATACGCCGTAGAGGCTTATACGATAGGTCTTCGCCGTGAGCTCAATTTCCTTGACCTTGACGTAGTTAAAATCCAGCCCGGCTCGTTTAAGACGGGTATGCACAACCAGGCTAACGCGGGCTACGAAAGAATCCTCGAAACTACCGAGTATTACGCCCCCGTTCTCAAGGTTCTCAAGCCCATTATGAGCACCGCAATGAACCACCCTCACGACAAGAAATATCTTGTTGATACGGTAATGAAATCAATCTATGCTAAGAACCCAAAAACGAATTACAAGTGCAAAAATACCTGGTATCTCGCAGCTATCGACCCGATTCCCGATAAGATTATCGATTTCGGCTATAAGCACGTAGTAAATATCGGCTATAAGCTAATGAAAAAAGCAGGAAAAATTGACGACTGAAAATAAAAAGACCGCATCCGTTGATGCGGTCTTTTATTTTTATTTGATTACTCTTACCTTGATAACGCCGTCGATTTTTTCTATATCGCTTACAACTCCGTTTGAAACGTCGGTGTCGCAGTCGATAATCGAATAAGCGATAGCTCCTCTGTTTTTATCGTCGAAGGAAGCGATATTTACGCCGTCCTTTGAAATCGTATCGGTAATCGTTGAAATCATATTCGGCTGATTCTTATGAATAACGGTAATTCTTACCGAGCCTGACTTTTTAACGCTTACGGCGGGCATATTAACCGAATTTCTGATATTTCCGTTTTCAAGGAAATCAATAAGCTGTGCAGCTCCCATAGCCGCGCAGTTTTCCTCGCTTTCGGGGGTAGAGGCGCCGAGGTGGGGAATCGCAATTACGCCGTCAACTCCGATAAGCTCGGCGTCGGGGAAATCGGTTACGTAAGCCGCCATTCTTCCGTCGTCGAGAGCGTCGATAACGTCTGCGCTGTCAGCAAGAGCGCCTCTTGCAAAGTTCATAATGCGTACCGTATTTTTCATCTTATCAATAGTTTCCTTGTTGATAAGGTGCTTCGTTTCATCGGTAAGCGGAACGTGGAGCGTAAGATAATCGGCAACGGGGAAAATCTCGTCAAGATTATTGTTAAGGGTGATTCCCGCCTTGAGCTCGGCTCCTTCGGGAAGGAAGGGGTCGTAGCCGATAACCTTCATACCGAGGTCAACGGCTGCCTCTGCTACAAGACGTCCGATAGCGCCGAGACCGATAACTCCGAGCGTTTTGCCCTTGATTTCGGGACCTGCAAAAGCGCTCTTTCCCTTTTCAACGGTCTTACCTACGTTGTCGCCCTCGTCCTTAATCGTCTTACACCAGTCGATAGCCTTCGTAACCTTTCTTGAAGAGAGAAGTAATCCGAGAATTACAAGCTCCTTAACCGCGTTTGCGTTGGCGCCCGGGGTGTTGAATACTACTATACCCTTTTCGGCGCAGTCAGCAACGGGGATATTATTAGTGCCCGCGCCCGCTCTTGCGATTGCAAGAAGAGATTTCGGCATTTCCATATCGTGCATTGACGCGCTTCTTACCATAATTGCGTCGGGATTTTCAATATCGTCGCCGTATGCGTACTTGCTCTTGTCGAACTTGGAAAGACCTACGTTTGAAATCTTGTTAAGCGTCTTGATATTATACATTATGCGTTAGCCTCCTCAAATGCTTTCATAAATGCAACGAGCTTTTCAACGCCCTCAATCGGCATAGCGTTATAAATTGACGCTCTCATACCGCCTACCGTTCTGTGGCCCTTAAGGTTTACAAAGCCCGCCTCGGTTGCCTCTTTAATGAACTTCGCGTTGAGCTCGTCGCTGTCGGTAACGAACGGAACGTTCATAAGGCTTCTGTCCTCGGGAACTACCGTACCCTTAAACATCTTTGAGGAGTCAAGGAAATCGTAAAGAATTTTCGCCTTCTTTTCGTTATGAGCCTTCATAGCGTCGAGCGAGCCGAACTCCTCTTTAATCCAGTCAAGAACGAGCTTACAGATATAAATCGTCCAGCACGGAGGAGTATTGTAAAGCGAATCCGCGTCAGCCTGAATTTTATAATTCATCATAACGGGGGTAATGTCCCTTGCCTTGCCGAGTAAGTCTTCGCGGATAATCGCAACTACAAGACCTGCGGGAGCAACGTTCTTCTGAGCGCCGAAATATACAACGCCGAACTTGCTTATATCAAGCGGCTCGGAAAGCGCGCACGAGCTTACGTCGGCAATGAGAACCTTATCTCCAACAGGAGGAAGCTCCTTATAAACCGTACCGTAAATAGTATTGTTCATACAGATATATACGTAGTCCGCGT
The DNA here is from genome assembly GCA_947169815.1 of uncultured Clostridia bacterium. Classification (GTDB taxonomy): domain Bacteria; phylum Bacillota; class Clostridia; order Oscillospirales; family Acutalibacteraceae; genus Eubacterium_R. Next base: position 930 of record CAMVRG010000091.1, on the reverse strand, counting down.
CGTCTCTGAAATCCTCGGGCTTTGTCTTGGGGATATATGAGAAGGTCTTGTCAGCGGAAGACGCAACCGCCTTAACGTCGCCGTATTTCTGTGCCTCCTGAAAAGCCTTCTTCGCCCACTGACCCGTGATAATATAATCAGCCTTGCCGCTGCCGTTCATAAAGTTAAGCGGAATAGCCGAAAACTGAGCCGAAGCGCCGCCCTGAAGGAAGAGAACCTTATAGTTATCGGGAACCTTATAGAGCTCTCTCATAAGAGCCTCAGCCTCTTTGATAATATCGTCGAACCACTTTGAACGGTGGCTCATTTCCATTACGGACTGACCGCTGCCGTGATAATCCATAATCTCGGCGCCTGCCTTTTCAAGCACCTTCTCGGGAAGCGTTGACGGACCTGCCGAAAAATTGTAAACTCTTGACATAATAATATACCTCTTTCATTAATATCTAAAACTATTATAGAGATATTCATCTTTTTGTCAATGTGTGCTAAAAACATTTGTGCATCCTGACAAGAGATTGACAATTATTTCACAATATCGTTTCTTTTCCCCTGCAATTTATAAAAAAAGAGGGCAATCAAAGCGCCCTCATTTCTTAATTTAAAAAAGCCCCGAAGGGCTTTTTTTATACAACTATTGACCTTTCGTTTCCCTTTTCAACCTTCTTATAAGTAATAAAAAATGCGATATAAGAGGCGAGCGCGAGGATAAGCCCCGCAGGGATGACAAGCAATAAGCATATTTTCAATGCGTTTCCTGCCGCGAGCGCAAATACCTCGGGCAGAATAAGGATTTTATTATAGCTCTTAAATATTATGCAAAGCGCCGCCGCAACAGCCGCTCCGAGCGAGCCGCCGCTGAGCCCGATAAACGTATAGATAAAGCCTTTTTTCTTGTCCGTATGAAGAATAACTATCAAAAGCATTCCG
>CAMVRG010000090.1 GCA_947169815.1 uncultured Clostridia bacterium | reverse complement strand
GTCTGAAATTAACGGCGCCCAGATGAATTATATAAAGTTCGGGACGGGGAATACTCCGCTTGTTATTCTTCCGGGGCTGAGCGTTCAGAGTCTTCTTCCGCTCGCTGAGGCGATTGAAAAGCAGTATGAAATATTTGAAAGCGATTTCACGGTTTATCTTTTTGAGAGAAGAGCGAATTTACCGCCGAGCTATTCAGTTTATGATATGGCTGAGGATACCGCGGCGGCAATAGGCGGTCTCGGTTTAAAGGACGTATGCCTTTTCGGCGCGTCTCAGGGCGGTATGATAGGAATTGCGCTCGCGTCGGAACATCCCGAATCAGTCAAAAGGCTCGCCGTCTCTTCAGCCGCTCTTCGTATTACCGATAAAAGTGGCGCAGTTATTAATGAGTGGCTCAGCCTTGCTGAAAACGAAGAGAAGGAAAAGCTTAATCTGTCCTTCGGGGAGAAGATATTTCCGAAAAAGCTCTTTGAAGAATATAAGAGTTTTTTAACAGAGTCTGCTCAGTTAATAAGCGAAGATGACTTAAAGCGCTTTATTATCCTTGCAAAGGGTATGAACGGACTTGATTTAACAGAGAAAATAAAGAAAATTAGCTGTCCCGTTCTCGCCCTCGGCGATACGGACGACGGGGTATTCGGCGCGGATTATATCAAAGAATATGAAGAGCAAATGAAGGGCAACGCGCTTTTTTACAGTTATACCTACAACGGCTTCGGACACGCGGTTTACGATACCGCGCCCGATTTTCAAAAGCGCCTGTATGATTTTTTTACCAAAGCTTAATTACGCGGGAGAATAAAAATGGATTTTGAAAAAAGAGCGATAAACGATACCTCTGGCTTTGTTTTACTTTCCGATTACGTTCCGTCGGTTATTCAGGAAATACGCTATTTTTCAACCTATAATTTTATAGGCGACAGGATTGACGGCTATGAGCAGCCCGTTGCGATAATTACCAAGGAGGCGGCGAGAGCGCTCAAAGCGGTAAGTAATGAGATGAACGTAAAGGGACTGCGCCTCAAGGTGTTTGACGCTTACCGTCCCGCGACGGCGGTTAAGCATTTTGTACTGTGGGGCATAGAGGACCTTGACCAGAGAATGAAGCCGTTTTTCTATCCCGGGCTTGAAAAGACGGAGCTTTTTGAGCAGGGCTATATTGCGAGCAAATCAAGCCACTCAAGGGGAAGCACGGTTGATTTAACCCTTCTTGATATGGAAACGGGCAAGGAAATTGATATGGGAAGCCCGTTCGATTTTTTCAGCGAAAAATCTCACCCCGATTTTAAGGGCGTTACAAGGGAGCAGTATGAAAACCGTATGCTTCTTCAAAGCGTAATGGTAAAGCACGGATTCACTCCGATAGACTGTGAATGGTGGCATTTCACCCTTAATGACGAGCCGTATCCCGATACATATTTCGAGTTTCCCGTAAACTCGGAGCTTCTTAAAAGATAATTCAAAACCAAAAACAGGTGATAAGATGAAAATACTGATTGTGGCGGATGTCCATACGCGGACAAACGTGAATTACCTTCGGCGGAGAAGAACGATGAAGGCGCTTGAAAAAGCCTTTCGTATTCCCTGCGATATGGCGGTAATCCTCGGCGATTTTGTTCACGGACCCGATTACGGGGACGATAAAGAGAGCTACATACGCGATTTAAGAAAAGCGCTTGACAAAACAAGCGACGTTCCGTTTGCCTTCGTTTTCGGAAATCACGACGACGAATGCGCTATGACGAAGGACGAAATATTAAGCGTTATCGGCGAGTATAAAAACTCTCTGACCGAAGGGGAAAACTACGTCCTTCACAAAAACGGCGAAACTCTGCTTTTTATTGACAGCGGCTCTCAATATGACGGAGAGGAAAGCCATTACGATATTGTAAAGCCCGAAATAATTGACTGGGCAAAACGGGAAATTGAAGGCGAAAAGGCAATCCTTTTTCAGCATATTATCATACCCGATATTATCGACGCTGTTGAAAAGCAGGGGAAGAAATACCGTTTTAAAGACGGCTTTTCCTACGTCGGAAAGCTCAGGGAACGCCCATGCCCGCCCGATATTAACACAGGCGAGCTGGAAATACTTGCGCCGAATCTTAAAGCGATGGTTTTCGGCCACGACCATGTCAACAGCTTTGAATGTTATCTTAGCGGCGTTAAAATTATTCAGTGCCTTTCCACAGGCGTCAGCGGCTACGAATGGCCTCAGCGCCCTACGGTAAAGCTTCTTGATACCGAAACGCTGGAAACTGAAATTATAAAAGTATAGCAAAAAACCGAAGTTACAAAGGAGTAAGATTATGGCTATTAAAACAAAAAAGGATGAAATCAAAAACGAGGCGGTCATAAAGCCCGAGGGCGCGCTGAAGGGCGGCGAGGGTAAGTACATAACTAAATTTGAGTACGTATGCCTTATACTTGCACGTGTCGGCGGTATGTTCGGAACTACCCTTACGGGTACTCTTGCAACGGCGTTTTTACACGAGCTTTATTACGGTCCCGCGGGAGTTGACTCGGAAAGAATTGCAAAAATCGGCGCGGGTATGACCACGCTTACTACCTTACTCGGTATCGGCGTAGGTCTTATCGCGGGAATTATCGTCCAGAAATGGAAAACCCGCTGGGGAAGATACCGCCAGTGGTATATTATCTGTCTTGTACCGATATTCGTAACAACCGTTTTATACTTCTACGTCCCGAAGGGCTGGTCGGTTCAGCAGCTTATTATGCTCCGCTACGGAGTCGCCTGCTGTCAGACTATATTTAATATTTTCAACAACTTCGGCCAGAACGTAGCCCAGGTTATTTCGCCGAATCCCAAGGAGAAAAAGACGGTCGCCACCGTTTGGCAGCTGTCCTATTATCTCGGCTACGGCGGAGCGTACGGCGCTACCTTCGTTTACGGCTTATTCAGCGACGATAAGAATAAAATGTATATGACTCTCGCTATCGTAGCGGCGAGCGTAACCTTCTTCGGAAATCTTATGTGCGGTCTTTTCTGCCACGAGAGAATCGAGCTTCCGAAAAAGGAAAAGGTCAAGATTTCAAAGGCGCTTTTCTCACTTTTCAAATACAGGAACTACCGCGCATATCAGTATATGCAGTGGGTTAACGTTCTTGCGGCTCTCGGCAAGTTTTCAACACTGCTTGCCGCTATTACGGTCGGCTCATCAAAGAACCTTCTTCTCACGCTTCCTACCGCTGTCGGAACAGTTGTCGGAAATCTTATCACGACCAAGCTTTCCAAAAAGCACGAGCCTACGAAGCTTCTTAAATTCTGCGGTCCGTACGCAATGATTTCCGCGTGTGTTCTGTTCTTAATCTGCTTCGCGGAGGCGAGGATGGGACTTATGTTTTTCAAGGGCTGGAACAGCGTATTCTTCTATGTTTTCTACTTCCTTTTCGGCGTAGGAATCGGCGTTCAGGAGCTTTCTAACTCTCATTTCAACGTTGAATACTTCGATTACCTTGAATGGCAGACGGGCGAAAGAATGGAAGCTATCCAGGGAATCGTCCCGGGCTGGATACTTACGGGTCTCAACTACTTAAAGGACCTCGCTATTCCGTTTCTTATCGCATGGGTAGGATATGAATCCTCGGCGGTAGGCGACCTTGTAAAGACAATGCAGGCGAAACCCGATTATATGAAAACATGTCTCTGGCTTCTCGCGTTCCTGCTCTTCGGCTACGCGCTCAGTAACCTCTTCAAGTCGATTATACTTAAAACGATGTATAACGTCGAGGGCGAAACAAAGCAGCAGATGTATAAGGAGCTTGAGGAAATGCGCGCTAAGAGACACAGTGAAAACGAAGAAATAACCAATGCGGAGGCTTCTGTTTAATGAAATTTGTCAACGTTCTTGATACTAAAGGCGTATATGCCGACGGTGTTCACGACGATACTTCTGCGCTTCAGGCGTGTATAGACGAGGTTAAAAACGGCGGAGTCGTGTACTTTCCCGACGGTACGTATCTCATCTCCTGCGCGTTAATATTCTACTCGAATCAACGCCTTCGCTTTTCGGATAACGCGAGAATACTGAGAAGCGAAAAAAGCGAGACGCTTACCCGCTATCTTCTCGCGTCATATTCGGAGAAGGAGCAGACGGGCTACGGCGGTACGCACGACGTTGTTATTTCGGGCGGTATTTTCGACGGAAACGAAAAACTTACCGAGCCTTCAACGCTGATTAATACCGTTCATTGCAGAAATATCGTTATAGAAAACTGCCGTTTCGTTCACTGCTCAAAGTGGCATTGTATTGAAATAAATTCAACCGAGAATGCGATTATCAGAAACTGCGTTTTTAACGGACATACCTACCCGTTAAAATGCGACGAGCTTCACAATGAGCTCATTCAGCTTGACTGGCCCCATATAAAATCATACGGTCCCGTATATAACTGTGACGGGGCGCTGATTGATTTTTGTATTGACGACACAGCCTGTAAAAACGTGCTGATTGAAGCTAATATATTTAAGTGCGACGGCTTTCCCGCTATCGGTCATCACGATATTGATTGCAATCATAACGGCATTGTTATAAGCAATAATATATTTGACGGCGCTTCGTCGACTGACGGCAAAAGCAGAGGCTATATTATCTTTATGCCTCATGTTGAAAATGTAAAGGTAGTGAATAATACCTTTATTTCTCCCGAGAAAGCAGACAATGCGAATCCCGTAATTATCTTCAAAAACGCGGATAAAAACGCGCTCGTGTGTGAAGACAATAATTTTGAAGGATACTGTTCAGAACAAATTGTATACGGTATTGACGAGTGAAAAAATATGTCCGACGCAAGTCGGACGGAGTAAACTGTGATTATGATGGATAATATAGATTTGATAACCGAACACGATGAAGAATTATTTATGGAGCATATGTGGAAAAAGCATATAGCCAGGGTAGTATCGGGTATGCTGTTAACCGCGCTTTCGGTATATACTGCGGGCAACGCAAACTAAAAACAGTAACGGTAACTATTAAAAATAAATAAAAGGAGTAATTTTTATGAAAAAATCGTTATCTATTTTTCTGGCAATTATAATGCTTCTCAGCGCGATTCCGGTTTCGGTTTACGCAAACGATGAAGAAGCGGATTTCTACGAAGAAGAATTCATTCGCGGGCTTTCTGACCCGACGTTTGACAAAACGACCTCAAACTACGACGGCTATCATTTCGTAAAGGGTACAAAGGCGGTATGGGCGTGCGCGCTCTACAAGATTACTGCAACGGCGACAAGCGTAAGCGGAAGCAAGGTTACCTTCAATGTAACCTTTACAAGTCAGATACCCGATAAATATATGCACCCCGTAAACTGGGATTGCTCAGATTATGAAATAATGCTTTACGCAAACGGAGCCTGGGAAACCTATAATCCCGGCGAGACTATGAGCGTTACCGTTGATACTTCAAAGAATGACGGTTTATCAACCTCATCAACAACGGGAATGCAGTTCCTCAGAATTACAGTTAAAAAGCACGAGAGAAATACTATCAGCGTTCCCACAAGCAGCCGTTACTTTGAGGGAATAAAGAAAAACCGCGAGGTCGGCTACGGCGCAGGCGGCGCTATTACTGAATTCTGGCTTGAAGACGTCTATGCGCTCGGCTATTATATGAGCCCGGATTTCGCAATTCATAAGAATAATTACGTAGTTACAAAGAATTCAATCACGCTTGGCACCTACGCGTTTGAATCAATTGTTCAGTACAGATTAAAGGGCGCCTCGGCGTGGAAGAAAAAGAACTTCGCTAAAAATGCGAAGATGTATCTGAGTGGTCTCAAGACGGCTACTGTATATGAGATTCAGGTTCTTTGCAAGGTTTATTTCACAGACCCCGAAACCAAAATTAAGCAGTATACTATAGACAGGGTTGCAGGTCCGTTTTATCTGACTACTTCAATAACAAGCAAGCCGAAAGTTACCTCGGTTAAAGTTTCAAAGTTCAAGAAGGGCAAGAAGAAAACCATACCTGGCTACTGGGAATCCGACGGCGACTGGCATCCGACAGAAACCTTCAACACCGCAACATATACTATAACGGTCAAGGTGAAAAAAGTGCCGAAAAACGTAGCAAGACGCGTGCTCAAAATCGGCGGCACTACCTACTACGCAAAGGGCAAGAAGAAAACTTATACTTTCAAATTATATTATCAGGATAAAAAGAAGATTAAGGGCAAGAAGATTAAGGCAGGCTTCTCCTGGTCGGCTAACTCGGTCGGCAAGTCGCCCTTAGGTCTCAGCCCCGGAAAAACGGTATCCTACAGGATTAAAAACGGTACGACGAAATATAAATAAACAAGGAAAAAATGTTTAGTGAGAAAACATCCGGGCGACCGAAGGCACCCGGGTGTTTTTGGGTGCCGTTGGTCGGTTGTTTTAGTTCAAGTCCCATATTGTAAGAATAAAAGCGTAGCAACCTAAAGGTCACTACGCTTTTCTTGGTGCAGGAGATGGGACTTGAACCCACACTGCGTGAACAACAGGTACCTGATGGTAACAGAACCTTGGTGAAAGGCGAAAAACCGCGGTATCAAGCCATTTTCTGCACTTCTCTTATGCTGATATTATTATAGAAAAAACCGAAAGACAATATAAATTCATTTAACAACCCTTATTAAAAAAACTGATAAAAACAATAAAAAAGGGTTTCAATTTTTCTCTGGACTTTGGCGGGTGGTTGTGATATTGCTTTGTGTTGAGGTGATACGATGACGACGCTTGAAAACTTGTATAACGGCAACCTGATTGCACGAAAGCAGGAGGAAGAACCAACAGCAAAAAGAATTACCTTCCCCGCATAAAACAAAACAGCCGCCGATATTATAACGGTTAAATAGTTTTACGGTATAAAACGGAAGCCCGCAACGCGAACGTTTATTATTAATATTAATTCCAAGTATCCTATAAAATTCTTGAGTTTGTCAAAATAATCGTTAAATCTAGTGATAAATTATAGACATTTTTTTATAAAAATGCTATAATAAGGCAATAAAATGTGCGACAGTACGTTGTTATAATTACTATTTTATACGGAGGTATAATTATGAAAAAAGCATTATCAATTATTTTAGCTGCGGCAATGTTATTCAGCTGCTTTGCTATGTCTTCAGGCGTATTTGCACAAAGCATTCCCGAATTAACGCTTGAAAACAAGGTGAAGATTACTGCGCCTAAAGGCGGAGATTATGAAAACGAAATAAAAGTTGCCTCATTTACACCTGCAAAAACAGGCTGTTACGTATTTGAGTGTCTTACTCCATATAAAAGCGGCAATACTGCTGACGGTGAGTTACCGGGCGGCGTTATCGGAATCAATGAAAGCGGCGAAGGTGAAGCAACCCAGGGCTTTATGTTCTTTTCGGATGTAAGCTCCCTCAGTGATGAAGAAAAGAAGGCGTTAAAAGATAGCGGCTGGGATATTGAACACATAAATATTCTTAAATTTACTGCCGAGCTTACCGCAAAAAAGAAGTATTATATAACAATTTATCAGGACGGTCCAGAGGATTATACTTCCGAGATAATC
>CAMVRG010000089.1 GCA_947169815.1 uncultured Clostridia bacterium | reverse complement strand
AACGGTCTGCGCCGTCGTATGGCGTCTTCCCGCCCTTTCGCGAACCTCGTCGCTGAAGGTCTGGGGGTTAATGCTTATTCTTGAGACTCCGTGCTTTTTAAGAACTCTGAGCTTTTCCTCGCTTACGGTATCGGGACGTCCCGCTTCAACGGTATATTCCCTTACCGTGCTTAAATCGAAGTTATTTTCAATCACGCAAAGGATTTTATCTAGCTGAGAGGCGCAGAGCGTTGTAGGCGTTCCACCGCCGAAATAAACGCTTTCAAGTCTCAATCCCGTATCCTTAACCGCCTTCGCTTTGTTTTCTAGCTCTCTGCACAGTAAATCGCAGTACGGCGCGGTAAGGTCGCCCGCGTTTTCAATACTGTGGGATACAAACGAACAGTAAGAACAGCGCGTAGGGCAAAACGGAATTGAAACGTAAAGCGAACAGGAATTATCCCTGCTTAAAGCAATAATTTTGTTTTCCCTTCTCATTACGCTTTGGGCGAGGTCAACCTTTTCGGGAATTACAAGACTGTCGAGAAAGAACTGTCTTGCGCCCTCCTCGCCGAGCAAATCGCATTTCGCGTGCATAAGGCGGGCGGGGCGTACTCCGTAAAGAATACCCCACGGCGGAGTAAAACCCGTAAGCCCGGATAAAACGGAAAAAAGCAAAAGGGACATAGCCTGAGCCACATCCTCGTTTTCGCTTACTGTTTTTTCTTTTTCAAGTCTTCTGCCGTAAACCTCAGCGCCGACAAAAAGCCTGTTTTCGTTTTGTTCGGTTATAATAACAACGTCGCTTTCGCCCTCTTCATATATTTTTTCAAGGGGGAAAAACATAGTTGCAATTTTCTGAGTATGGTAAGACAGATTATGATTAATATTTTTAAGTATCATAATTACATATTCATATAGGGGTTGTATTTTCTCTCAGAGTCAAGCGTTGTAACCGCGTCGTGCCCCGGATAAACCTTATAGTCGCCGTCAAGCGCCCTCAGCTTTCTCAGCGACTCGAGCATCTCGTATTCGTCGCCGCCCTCGAAATCGCACCTTCCGCAGGAACGACAGAAAAGCGTATCGCCCGTAAAAAGAGAGTCCTGGGCGAGATAGCACACTCCGCCCTTTGTATGACCAGGAGTTGCTATAACCTTAATTTCAAGCGAGCCGAGCCTTAAAGTATCGCCGTCCTTTATAATAATATCGGGAGCGGCGTTTTCCTGATACACAGCCATTGAAAGCCTTTTATCGGAAAGCATAGGCGCATCCTCAGCGGAAATCACTACCTTCGCGCCGTAGGTATCGCGAACTCTCTTTACGCCGCCGATATGGTCAAAATGTCCGTGGGTTAAGAGTATATACTCAAGCTGAGTATCGCCTATAAGACGCGTCATTTTATCGTTATATACGCTGCAATCAACAAGCGCCGACTTATTCGTTTTCTCGTCAGTAATTAAATAACAGTTATTTTCAATAGGCTCAAACACCGCCTGCTCTACCTTCATATTATAATTCCTTACTGTTAAGTATTATGGTAACGGGACCGTCGTTTAAAAGCTCAACCGCCATATCCGCTCCGAACTCGCCCGTTTCAACGCTTTTTATCCCCGCGCTTTTAAGCCCCTCTACTATGTATTCATAAAGAGGGATTGCGGCATCGGGAGCTGCGGCGTTTGTAAAGGACGGACGTCTTCCGTGGGAGCAGTCCGCCGCAAGGGTAAACTGAGAAACTACAAGCATTTCCCCGTCAACGTCAAGGCAGGAAAGGTTCATTTTTCCGTTTTCATCCTCAAAAATACGCAGATAGGGAATTTTTTTAAGGAGCTTATCAGCGTCCTCCTTCGTATCACCCTCAACGACTCCGAGAAGAATCATAAAGCCCTTTTCGCATTTTCCGCAAATTTCGTTTTCAATTTTTACACTCGCGTACTTTACGCGCTGAATTACCGCAAGCATTATAAATCAGACCTTTCAATAAGATATACGCCGTTAATCTTCCCGAGCATTTTGATAATAGAATCAAGATGCTCTTTTCCGTTTACGGCAAAGGTAATAGTTGTAAGAGAGTTTCCGTCGTTGATTTCCCTTGCATTGATTGAGTGCATTTTTATATGCGCGTTAACCATAGCGGTTGAAATATCAAGAACGAGCCCCTGACGGTTTATAGCGTAAATATTAAGCGTTGACCTCGCTTCAACCCTGACGTTTTCGTCCCAGCGGGAGGAAATCCAGCGGTCGGGCTCGAGAGAAAGGCTTATCTCCTTAGGAACGTTTTTACAGTCGCGGCGGTGAATTGTTACGCCGTGGCCGCGTGTAATAAAGCCTATAATAGGCTCGCCCGGAAGCGGTGAACAGCATTTTGCCATATTTATAAGGCAGTTATCTATTCCCTCAACTATTACGCCGCCCGAGGACTTACGGCTTTCGTTGGATAAAATTGAATTTGTATCAGAGGGCGCGGCAGCCTCCTTAATCTCTTTCCAGTTACGGTTATACTCGTCCTTGAGACCCGGCATAATCTTACTGATTTTAAGTCCGCCATAACCGATAGCGGCAAAGAGGTCGTCTATATTCGTAAAGCGCTGTCTTTCGGCTATTTTCTGAAGGAAGCGGTCGTATTTATTATTATCCTCAAAGCGGATAAAGTTTCGTTTAAGCTCGTGCTCAAGCTCGCTTCTTCCCTGTTCAATATTTTCCTCGCGCTTTTCTTTTTTAAACCACGAACGGATTTTTGAGCGCGCCTCGCTCGTTTTAACTATATTGAGCCAGTCTCTTGACGGTCCCTTCCCCTGCTGATTAGAGGTAAGAACCTCAACAATCTGTCCCGTTCTTACGGCGGTATCAAGGGGCACTATTTTTCCGTCAATTTTCGCTCCGACCATTTTATTTCCTACCGCGGAGTGAATAGCATAGGCAAAGTCAATAACGGTTGAGCCGCGCGGCAATACCTTAACGTCGCCCTTAGGAGTGAATACATAAATCTCGTCGATTGAGAGGTCGTCCTTAATATTAGCTATAAGCTCGGCAACGTCGTCGGCGTTTTCGTTTTCGATAACACGGTTAATCCACTGTAACGATTTATCAAGGTTATCCTTTCCGCCCTTGCCGAGTTTATATTTCCAGTGCGCCGCGATACCGTATTCAGCAGTACGGTGCATATCCCAGGTTCTTATCTGAATTTCAAAGGGTATGCCCTGCTTTGAAAGAACGGTAGTATGAAGCGACTGATACATATTAGGCTTCGGGGTTGAGATATAATCCTTAAACCTTCCGGGAAGCGGAGTATACATATCGTGAACGATACCGAGCGCGTTATAACAGTCAATCATCGAATCAACTATAATTCTTATTGCGTAGATATCGTAGATTTCCTCAAAGCTCTTGCCCTTCTGGTAAATCTTTCTGAATATTCCGTGAACCGATTTAACCCTCGAGGTAATCGAACAATTTTTCATAAGAGGAGTAAGCTTTTCCCTGAGCTCGTCGGTAATCGTTTTGAGGAATACCTCGCCCTCTTCCTTCTTCATTGAAAGAGAGTTCTCAATATCCTTATACGCAACGGGGTCAAGATAGCGGATTGCAAGGTCCTCCATCTCCTCCTTAAACGCACGAATACCGAGTCGGTGCGCGATAGGAGCGTAGATTTCAAGCGTTTCGCGGGATTTCTGTCTCTGCTTATAAGGGGGCATATGCTGAAGGGTACGCATATTGTGGAGTCTGTCGGCAAGCTTGATAATAATTACCTTTACGTCCTGGTTCATCGCAATAAACATCTTGCGTATATTCTCCGCCTGAACCTCCTCGCGAGAGGAAAGCGGAACCTGACCGAGCTTTGTAACGCCGTCAACAAGAAGCGCAACGTCGTCGCCGAAAAGCTCCTTTATATAATCAAGGCTGTACTTGGTATCCTCAACAACATCGTGAAGAAGAGCCGCAACGATACAGTCGTTATCCATTCCCATTTCAAAGAGAATTTTAGCGACTGCAACAGGGTGCATAATATAAGGCTCGCCCGAGCGGCGGCGCTGGTCCTTATGCGCCTCTCTTGCAAGTTCATATGCTCTTTTGATTTTTTCGCTGTCATAGGAGGAATTCTTTTTTACCTCTTCAAAAAACTCGTCGAAGCGGTCGTTATATTCCTCGTATTTAATCGTTTCAGACAATACCGAGTCTCTCCCTTATACTGCTTAAAATCCTTGTACTTTCAAGGTCTGCTTTCCCGGTTACGGGAAGAAGCGTAATTGTGTTTTCCATACTTATCAGCCCCGCCTCCTTAAAAGCGGCGAGCGCGAAGATAAGCTGAGAGTAATTAACGCTTTCCTGTAATCTGAAATAAAGCTCGTCAATATTATATGAAAAGCCGTTATCAGCCCTTAAAAATTTATATACTGTCTTACACACCCCACGGCTCGGATAAAGCTCTTTTTTACCCTTTTGCGTGAGCCTGAAATATTCGTACTCGTTTTTCTCTTTAAAATACTTTTCCTCGTCAGCCGAGGCGAGATGTATATCAAGCGCCTGAATGGAAAGATAGTGTTTTTCCTTAAAAAAATTCTTAGTGATTTTTACGGCGAGGTTGAGTTTATCCCCCGCCTTGTAAGGAAATTCGTCAAACGGAACTCCGAATTTAACTACTCTTATACGGCTGTTGTTTTTTACTAAATCAAGTCTTACGTGCTTTCCCTCGCTTAGCGGAGTAACGCCCTTAACGGTAAGACCGTACACGCCGAAAACGGGCTGAGGATTATTCTCTCCGTACGGCTCAAGCACGCCGAGATTATCGACTAAATCAAGGCTGAGATAATCGGGGGAAATCTTACAGTCAATCATAAGACTGAGCGGGGGCATAATTTCACAGCTTTTAAGCGCGTATTCATTTATATGCTTTGAAAACGCGGGAATGTTTTCTTCTTTCAGAGTTATTCCCGCGGCGCGCGGATGACCGCCGAAGCGGATTAAATCGCTTTCACACGCGCAGATAGCGTCATAGATATTAAAGCCCTCAACGCTTCTTGCCGAGCCCCTTGCAACCCCGTTTTCATCTACACTGATAATAAACGCGGGCTTTCCGTACTTTTCAACAATATGGCTTGCTACAATTCCGACGACGCCGTTATGGTAGCCCTTGCCCGCAACAACTATAATTCTCTTGTTAAGAAGATTCGGCTTTTCGCTGAGCTGTCTTTCAACGTCGTCTAAGATGTTTTTCTCAGTCTCCTGACGGTGGGCGTTTTCAATACTCAGCTGCTCAAACTTATAATCGCATGCCTTTCGGTCGGTTTCAATAAGGTACTCAACCGCCTTATACGCCGAGTCCATTCTTCCTGCCGCGTTAATTCTGGGACAGAGCTGAAACGCGATTTCATTAGCCGTAAAGTTCTTTTCCCCCGCGTTCATAGCCCGCTTAAACGCAAGCACAGACTCCCGGGGGTTGTTATTAATCTTTTCAAGCCCCGCTTTTACAAAGGCTCTGTTTTCGTCAACAAGCGGAACGACGTCGGCAATAGTTCCGATAGCTACAAGGTCGATATACTCGCTTGCAACCTCGTTAATATCGCCCTCATACATAGCGCAGATAAGCTTAAACGCTACGCCCGCGCCGCAGTAATCACGGAAAGAAAGCTCGTTTTCCTCGCGGTGGGGATTTACTACCGCCTCAGCCCTCGGGAGCGTGTCGCCGAGCTGGTGATGGTCAGTAATAACGAGTCTCATTCCGAGCGAATAGATATATTCAGCCTCTTCAACGGAGCTTATTCCGTTATCGACGGTTACAATTAAATCAGCGCCCTTTTCGTGAATCTTATCTATCGCCCCGTTATTGAGTCCGTAGCCCTCGCCCTCGCGGGACGGGATATAATAAAACACGTCGGCACCCTCGTTTTTCAGGAAGGTGTAGAGAAGCGCCGTAGCGGTTACGCCGTCGCAGTCATAGTCGCCGTATATACAGATTTTTTCGCCCGCGTCGACAGCGTCGCCTATTGTGAACGCCGCCTCCTCCATATCAACAAAGTTGAAGGGCGAAACGGATACGAAGGAATCGCCTATAAAGGTTCCGACAGAAAGCGTATCGTCAAGACCTCTTGCGACAAGAAGATAAGCGATAAACGCGTCCATATTAAATTTTTCGCTTATTTCACTCGCCTTGTCACGGTCGGCTTTCCTTACAATCCATTTTTTATACGCCATTATGAGTTTTTATCTACCTCGTGAAACTTCTTGAGATTGCCCGCCTTTTCAGCTCTTTTTCCGAGCTCGGCTTCAACGTCCTCAATAGTAATATTTTCATTTACCATCATTACGAGAGTATGGTAAATAAGGTCGCAGATTTCGCCGACGGTTTCGTCCTTTTCGCCGTTTTTCGCGGCGATAATCATTTCGGCGCTTTCCTCGCCGACCTTCTTTAAAATTTTATCAAGTCCCTGCTCGAAGAGATAACAGGTATAGGAGCCCTCCTCCTTCGCCTCTCTTCTTGAGAGAATTGTTTCATAATCGTTTCTGATATAATCCATTTTACTGTCCTTCGTTAAACTCTATGTTGTTAAAAAAGCAGGAATGATTTCCCGTGTGGCAGGCTGCGCCCGTCTGGATAACCTTAATTAAAAGCGTATCGTCGTCGCAATCGCCCTTAATTTCGGTAATTTTCTGAAAATGCCCCGAGGTTGCGCCCTTGTTCCAGAGCTCCTGACGCGAACGGGAATAAAACCAGGTATAGCCCGTTTCAAGCGTTTTTTTCAGAGACTCTCTGTTCATATAAGCGAGCATAAGCACCTCGCCCGTTGAGTCCTCCTGAATAACAGCGGGGATTAAATCCGCCTTTTTAAAATACTTTTCAATATCTGTCATAAGCACACCTCAACCGCCTCTTTAAGCGAAAGCGTTCCTTTATATATCGACTTTCCGCAGATTGCGCCGTAAAGCCCCGAATCGCGGAGAGCGATAATATCCTCAAGGTTTGTAACTCCGCCCGAAGCGGTAATATCGCAGGACACGGCTTTATTGAGCTCGCAGAGCTGTTCGATATTAGGACCGCTTAAAGTCCCGTCCTTTGAAATATCGGTATAGATAATCGTCTTAACGCCGACGCTTTCCATTTCCTTTGCAAGGTCGGTAAAATAAATATCCGATTTTTCCGTCCAGCCCTCAGCCGCCGCATATCCGTCCTTTGCGTCAATACCTACGGCAATTAAATCGCCGTAGTTTTCAACAGCCTTTTTTACAAGCTCGGGATTTTTAAGCGCAACCGAACCGAGAATTACACGGCTTATTCCGTTTTTCGCGTAAAAGTCAATATCCTCAAGGGTCCTTATACCTCCGCCGACCTCGACCTTAAGAGGCGTTTTCTTCGCAACCTCGATAAAGGTTTCGCTGTTTACCCTCTTTTTCTGAAGAGAGCCGTCAAGGTCTACCATATGTATCCACTCGGCGCCTGCGCTAACGAAGCTCTTCGCGGTTTCAAGCGCGTTTTCGGCAACCTGCTCGGCGGTTGAAAAATCTCCCTTAAAGAGTCTGACGGGCTTTGAATCAATAATATCTATCGCAGGAAAAATAATCATATTAAAGCACACCCTTTGTCGATAGCGTCTCGCCGCTTTCGTTTTTCTGAATAGCAATAGCGAGCGCGTGAGCCGCAGCCTTGAATATCGCCTCAACCTGGTGGTGGGCGTTATTTCCGTAGGGTACGTTAATATGCAGCGTTATCTTTGCGTTTTCGGCAAAGGCGCGCCAGAATTCCTCGGT
>CAMVRG010000088.1 GCA_947169815.1 uncultured Clostridia bacterium | reverse complement strand
ACTGAGATTACGCCGTTTTCTCTTTCCTTTCCGCCCGGGTGTGAGAGAAGCACCTTATCGCCGAAAACGAGGGCGCTCTTCTGACATTTCGGCGCCTTAATCGGCGGTCTGTCGCCCTTAGCCCAGGAAATACCGTGGTCAAATGAAATTGTAACGGGTATCCTGCCGTTATCCCGTCCAAAGCCGTAGATACGGCCGCTCGGAGCCTCTATCATCGTCCATTCGTCCTTGTTTCCCGTGTAGGGGATACGGTGGTTTCTCAGCCAGCTCTCGCCGTTATTGTCGGAATAAATACATACCGTTCCGTTTTCGGTATAAAGGGGAATAAGAATTCTTCCTTCCTTTGTTGTAAGTCCGCTTCCGGGAGCAACGCCTATGAACGCGCCGTCGTCCTCTCTTAAAATATGCGGGGTAATGTCAACGGGCTCGCTCCAGGTTTCACCGTTATCGCTTGACCTGAGAACAAATATGTAACTTCTCTTCGGGGATTTAAGCGGAGCGCCGAAGGTTGTTTTCGTGTGTTCGTCCGCCTTTCCCTGAGCGCCGTTAAGGTAGATGTTTCCGACGTATTCCTCGCCCTTGTAAAGCTCGCCTATGCCTTTAATTGTATATGCGGTTTTAGCCTTGCTTTTATCAATTACTGCGCCGTTATCAATTATAATATAATAGTTCCCGTCGCGGTCGTATACTATCGGACATTTAACTCCGTCAAAGCGCGTGAACGCTATCTTCTTCTTTTCAAGGTATTTCATATTGTGAACGCCCTTTGATTCGGGGAAGAAGGTAACGAGCATAACTATATCGCCGTTGGGCGCAACCGCCATACACGGGTCGATGAAAAATGCGGATTTTGTATTATCGTCGTCCGGGCTTACCGAGCGCGCGGGAGGAGCTGCGACAGTCTGAACCTCGCTCCAGGTCTCGCCCCCGTCGTAGCTTCTTCTTACGCAAATTTCAATATATCCCCAATCCTTTCCGCTTCTTCCGTTGTCCGCTGCCGCAACGAGAACGCCGTTAGCATTTACGATTGAGGGAATACGGTATTCAAAGCCGTTTTCCTTTCCGAAAAGAATTTTAGCGTCTGACATAAAATCAACTCCTTAAAAAGTATTATAACATAAAAAATTAATGTTGCAAATATTATATTTTTGTATTAAAATATTATTGAAAAATTATGAAAGGAGATATAGCTATGCTTTGGACTCTTAAAAAGTGCTGGTACAGGGTTTACCAGAATGTTTTTAAGATTGCTATGGGCTTTATGGACTGGTCCGAGCCTCAGCTTCTTGAGGGTAACGGTTCCGTTTTAGAGCTTCCCGAATTCATTAAGGGCAAGGGACTTAATAAGATTCTTGTCGTAACTGATAAGGGACTTATGGGACTCCACCTTCTTGACCCGATGTTCGATAAGCTTAAAGAGGTTGGCATAGACTACGTTATTTACGACGGAGTTCAGCCTAACCCGACTATTCCGAATATCGAAGAGTGCAGAGAGCTTTACGTTTCAAACGGCTGTCAGGGAATTATCGCCTTCGGCGGCGGCTCTCCGATGGACTGTGCAAAAGCAGCGGCTGCAAGAGTTGTTAAGCCGAGACAGCAGGTTCGCGCAATGCGCGGTTACCTTAAGGTATTAAAGAAGCTGCCTCCGTTCTTCGCTGTTCCTACGACGGCGGGTACAGGCTCCGAAACAACGGTTGCTGCCGTAGTTACCGACCCCGAAACTCATGAGAAGAACGCGATTAACGATATCTGTCTTCGTCCGAAATATGCGGTGCTTGACCCGGCTTTAACCGTAGGTCTGCCGCCGCACATAACATCGACAACAGGTATGGACGCGCTTACTCACGCTGTTGAGGCTTATATCGGTAAGAGCAATACTAAGGCTACAATTAAGTATGCGGAGGACGCTACTAAGTTAATTCACGAAAACTTAGAAAAGGCTTACGCAGACGGAAAGGATCTGGAGGCAAGAGGCAATATGCTCAAGGGCTCATATCTTGCAGGTTGCGCTTTCACGCAGGCGTTTGTAGGATATGTTCACGCTATTGCGCATAACCTTGGCGGTCTTTACGGAACGCCCCACGGTCTTGCTAATGCGGTTATATTGCCGTATGTGCTTGACTGGTACGGCGACGCAGCTTATCCTCAGCTCGCTAAGCTTGCTGATATTATCGGAATTACAACTCCGTCAATGTCAACGGCTGAAAAGGGCAAGGCGTTTATCGCCGAGGTAAGAAGAATGAACGCCGCTATGAATATTCCCGAGAAGTTTGACTTCATTAAGGAAGAGGATATGCCGACTCTTGTAAAGCGCGCTCTTAAAGAGGGTAACCCGGGTTATCCCGTACCTAAGATTATGAACGCCGCTGACTGCGAAGCGGTTATCCGTACCTTTATGGCTTAATTAAACAGATTACGGACGGGCTTGCCCGTCCGTTTTTTTATTGACTGTACTTTCTGTTTGTAATATAATTAAATCGGTGATAATTATGATTTACAATTTAAAAAATGACAATTATAAAAACTTTGACGTGTTTAAGGATAACGTGCTGAAAAGCCGCGCATATTTTATTCCGTTTAAAAGCCGTAAGGCGCTTGATAAAACGGATATAAGAAGTGAGCGCTTTAACTCCGATAAGGTTGAGGCGCTGTCGGGCGAGTGGGATTTTGCGTATTTCGGTAAGGCGAGCGAGCTTCCCGCTTCCTTTGATACCGAAAAGGAGAGCTTTGATAAGGTAAGAGTGCCCTCGTGCTGGCAGTTTACGGGCTATGAAAACCCGTGCTATATCAACGCGGTTTATGAATTCAAGTGCGACCCGCCGAAATTCCCGACTAACTGTTCGGCAGGCGTTTACAGAACTCATTTCAGCGCGGACGGGAATACAAAATATATCTTATCCTTCCTTGGGGTTGCGGGCGCGCTTGACGTATACGTTAACGGAAAGTACGTCGGTTACAGTGAGGGAAGTCATAATACGAGCGAGTTCGATATTACCGATTTTACAGTAAACGGCGAAAACGAGCTTGTTGCGCTCGTTCATAAATTCTCAAACGGAACTTATCTTGAATGTCAGGATATGTTCAGAAATAACGGTATTTTCCGCGACGTTCTTCTCTATAAATACGAGGGCGCGTTCGTCCGCGATTTTGAGGTTAAAACCGCGTATGAAAACGGAAGGTACGACCTTGAAATTATTGCTGACATCGAGGGAGAGGCTGAGCTTTCAGGCGAGCTCTGTTCTGACGGCAAAAGCTTTTGTTCGGGAAAGTTTGAAAACGGAAAGCTTAAATTCAGCGGACTCGACGTTCTTGAGTGGAGCGCCGAAATTCCGAATTTATATACGCTTTATCTCACCCTTTATGAAAACGGAAAAAAGACTGAGCTTATCCGCCGTAATATCGGCTTTAAGCATATTGAAATTAAGGGTAACGTATTTTATTTCAATAACGAAAAGATTAAGCTTCTCGGCGTAAATCATCACGATACCGACCCGAAAAAGGGATATACTATGTCCGTAGAGGATATGGAGCGCGACGTTAGAATATTCAAGGAATATAACGTAAACTGCGTCCGTACCTCACACTATCCTCCCGACCCGATTTTTATTGATTTATGCGACGAATACGGCGTTTACGTTGTAGACGAGGCTGATATTGAAACCCACGGCTGTATGCGCGAAGGTCCTCTCAAGGCGGGCGCCTGCTCCCATAATCCCGAGTGGAAGCCGCGCTATATCGACCGCGTAATGCGTATGTTTGAGCGCGATAAGAACCACCCGTGTATAACTATGTGGTCGCTCGGAAACGAGGCGTGGGGATATTCAAATCAGGACGCGTGCTATGAAGAGCTTAAAAAGGTTACTGATATTCCCGTTCACTACGAGGGCGTAGTGAGAACGAGGCGCTTTGCCTATGACGTAATATCACAGATGTATCCGTGGCAGCCTCATATGAAAAAGCTCGCCGACGGAAAGGGAGCCGCTAAAAAATGGTACACGAAGCCGTATTTTCTCTGTGAATACGCCCACGCTATGGGCGTAGGAGCTGGCGAGCTTGAAACCTACGTTAGCGATTTTCTTCGCTCCGATAATATGATGGGCGGCTGTATCTGGGAATTTGCCGACCACGCCGTTTACCACGAGGACGGACCGTACAAATACACCTACGGCGGTGACCACGAAGAGAAAATGCACGACGGTAATTTCTGCGTCGACGGTCTTTTCTTCCCCGACAGAACACCTCACGCAGGCGCATATCAGATGAAAAACTGCTACCGCCCCGTAAGAGCAAAAAAGGTAGGAGAGGACTGCTTCGAGTTCACAAATCTTAACTATTTCAAGCCCGTAAAACTTACCGTTAAATGGGACAGCGTTACTCTTAAGGAGAAAAGAGCAAACGGAAAATTTGAACTCGATATAGCGCCGCGTAAAACACAGAAAGTTTATCTTCCCGAAAGCGTATGCCAGACTATCAATTTCAGATATTTCAGCGACGGAAAGGAAATCGCGTGCGAGGGTATCAACTACGTTGTAAGTCCGCTGTTTAAGGTTGAAAGCTGCGAAGATTTCCCGTACGGCATAACCTTTGGTAAAAGCTGCGTTATGGCTGAATTTAACTCAATAAAAACAGAAATCGGCGCAAGCATTTTCCGTGCTCCGCTCGATAACGATATGCACCTGAATAAGGTATGGAAAAAGTTTAATATCGCTGACGAACGCCTTGAGCTTGTAAGCACAAGAGGTCACAGCGCAAAATACAATCTTGTGACGAAGGGAAAATGCGTTCTTGCTAAGGTTACCTTCAGCTATAAAAAATGCGATACGGGAATTCAGCTTAAACTGAAATGCGATAGCGCTAAGCCGATACCGTTTACTCCCCGCTTCGGACTTACGCTTGAAACGGATAAAAAGTACGAAAACGTCAAGTATTTCGGCTTTGGCGACAGAGTAAACCTTCCCGATTTCAGAGAGCACGCCCTCCTCGGCGAGTATACCTCAAAGGTTGACGATATGAGAGAAAAACATATCAAGCCTCAGGAAAGCTCAATGCGAAGTGGCGTAAGATATGCTGAGATTTACGATAACGAAGGAGCGGGACTTCGCTTTGATATGGTCGATTTTCCGTTTGTTTTCGGAGCTGACCGCTTTACCTCTCAGCAGTGCGCTGAGGCTATGCATCAGGAGGAGCTTGAATTACAGGATTTCACATATCTTCATTTTGACGCCTATCAGCTCGGCGCGGGCTCAGCCGCCTGCGGACCTCCGCCGACTAAGGATTACAGAAAAAACAGCGTAAGAAACTGTAAGATTACGTTGAACATTAAACCGATATAAAAGGATATTATGAAAGTTTTAACTGCCGACGAAATACGCCTTGTTGAAAAAATCTGCTTTGAAAAGTATTCAACCGAGGCGGAATTAATGCTTAAAGCGGGTACAGCCTGCTTTAAAGCTATGACCGAAAAATTTGATATGAAGAATAAGCGCGTTCTCGTTTTCTGCGGAAACGGAAAGAACGCGGGCGACGGCTTTGTGATTGCGCGCCTTTTATGGGCGTACGGAGCGGACGCAAAAATAGTTCTCTGCGATAAAGCGCCGACTGTCGCCGAGCCGCTTATGTACTTTAACGAGGCGCGCTCAAGCGGCGTTGAGGTAATAACGGCTGACGAGGCAGGGGAGTGCGACTTTGCCGTTGACTGCATCTTCGGCATAGGCTTTCACGGCGAGGTGCGAAAGCCCTTTGACAGAGTTTTCGATAAGGTTAATTCTCTCGGCGCAAAGGTTATTTCCGTTGATACTCCGAGCGGAAGCGACGCAACAACGGGCGCGGTATGCAAAGGCTGTATAAGAGCGGATTTTACTATTGCAATTTCAACTCTTAAATACTGTCATATTCTTCCTCCCGCTAACGCGTTTTGCGGCGAGGTTAAAACCGTTGATATAGGAATTCCCGAGGATTGCTACACGGGCGCGTATATAAATACTATCGAATATGACGAGGTTAAGGCGCTCTTTAAAAAGCGCGATAAAAACGCAAATAAGGGAACCTTCGGTCATCAGCTCAATATCTGCGGAAGCTATAAGATGTTCGGCGCGGCGGTTATCGCGGCTGAGGCGGCGCTTCGCTCGGGCGCGGGACTTGTTAAGCTTACAGTACCCGAAAGCGCATATCCTCTCGTCGCCTCTCATCTTACTCAGCCGATATTCAATCCCGTTTACGCAAGCGAAAAGGGTACCTTTTCCGCTAATTCCGCCGCAGGTATAACCGATAATCTTGAGTGGGCTGACAGTATAGTCCTCGGCTGCGGTATCGGGGTTAACGACGATACGAGAGAAATCGTTTATGACGTTCTGAAAAAAGCAAAATCTCCCGTAATTTTAGACGCTGACGGTATAAATTGCATAAATCAGCGCATATCTATTCTTAGGGAGATTAAAGCGCCGATTGTTCTTACGCCCCATCCCGGCGAGATGGCAGGGCTCGTATCGAAGCAGGTCGCCGAGATACAGGAAAACAGGATAGAAATATCAAAAACATTTGCAAGGGAGATGCACTTAGTCCTTGTATTAAAAGGAGCAAATACCGTCGTTACGGACGGATACGAGGTATTTGTCAATACTACCGGCAATCCGGGAATGGCTATGGGCGGAAGCGGCGATATGCTCAGCGGAATGCTCGGCGCCTTTATTGCTCAGGGGCTTTCGCCCTTTGACGCGGCAAAGGCGGCGGTATTTCTTCACGGTCTGAGCGGCGATATGGCGGCTTTGCTTTACGGCGAAAAAGGGATGCTTGTTTCTGATATGACAGAACAGCTCGGCGTTTTAATGTCCGAAATTGAAACGGACTGATTTGCTTGAAGAATACATATAAATTAATACTTCTGTTTTTTACCGTACTGCTTGTTTTTTCGGGCTGTGCAAAGAAAACCTATACCCCCGTGCTTGAAAACGAATTCGACGCGAACGCCGTTTATACCGCGGGGGATTTTTCTTATACCTGCAGGATAATTAAAACCGACAGCTTTGTTTCGGTAACGCCTACCTCAACAAACGCGAAGGGGATGACAATAAAGTACGACGGCGAAACGGTTTCGTTTACAAGAAACGGAATGGTTAAGGAATTTCCGCGCTCGTCTCTTGATTCAACAAACCCCGCTGTTGTTCTCTACGAGGTCTTTGCTTCGCTGAAAAACGCCCCCGCAAGAAATACCGCGGTTAAAAATTCCGTCTTTCACTACGTCGGAACTACGAGTATCGGAACCTTTACTCTCATACAGAATAAATCCAATTCGCTTAAATCAATATCCGTCCCCGACGCCCAGATTGAAATAGAATTCGAGCAGTAAATTAAGCATAGTCCGAGGCCTATGCTTTTATTTTTTATAAAATATAAATAAAATTATTGTCAAATTGATTTATTTATTGTATAATATTAACTGATATATTTTGAATTTTTATTTTTGAAAGGAGTTTACCGATGAAACATCCCGAAATTGTTGAAAAAATGAGCCTTGCCCAGAAGGCGGCTTTCGTGTCAGGCTATGACTACTGGCATCTTGAAGAGGCTCCCGAGCTCGGACTTCCGAAAATTATGATTACCGACGGCCCTCACGGTCTGCGTAAGCAGCGTACCGATAAAAAGGCTTCAAGCGGAATCGGTCTCGGAAATTCCGTTCCCGCAACCTGCTTCCCGCCCGCGGCTACCTCAGCCTGCTCGTGGGACCCCGACCTTCTTTATAAGGCGGGCGAATGTATGGGTCAGGAATGCCTTAAAGAAAAGGTTTCAACTATCCTCGGTCCCGGTACTAATATCAAGCGTTCTCCCGTTTGCGGACGTAACTTCGAGTATTTCTCTGAGGACCCGTATCTTGCGGGTAAGTGCTCAGCCGCTATTATCAACGGCGTTCAGTCCAAGGGCGTAGGTACCTCGCTAAAGCATTTCTGCGCTAACTCGCAGGAGGCTTTCCGAATGGTTCTCAACGAGGTTATT
>CAMVRG010000087.1 GCA_947169815.1 uncultured Clostridia bacterium | reverse complement strand
CTCGCCTATACCTGCTACCACGTTCCAGAGGTGTTGCTCAATCTTCCGGGCTGCTTCTCAACAAGACTGCGCGCGCCGAGAACGGGCTCGCTCGATATTTCTACATACTATATGAGTTCATTCCTCTGCGGCTTTTCAAAGGCGCTTGTTGAAAGGGGAATAGAGGGCGGCTATCAGCATCTTGACGCCCTTTTCGGTACGGAGACCTGCTCCCAGATGAACAGAACGTATGAGCATTTTGAGCTTCTTAAGCTAGTTGATAACGAAAAGTTTTTTGTAACTATTTCCGACGTTCCTTTTAAGATTCAGCCTCATACCATAAGGCATTATACTCAGCAGATGCAGGAAAAGGTGCTTAATAAGCTGAGCGAGGTTTACGGCGTTGATACAAGCGAAGAGGCGCTTCGCAAGGCGGTTGAGGAGCATAACGAAATCTGCCGTCTTATAACCGAAATCGGCGAGTACAGAAAAGAAGAGAATCCGAGGATTACGGGCTATGAATATCATGTGCTTAATCTTATTACATACTGCTGCCCGAAATATCTTATTATTGATAAGCTGAGGGAAACTGCCGAGGAGCTTAAAACAAGAAAGCCCGATAAAAAGAAGAATTACAGGGCGAAGATTGTTGTTGTCGGCTCAGAAATGGACGACCCCGATTTTACAAAGCTCATTGAAGAGAGCGGCGCGCTTGTTGTTGCCGACCGTTTCTGCTTCGGCGCTCTCCCGGGACGTGAGGAAATTAAGCTGACCGATGAACACAATGTCCTTGAACAGATTATTGTTCATTATATGAAAACCTGTCAGTGTCCGAGATATATGGAGCAGGGCAAGGTACTCGGAAGACGCGAATACGTCCGTCAGCTCGTTGAGGAATACCACGCCGACGGAGTACTTTATGAGCAGCTTAAATTCTGTGAATACTGGGGCTACGAAAGAGCCCTTGCCTCACACGTTGTAACTAACGATTTCGGTATTCCGTCGGTCTGCGTAGACCGTCAGTATACCGCAAGCGCTTCGGGACAGCTCAGGACGAGAGTACAGGCGTTCGTTGAAAGTCTTGAAATCAAGAAGATACAAAAGGAAAAGGAGGAAGCGAAATGAGTTTAAAGGCGAAGCTTAAGAATTTATGGAGAAACGAGCCTGAAAATCTCGGCTTGCTCCATGAGGACAAAACGGGTATTCTAAAGCACAGGGAATGGCGCGGCGTATCCGATACCCTTTACGACTATTACCGTTGGCTTATTACCTGGAAGGATATAATCGTAATGGCGGGTAAGGCGCCCGTATCTACCGTAAAGGGAATATGGTCCTATCGCTGGATGGCGAGTTATCTCAGCGCTCCCGCCTGGGTTGACAGACATACCGAAGGACTCCGCGGACCTCAGCTCAGAATTACCCATCTTCATATGAATATGCTCGTTAAGCCGACAACGGATTTAATTAATTTTCTTCTCGCTAACGACAGACATTTTCACAATAATCCCAAATGGGCTGATAAAACCGTAAACGTTGACGAAATCTTTTCGTCTGAATTTATTGCGGGCTTCCCGAATTTAAGGGATAACCACGTTACAACTATCCCTATATTCCTTACCTCAATGGTAGACCAGAATATCTCGGCGCCATATATTGATATTACCGAGGGCTACGGCGTACCCGCCGATGTATGTCCTCTTCCGAGCGCCGAGGCGGGAGTTGCTATTAACGACGATTTTCCGCTTGTCGGAAAATGCTCGCTTACCTGTAATATGCCCTGCGACGGCTCGGTAATGAACTCAGCGTATATTGATAGACGTTTTAATATTCCGACTCAGGTCGTAAACGTTCCGCTTCGCTATAACGGTGAGGACGTTCAACAGTATGCCGTTGACGAGGTTAAATCCGCAATTAAATTTGTTGAGGAACAGACGGGCGAAAAATGGGACTGGGACGCATTTTTCAAAGCTATGAAAACATACAATAAGCAGACCGAGTACGAAATTCAGAAATGGGAGGTAAACAAGACCGATTATCCTCAGATGACGGGCGCTACCTTCTGGCTTTACAGACTTTTCTATTTCCACATCTCGGGCGGTATGGATAAGCGCTTCCTCAAGCTCGACGCGTATGAGAAGAAGAATAAATGCTCGAAGGAAATGCGCCACAGGGCTATCGTATGGTCCTGTCCTGCGAACTACTATACGAGCCTTGCCAACTGGCTTGAAAACTGCTGGGGCGTAAACGTCGTAATGGATATGGAAACTATGATTTCCTATTATATGTACGATACCGAGGATAAGGAAAAGGCTCTTGCAACCTTTGCAAAAACGCTTCAGAGAACGACTATGAGAAAGCACACCAAGGGCGGATACCAGAACGTTGTTGACGAGCTTTGGAGAATAGTCGAGGAGTTCAACGCCGATATGGTTATTATGTACGACCAGATTTCCTGTAAGGGTATGGACGGACTTAACGGTATATTCGACGACCAGGCGAGAGAGCGCGACATTCATTTCGTCTGGGTTGCTCAGGACTTAATGGACCCGAGAACTATCTCAAGACGCGATATGCGTGAACAGATTAATAAATATATGACAACGGTTCTTCAGGAGGAACCCGTTGACCCGACTCTCGTCGATTTCGACGATACACTTGCATGGTAATATAAAGGAGCATAGATTATGAAATATTTTGGCGGATGCGACGTAGGCTCAACCTACACGAAATGCGTTATTCTTGACGAGGACGGCAAAATCGTTGCCGACGTAACAAACAGAAGTAAAATCAATCCCGTTCAGTCGGCTGAAATTGCTCTGAACGACGCTGTTGAGCAGGTCGAAGACCTTAAGAGCGCAAAGGATTTAGCTTATCTTATCGGTACGGGCTACGGACGTAATAAGGTTCCGTTCGCTGACGAAAATATAAGCGAAATTTCCTGTCACGCTATGGGCGTACACGTAACTAACCCGAGCGTAAAGGCGATTATTGATATAGGCGGTCAGGACGTCAAGGGTATCGCAATCGACACCGACGGTACCGTTAAAAACTTTGCAATGAACGATAAGTGCGCCGCGGGTACGGGACGCTTTTACGAGGCTATGGCAAGCGCTTTTGAGATGAGCCTTCCCGAGTTTTCAAAGCTCTCTCTCAAGGCGAAGAATACTATTCCGATTACCGCGCAGTGTACAGTTTTCGCCGAGAGCGAGGTTATCTCTCTCGTCGGCGAGGGTAAGCCTATGGACGAAATCGCGGCGGGTATTCAGCTCGCGGTCGCTAAGCGCTGCTTCGTAATGGCTAAAAAGGCGGGCGCTACCGACAGTATTACGCTTACGGGCGGCTGCGCTAAAAACGACGGTCTCAAGCAGGCTATCGAAAAGGTACTGAAAATAAAGGTTGTAGACCTTTCCGTTGACCCTCAGCTTATGGGCGCTCTCGGAGCCGCTGAATACGCAAGACAGAAGGGACTTGCAAAATAAGGGGAGAAAGCTATGAAAATTATTAAAATACTTTTAAAAATTATCGCCGTACTCGCTTCCTTATTTGCGGTAACCTTCGCTATTTATTATACAAACAGCGATATGAAGCTCGTACGCAAAATCTACGATAAGCTTCAGGTTCATTACGATAATCTTGTAAAGGACAGAAAGCTATAATGGATTTCTTTGACGGCTTAATTGAAGAAACAAAATCGCTTCTCTCGCATCTCGGTAAAAGGGAATACCCCTACGAAAGAAAATGGACTGACGTGGGGCGTAATACCCTTGTGCTTAAGCGCGACGAGGCGTACGAACTTGACGGTATAGGCTTTAACCTCATAACCTCGAAGCCGATAGGGGAAAGCGGAGTTACTGTAATAGGCAGGGAGCTGAACGAAATAAAGGGCGAAACAAAATTCGCCCGAATTTCGCTTATTGAAACTGACGCCGACGGCGATGAGCAGAAGCTGTACGACACGATAAGAAAAATCGAATACGCTAAATACCACTATTTCCCGAAGGGCTTTATGGTGAGGAGTATATCCTCAAGCTCAAAGGAAAACGTTAGAGTTACCCGCGACGCGCTTAAACAGGGAATTACCTTTTCGGGAACGGGCGGGCTCCTTATCGGAAAATACCTTGAAAATCCCTGCGTTAAAAATGCAAGAATTATCTACGTAACCGACCCGCGTGCCTACTATAAAGGGCTTGAGGCGATAGCGGAAAAGAATTACGGCGTAACCGAAACTCTCAACCACATTATGGAAAACATACCGCTCGACTGCTCGGCGTGCAGGCTTAAGCCAATCTGCGACGAGGTGGAGGGTATGAGAGAGCTTCATTTTAAAAAAGCAAAGGACTGAATCAAAGATTCAGTCCTTTTTTATTTCGTATAATCTTTTTGCGTTTTCGGCGGTAACGTCGAGGATTTCCTGCGCGCTCATATTGAGCGCCTCGCCTATTCTTTCGGCAATAAAGGGAATGTTCGACGAGTCGTTTCGCTTTCCCCGATTCGGCTCGGGCGCGAGGTAGGGACAGTCCGTTTCAAGTACAAGTCTTTCAAGCGGAATTTCTCTTACAACCTCAAGGCTCTTTCTCGCGTTTTTAAAGGTTACGACTCCGTTTAAGCCGATATACATACCGAGCTTAACTATCTCTTTCGCCATTTCCTTAGAGCCCGAAAAACAGTGTAAAACGCCCTTTGGTTTAGTCTCTTTTAATATTTCGAGAGTGTCTCCGTGCGCCTCCCGGTCGTGAACGATTACGGGAAGATTAAGCCTTTTTGAAAGCTCAGCCTGGGCGCGGAAGAATTCCTTCTGTTTTTCTTTTGTTGAGCTCATCCAGTGATAATCGAGCCCGATTTCACCGATTGCAACGCATTTTCCGTCCCCTGCAAGCGCTTCAATTTCGCTTAAATCGCCGAGGTCGAAGCCCTCTAAGTTTTCAGGATGAAAGCCAGCGGCAAAATACAAAAAATCATATTCGTGAGCGAGCTTCTGATTAGCCCTGCCCGTTTTAATATCTACGCCGCAGGATACGACGCCCGTAACGCCCTTATCTTCGAGAGAGGAGAGAAGGGCGCTTCTGTCGCCGTCAAACCATTCGTCGTCGTAATGAGAGTGAGTATCAAAAATATTTCTGTACATATCAGCAGATTTTAGCTCCTACGGGGAGGTCAACGAAGGTTACCGCAACCTCGCCGTTCTTTTCGCCCGAAAGAAGCATACCCTGTGAAATCTCGCCGCAGAGCTTAACGGGCTTGAGGTTAGTTACGATTATAGCCTTTTTGCCGATTAAATCCTCGGGCTTATACCATTTTGCTATACCCGATACAATCTGTCTCGGCTTACCCGAGCCGTCGTCAAGCTGTAATTTAAGAAGCTTATTTGATTTCTTTATCTTTTCACATTCAAGAATTTTCGCTACCCTGAGGTCGCTCTTAAAGAAATCGTCGATAGAAATTTCGGGAATCTCTTCGGTCTCCTCTTCCTTTTCCGCTTCGGCTTCCGCCTCGTTTTTAGCGGCTATTTCAGCGAGCATTTTCTCGGCGTCAATTCTCTTGAAGAGCGCCTCCGCTTCGCCGACCTTTACGCCGTCGATAAGCGCGCCGAAGGCTGAAAGCGATTCGTATTCCTTAATATCTGTATTAAGCTGAGCGAAGATTTTTTCGCTCGTCGAGGGCATAAAGGGGGAGAGGAGAACGGCAATAAATCTAATGGATTCGAGAAGGTTATAGAGAACCGTTCCGAGTCTTTCTCTCTTTTCCTCATCCTTTGCAAGAGCCCACGGCATAGTTTCGTCAATGTATTTATTAGAGCGCTTTGCAAGGTTCAGTACCGCCTCGATAGCGTCGGCTACGCGGTAGGTCTTAAAGCATTCCTCAACCTTATCAACCGTATCAACAGCGAAGCCCATAAGCTCGTCGTCGATTTCCTCCTGTGCTACGGGAGCCTGAATAACGCCGTCGAAATACTTGTTGAGCATAGCAATCGTTCTGTTTACAAGATTTCCGATAGTGTTTGCAAGGTCGGAATTAAAGCGCTCAATAATCGTCTCGTAAGAGATTGAGCCGTCGCTCGCATAAGGCATTTCGGAAAGAAGGTAATATCTTACCGCGTCAACGCCGAGAAGGTTTACAAGGTCGTCAGCGTAGATAACGTTACCGCGCGACTTACTCATCTTATCCTCGCCGAAGAGAAGCCACGGATGACCGAATACCTGCTTCGGAAGGGGCTCGCCGAGCGCCATAAGCATAATCGGCCAGTAAATAGTATGGAAGCGCACGATGTCCTTACCGATAATATGAACGTCGGCGGGCCAGTACTTTTTATACATATCCGAAGGATTTTCGGGGTCGTAGCCGAGCGCGGTAATATAGTTTGAAAGCGCGTCAATCCATACGTAAATAACGTGTCCCTCGTCAAAGGTTACGGGGATACCCCATTTAAACGAGGTACGCGAAACGCATAAATCCTGAAGACCTGGCTTGATAAAGTTGTTGAGCATTTCCTTCTTACGCGCCTCGGGATAAATGAAATTCTCATTTTCCTCAATGAACTTTTCAAGCTGCTTCTGATACTTTGAAAGGCGGAGAAAATACGCCTCCTCCTTGGCGGGCTTTACCTCGCGTCCGCAGTCGGGACATTTTCCGTCAACGAGCTGCGATTCGGTCCAGAAGCTTTCGCACGGGGTACAGTACATACCCTCGTACTCTCCCTTGTAAATATCGCCCTGGTCGTAGAGCTTTTTAAATATCTTCTGTACGGCTTTCTCGTGGTAGTCGTCGGTAGTTCTTATGAACTTATCGTAGCTCGTTCCGAGAATGTCGCATATATTTCTTATTTCTCCCGCTACCTTATCAACGTATTCCTTCGGGGTAACGCCTGCGTTTTTAGCGTATTCCTCAATTTTCTGGCCGTGCTCGTCGGTACCCGTAAGGAAGAAAACGTCCTTACCCTGAAGGCGCTTGTATCTTGCGATAGCGTCGGTCAGTACGATTTCGTAGCTGTTGCCGATATGCGGCTTGCGCGAGGTGTACGCAATCGCGGTTGTAATATAAAACTTTTCACTCATAATTATCTCTCCTTTTTATAATAAGCTTGCTGCTCCCTTATCGAGCATAAGCGTAACGTCCTTATGAAACTGTAAAATACTCGCAGGGCATTCGGGCGTTACGTTACCGTCTATAACCTGCTTTATCGCCTTCGCCTTCTTTTCGCCGAGAGCGATAATAAGTATTCTTTTTGCCTGCATTATCGAGCCTATTCCCATAGTGACCGCCTGAGTCGGTACGTCCTCTACGGAATCGAAAAAGCGGCTGTTATCCTTAATAGTGCTCTCTTTAAGATTGACTACGTGGCTCCAGCGCTGAAAGGCGTTTGCGGGCTCGTTGAAGGCGATATGACCGTTCGAGCCGATACCGAGAAGCTGAATATCAATTCCTCCCGCCGCCTTTATTTTATCCTCGTAGCTCTTACATTCCTTTTCCAAATCCCACGCGTTTCCGTTGAGAAAGTTTATATTTTCCTCGGGAATATTTATATGGTTGAAAAGGTTTTCATACATAAAGGTATGGTATGAATTCTTATCCTTTACGTCCAAACGGCAGTATTTGTCAAGATTAAAGGTCGTAACCTTGGAAAAATCAACCGCACCCTGTTTATAAAGGCTAATCATGTGCTTATACGCCCTTATAGGCGAGGAGCCCGTCGCAAGACCGAGAACGGACTCGGGCTTCTGAAGAACCTGACCGCACATATAGTAACCGGCAGCAATGCCGATTTGTTCCTCCGTGTCAAATACTAAAACGTTCATTTATTCTTCCTCTTTATTATTACAGAAATAATTCTGTATAATACTAAAAATCCCAATGCGCCGATAACTGCGCCGACGGTATCTATAACCCAGTCTCTCAGCTCGCACGACCTTCCTTCAACGAAAATCTGATGAATTTCGTCCGTTACCGCATAAAGCGAGGTAATACCGATTCCGTAGGGGATACTGCTCTTGTTTCTTGTAAAGTATAACGCAAAGCAGAGCAAAAGACTTAGTCCCGTAAATTCAAGACAGTGCGCGCTCTTTCTTACAA
>CAMVRG010000086.1 GCA_947169815.1 uncultured Clostridia bacterium | reverse complement strand
AACTCAGCTTACCTCTACGAGCGAGGAAAGAATGAGAAACGAGCTTCTTATCAACGCTTCGATTAACGATACGATAGTTAAATACGCCGAAAACGCAAAAGAGGCGGGGCTTGACGGAGTAGTATGCTCTCCGCTTGAAGCGGGTATGGTTAAAGACGCCTGCGGAAAAGCGTTTATGACCGTAACTCCGGGCGTTCGCTTCGCTGACGGTGAGGTGGGCGACCAGGTAAGAGTTACTACCCCCGAAAAGGCAAAGAAAATCGGCTCGGACTATATCGTAGTAGGCCGCCCGATAACTCAGGCTGACGACCCCGTAGCCGCATACCGCCGCTGCGTTAATGAATTCGTTGATTAAAGGAGATTGTTATGAATATTACACCCGAAATAATTGCTAAGGATTTACTCTCGATAAAGGCTGTATTCTTAAAGCCCGACGACCCGTTTACCTGGGCTTCTGGAATTAAGTCGCCTATTTACTGCGATAACCGCTTAACCCTTTCAGCCCCCGCTGTAAGAAAGGACGTCGAGCAGGGACTGTCAGAGCTTATCAAGGCTCATTTTCCCGAGGCTGAAATGCTTATGGGAACCTCAACCGCGGGTATTGCCCATGCCGCAATTACTGCGACTATTCTTGATTTACCCATGGGCTACGTACGCTCGGGACATAAGGACCACGGACGTCAGAATCAGATTGAGGGAAAATGCGAAAAGGGAACTAAGGTAGTAGTCGTTGAGGATTTAATCTCGACGGGCGGCTCGGTTATCGAGGTCGTTGACGTTCTCCGCGAGGCGGGCGCCGAGGTTCTCGGTATAGTTTCAATATTTACATACGGTCTTAAAAAAGGTACCGAAAGACTTGAGGCAGCAAATATAATTAACTATTCGCTCTCGAACGCGGACGTGCTTACTAAGGTTGCCGCCGAAGAGGGATATATAAAAGAAAACGATATTAAAAAGCTCAAAGCGTTTTTCGCAAATCCGGGCGACGGCTCGTGGACGGAGTTATAAAATGAGACATTTACTTGATACAACCGATTTTACAACTAAGGAAATAGACGAAATGATTTCGCTTGCGCTCGATATTATTGAGCACGGGGATAAATACGCGCATATCTGCGAGGGTAAAAAGCTCGCTACGCTCTTTTTTGAGCCGAGCACGAGAACCCGACTTTCATTTGAGGCGGCTATGTATGAGCTCGGCGGTCACGTTCTCGGCTTCAGCGAGGCTTCGTCGTCCTCAACGTCTAAAGGGGAAAGCGTTGCCGATACTATAAGAATTGTATCAAATTACGCCGATATTATCGCTATGCGCCACCCTCTTGAGGGCGCGCCGAGAGTAGCGCTTACAAAAACTCTCGTTCCGCTTATCAACGCGGGCGACGGCGGTCATACCCACCCGACTCAGACTCTTACCGACCTTCTTACGATATACAGAGAAAAGGGAACTTTCGATAATTTTACCGTAGGTCTTTGCGGCGACTTAAAGTACGGAAGAACCGTTCACTCGCTTATTAAGGCTATGTGCAGGTATAACGGCGTCCGCTTCGTTCTGATTTCTCCCGAGGAGCTTAAGGTACCCGATTATATTATTAAAGAGGTGCTTGAGCCCTGCGGCGCAGATTATAAAGAGGTTGAAACGATGGAAGAGGTTATGGAGGAGCTTGATATTCTCTATATGACGCGCGTTCAGCGTGAGCGTTTTCCCTCCGAAGAGGAATACTTAAAGCATAAGGACGCGTTTATTCTCGACTGCGAAAAGCTGAAAAGCGCAAAGGAAAGTCTTACTATTATGCACCCGCTTCCGAGAGTTAATGAGATAGCCGTTGAGGTTGACGGGGATAAAAGAGCAAAATATTTTGAACAGGCGCTCAACGGAAAATATATAAGAATGGCGCTTATCCTCACTCTGCTTAATATGAAGGATTCCGAGGAAAGAAAAGAAAACGACGAATATATTACCGATACGTATAAATGCGCAAATCCGCGCTGTATCTGTAATAACGAGCCGCTCAGTCATATTTTCAGAAAAACCGACGACGGAAGTTTTCGCTGCGTTTACTGCGAAGAAAAGAATAATTAAAGGACGTCATAAGACGTCCTTTTTCTTGTCTTGACAAACGAAAAAAATTGACTTATTATAAATTTAGGTAAATATACCCAATTTTAATAAAAAGGAGTAGGTTAAAATGAAAAAAGAAATTAAAAAGCTGTTTGCCGAATTAATCGGAACCTGCGTTCTCGTTATCCTCGGCTGCGGAACGGCAATGCTCGTAGGCTGTGATGCTAAAAACGGTTGCGGTTATCTTCTTACCGCCCTTGCATTCGGCCTTACAATCGTAGGCATGGCTTACTGTATCGGTAATATTTCGGGTTGTCATATTAACCCCGCCGTATCTCTCGGCGTGCTCATTTCGGGCGGAATGAGTTTCGGGGAGTTCCTCGGCTACGTTGTATCCCAGATTATGGGAGCTCTTACGGGAACGGCCATTCTTGCGCTTATCTTCGGTAAGGGACAGCTTGTTGATATGACGGGCGGCTTCGGCGCTAACACACTCGCGGGTGTTAACGGTTCACGCGTTGCAGGTCTTGCAACCGAGGCTGTACTTACTTATATCTTCGTTCTCGTTATTTTAGGCGTAACCTCGAAGAAGGCTAACCACGGCTCCTTCGGCGGACTTATTATAGGTCTTACGCTTACTCTCGTACACATCTTCGGTATCGGACTTACGGGTACTTCGGTTAACCCCGCGCGCTCAATCGCGCCCGCAATCGTTGCTTACATTAACGGAAACGGCGAGCCGCTTTCACAGCTCTGGATATTTATCGTAGCTCCTCTCGTAGGCGCCTGCTTTGCCGCTCTTACGTATATGTTCCTTGAAAGCGACGAGGTAAGAGAGATTAAGAAAAAGGCTAAGAAATAATAATTATTAATAAAGGGCGACCTTTGGTCGCCCGTTTTTCGGTGTAAAATATGAAATACATTTCAAAAAAAGAAAAATCAAGTTACTATTTCGGTCTGTTCGGTCAGAATATGGTTTACTCGCTTATCGGCGGCTCTTTTTTTACTTACTTTCTGACCGATATTGCGCTTTTTCCTGCTATTGTAGTTTCGGTTATGCTCATAATTATGAAGGTGTGGGACGGAGTTAACGACCCGATAGTCGGCTCTTATGTTGATAAGCACTCCTTCAAATCGGGCGAAAAGCTCAGACCGTTTTTAAGATATACTCCGCTTCCCGTAGGCGCTTTTACCGTTCTTATGTTCGTTGTATTCTCAACGAAGGAAAATCTTTTATGGCTGAGGATTGCGTACTTTGTAATTATGTATATCTGCTGGGATTTGTGCTACACCTTCCAGGACGTTGCAATCTGGGGAATAACCGCGTGCGTTTCGCCCGAATCCGACGAGCGCGACCGCTTTGTTCAGTGGGCAAGAACGATAGGCTCAATATCCTACGGCGTATTCAGTATGGGTATACCTATGGTTCTTGAAATGGTCGTTAACGCGACGGGCTCGTCGTGGCGGCTTATTACTCTTGTATTTGCGATTATCTTCGGTCTCGGCGGCTCAATGATGTCGCTTCGCTGTTATAATGCGCAGGAGCGTATAAGACCTAATGTTGAAGAACAGCAGGAAAGCCTTAAGGAAAGCTTCTCGCTTCTCTTCAAAAATAAGATGATGCTTCTTGTTACGGCGGCTAATCTCTGCGGAGCTCTCGGCTTCGGCGCTAACCTCGTAACCTATTTCTTTAAATATAAAATTCCCGCCGATTTTCTCGGAAACGGCGAGGGCATACTCGGTATGATAGGCGCGCTCGGTCTTACAACGCTTTACTATGCTGTTACGAGCGGTCCGAGCTTTATCGGTATGATGCTTGCCGATAAAATGAAAAAGTGGCTCGGCGGATATAAAAACGTTCTGATATTTATTCAGATATGTAATATTATTACAAGAACGATTGCGTACTTTATAGGCTTTGAGGGTAACAGGCTGTGGATAGGAATGCTTCTTATCGGTATCGGCTGTATTCCGAGCGGCGCAAGCTCAATCGCCCAGACCTCTATATTCTGTGACAGTATCGACGTTATGGAATACAAAACGGGCAAGAGAACCGAGGGAATAACTTTCTCGATTCAGACCTCGTTTACAAAGATTTCAAGCGGAATTACCGCGGGCCTTTCCGCCCTTGCGCTTCATCTTCTTAAATATCGCGCAATCGACGATACCGCGGCGGTATTTATAGGAACTCAGTCCGCGGCGTTTGAAAAGTGGATATGGCCTCTTGTAATGCTTACCCCCGCTGTCGCAAGCGTACTGTTTATAATTCCCCTTCTCTTTATTCACTATACCCACGAGGACAGAAAACGCGTTGAAGAAACGCTTAAGGAAAGAAGAGAAAATAACTAAAATAAAAAACCGGACGTTATGTCCGGTTTTTTATTTATATACTCTTTCAATTCTTGGATTTACGAGCAGCGGCGAGATGTCAACAGTAGCAAGGTCGCCAGGTTTTATATCCGTTCCCGTTATGTCAACCGCCGTGTGCGAAAGCCCGATACCGCCGATTACGTAGTGCATTTCGCCGTTAATTCTGACGTACATCTGCTGCTTTTTAAGAAAACGCTTAAATACGCTGAGAACGTAGCGAAGGTCGTATTTTTCCTTTTCCTTCGTTATACCGAACCCGTCGTAGTGGCCGATAGGTACTATGGCGATTTTTGTTTCGCGCTTTGTGGTATAAAGTCCGTTATAGCCTATAGAATATCCCGCGGGTACTGTCTTTACGTCAACTACCTCTGCTTCAAGAGTGCCGAGTCTGTTAAGACCGCTTC
The DNA here is from genome assembly GCA_947169815.1 of uncultured Clostridia bacterium. Lineage (GTDB taxonomy): Bacteria > Bacillota > Clostridia > Oscillospirales > Acutalibacteraceae > Eubacterium_R. Next base: position 3,334 of record CAMVRG010000086.1, on the reverse strand, counting down.
TATTATTTGTAATAACCCTTCCCGTGAACGCAGAGCCTATGCGAACGCCGTCAAGGCATACGTCCTCTACGTTAAGAAGAGCGGGGGAGTTAGCCGCGTGAATAACGCCTACCTCGCCGACCTCTTTTTTTATCTGCTCCATAGTATCCCTAAACATTACAAACTGCGCCTTAGTCAGCTCTCTGTTTCTGAACGCCGACGAAAAATGAGTGTACGCGCCCGTGAATTCAAGGTTAGGTAAAGAGTAGCATTTTATCGCCTCTTCAATCTGAGAGGGCATAAAGCCGTAGCGCCCCATACCCGTATCAATTTTAAGGTGACATTTTGTTTTAACGCCGAGTTTTTCGGAAACTCTGTTAACAGTCTCAGCAGCCTCAGTCGAGCCAATTGTAGCCGTCGCGCCGTTTTTTGCAATAATTTCAGCCTCGTTTTCAAGACAGGTTGAGCGCATAACGAGAATATCCTCGCCGTCAAGAATTTCCTTTAATACGGGAATATCCGTAACCTCCGTTACGGCGAAGGTTTTAATTCCGTGTTCCTTAAGCGCTAGAGTAAATTCCTTTATTCCGAAGCCGTAGCCGTTGCCCTTTACAACGCCTATAACGTCAACTCCCGCTTTGCTTTTTACAAGCTCGATGTTCTCTCCGAGCTTTTCCTTATCAATAACGTATCTGCTCATCTTACCTTCTTTAATACCTCTGTACCTACGTTATAAAGCTTGTAAACAGGCTTGTTTATAACATAGTCGAATTCGCCTATAAATTCCTTCATATATCCGCCGAAGCCGTGTTTGAAGCGCCAGAGACCGTAATGCGGATTGTCGGGATTCTGACAGTCGCCGCTGATTCCGCCGAAATCGTAAACCTTGCAGCCGCATTCCATACCCCACTGCATCATAGCCCATTGAAGTGCATAGTTCGGATAAACGTTTCTGTGCGCGTTTGAGGAGGCGCCGTACTGATATTTCATTACGTTTTCGCCCCATTTTATCGCGAGCGTTCCCGCAATCGCTTTGCCCTCGTAATACGCCATGTAAAGCCTTGCGTCGTCGGTCATACAGTCGAGAATTTTTTCAAAATACCATTTCGGCCTTGTTGAAAAGCCGTCGCGCTCTCCCGTTTCAGCCATAATTGAAACGAAATCGTCGAGCGCCTCTTTACCGCAGATTTTAACCTCAACGCCCTTTCTCGGCGCTTTTCTTATACGGTTACGGTAGTCGGATTTAAAGGTGAGCATAAGCTCGTCCTCGCTCATACCGTTATAATCAAAGCAGTATACAAAACGCGGCTGAACATTTTCAAAATCCATACAGCCGGGATTAAGCTCTGTAAAGCCTTTTTCGATAAGATGCTGCTTGTACGCCGTGTTTTCAATTACAATCTCGGGGTCGATTTTAAGACAGTAAGCCTTGTATTCCTTACCGATTTCAAGAAGCGCGTCAAAGAGCTTGTCGAAGGTATCGAAATCGTCCTCGTCGGCTACGAATCCGCGGCAGCAGTACATAAGCGAGTTTTTGATAACGGGAATTGAACGGATAAGAACAGCCGCAGCGCCCTTGATTTCGCCGTTTTCGTCCTTAAGCATTACCGCTTCCCATTTCCACGCGGACTTAACCTTCGCCCATTTTGACGAGTGCTGAAAAAGTCCCTTCGGGTGCCTTTTTATAAAGCTTTCGTATTCTTCAAGATTTTCCTTGTTTACTCTTTCAATCATAATATTTCTCCTGAATACATTATCTTATTTATTATAACACAATTACTACCGCTTGTAAATTATTTAATAAAATAAATATTTATTGTATATTTAGAATCTCTATGCTATAATTAATATGAATTAGTTTGTAAAAAGGCAGGTGAGATATATGAATAAATACGGCAAGACTGTAATTGCGCTTGTTACGGTCTTTTTTATGTCTCTGCCCTGTGTTATGAGCATTAATTATAAAGACGCGGTTTCGGACTTTTCCGGGGAAAAGTATATCGCCGAGCTTAGCGATATATACCGCGAATATAACGGCGACCTTTCGGAAAAGGATAAAAACGACCCTCTCGCGCTTAACCGACTTGTTGTAAGCGATTATAACGGAAAGCTATACGGCTGCGCTGAAAGGGCGTGGGATAAAAAGCATAAGACGGGCGTTTTACAGTACAAGACAAGAGAAGACGCCGAAAAGGCTATGAATAAGATTAAGGCCGACGGCTTTCTCGTTGAGGGCGACGGTATTGCCGAGCTTGTAACCGACAGCGAGGAAAAGGCTATGATTGACTCCGACGGCGAGGCTTCTGCAGGAAAAGGAACGTTCAGCCCCGAATCGAGCGAATACCTCGGTACAACACAGTTCATTAATAAAATTCAGATGAATACCGACGATATTATCGTCGCAATTATAGATACGGGCGTTATGTACGACCACACTGCGATAGCCGACAGGTTTTATTCAGTCGGCGTTGACCTTTCGGGCGACGGCTGCGAGGACGCTTATTACGATACCGCAGAGGCGGGAGCCTATTACGGCCACGCAACGAGGGTTGCGGGAATTATTGCTGATAATACCCCCGATAACGTAAAAATTCTTCCATATAAGGCGGTATCCTTCGGTATGGAATATGCGTCCGCTACCGCTATTCTTACGGGCTTAAGAGAGGCAACCGACGCGGGCGCAGACGTTATCAGCGTTTCTATTGCAACAAGCGGCTGTGAAAATCAGATTGCAACAGCCGTAGCTAACGCAAGAAAAAAGGGAATATGCGTATGCGCGAGCGCGGGTAATAGCGGAACCGAGGTCGGCGAGCGCTTCCCCTCGGCTACGCCGGGTGCGATTACCGTATCCTATCTTGACAGTGATTATACTGTTTCCGCTAATTCAAATTACGGAAACTGTATTGATTTCTGCGCCCCCGGAAGAAGGATAAATTCAACCTATCCGATTAACGGAACAAGCTCCTTCAGTACGGCTTCGGGAACCTCGTTTTCAACCCCGTACATCTCAGCGTGCTGCGCTTGTATCAAATCAGTTAAAAAGGATTTATCCCGCGACGAGGTATATAATACGCTCTGCGATTTCAGCCGTGACCTCGGCGACGAGGGTAAGGATATTTATTACGGAAACGGCGTGCCTTATCTCGGAGATATGGTATATACCGACGGCGAAAACTACCGTTTCAGAATTCCCGAGGGCGACCTTGATATTTATAATTCGGTCGATTATACAGAAGATACTCAGCCGTGGAAACGCTTCGGCGACAGACTTATTACCGTTAACGTTGACCCGTCAGTTGACAGAATAGGAGACTATTCGTTTATGGGTATGGTTTCAGCCGAATTCAACATGAGA
>CAMVRG010000085.1 GCA_947169815.1 uncultured Clostridia bacterium | reverse complement strand
ACTCTTACCGAGCCGGGTAAAAACTCTCCCTACCGCGACAGAAGTATTGAGGAAAACCTCGACCTCTTCGAGCGTATGGCGAAGGGCGAATTCGAGGCGGGCTCAAAGACGCTTCGCGCAAAAATAGATATGGCGTCGCCCAACCTCAATATGCGCGACCCGATTATTTACAGAATTATGTACGCAACCCATCACAGAACGGGCGACAAGTGGTGCATTTATCCTATGTACGACTTTGCTCATCCCCTTTCCGACGCGTGCGAAAAGGTAACTCACTCGCTCTGCTCTCTTGAATTTGAAAACCACAGACCTATTTATAACTGGTTCAGGGACGAGTGTATCGAAGGCGAAGGCCCGAGACAGATAGAGTTTGCAAGGCTTAATCTTAACTATACTCTTACATCAAAGAGAAAATGTCTCAAGCTCGTTCAGGACGGAATTGTTGACGGCTGGAACGACCCGAGAATGGCAACAATAAGCGGTATGCGCCGAAGAGGCTATCCCGCCGAGGCAATCCGCGATTTCTGCGATAAAATCGGCGTGTCAAAGGCTTATTCCGTAGTCGATTTCGCCCTTCTTGAAAGCTGCGTTCGCGATAATCTCAATCAGAACGCACCGAGGGCTATGGCGGTTATCGACCCGATTAAGCTCGTTATCGACAACTATCCCGAGGATAAGGTCGAGGAGCTTGAAATCGAATATCACCCCGACCACGGGGAATACGGTAAGAGAACCGTTCCCTTCGGACGCGAGCTCTATATTGAGCGCGACGACTTTATGATTGAGCCTATCAAGAAATACCGCCGTCTTTATATCGGCAACGAGGTAAGACTCTACAAGGCTTACTTTGTAACCTGTACGGGCTACGAGCTTGACGAAAACGGCGAGGTTTCAGTAGTTCACTGTACCTACGACCCCGAGACCTTCGGCGGCGACGCCCCCGACGGACGTAAGGTAAGAGGTACTATTCACTGGGTATATTCAAAGGACTGCGGCGAGGCTGAGGTAAGACTTTACGACAGACTCTTCAACGTTCCCAACCCGAGCGACGAGGAGGGCGTAAGCTCATTTGAGGACAACCTCAACCCCGATTCGCTTATAGTTAAAAACGCGTATATCGAAAGAGCGCTCAAAACTACAAAGGCGGGCGACCGCTTCCAGTTTATGAGAACGGGATATTTCTGTACGGATACGGATACAACCGACGAAAAAACAGTATTTAACAGAACGGTAGCATTAAGAGACAGCTTTAATAAGAAGAAGTAATAACTATGGCTAAAAGAACGGATATAAGAAATATTGCGATTATCGCGCACGTTGACCACGGAAAGACCACTCTTGTTGACGAAATGCTTCATCAAAGCGGTATTTTCCGTGAAAACGAGGTCGTTCAGGAAAGGGTTATGGACTCTAACGACCTTGAAAAGGAACGCGGAATTACAATCCTTTCAAAGAACACATCAATTCACTATAACGATACAAAAATAAATATTGTAGATACCCCGGGTCACGCCGATTTCGGCGGCGAGGTCGAGCGTATTCTCACTATGGTTGACGGCGTTTTACTTCTTGTTGACGCCTTTGAGGGCTGTATGCCCCAGACGCGCTTCGTACTTAAAAAGGCGCTCGGTCTTAAAAAGACTCCCCTTGTCGTAGTAAACAAAATCGACCGCGACGGCGCAAGGCCTGACGAGGTAGTAGACGAGGTTCTCGACCTCTTTATCGAGCTCGGCGCCGACGACGACCAGATTGATTTTCCCGTCATTTACGCTTCTGCGAGAGGCGGCTATTCGAGCTTTGACCCTAAGGTTAACGGCGGGGATATGAGACCTCTTCTAGACGCGATATTAAAGTACATACCGTGTCCCGAGGGCGATACCGAGGGCCCCGCTCAGATTCTTTTCTCGTCGCTTGAATACGACGATTACGTAGGAAGAATCGGAGTTGGAAGAGTTGAAAGAGGAACAATTAAGGTAAATACCCCCTACGTTCTCTGTAAGCAAAACGGAGGGCAGGAAAACATCAAGTTTTCACAGATTTACCAGTTCGAGGGCTTAAAGCGCGTTGCCTGCACCGAGGCGAGCTTCGGCGACCTTGTATGCGTTGCGGGCGTTCCCGACCTCGACATAGGCGAAACTGCCTGCGACCCCGAGCACATTGAGGCCCTTCCCTTCGTTAAAATTGACGAGCCGACTATTTCGATGAATTTCATCGTAAACGATTCCCCCTTCGCGGGACGCGAGGGAAAATACGTTACCTCAAGAAATATCCGCGACCGACTTTTCAAAGAGGTCGAGACAAACGTATCAATGCGCGTTGAGGAAACCGACTCAATGGACACCTTCAAGGTTTCTGGAAGAGGCGAGCTTCATCTCTCAATTCTCATTGAAACAATGAGACGCGAAAACTACGAATTCGCGGTATCGCGTCCTACCGTTATTCTTAAAAAGGACGAAAATACGGGACAGACTCTCGAGCCCGTTGAAACGGCTATAATCGAAATTCCCGAAGAATACGTCGGCGTAGTTATGGAAAAGCTCTGCTCCCGCAAGGGCGAGATAGTAACTATGGATACGCGCTCAACGGGTATGACTCATCTTGAAATCAAGATTCCCTCAAGAGGTCTTATAGGCTACCGAAGCGAATTTCTTACCGATACTAACGGTAACGGAATTATGAATCAGATTTTCAGCGGATATGAGCCGTACAAGGGCGATATTGAAACGAGAAACAGAGGCTCGATAGTCGTTCACGAAACGGGAACTACCACGGGCTACGGACTCTGGAATACTCAGGACAGAGGAAGGCTTTTCGTAGGTCCCGGCGTTGACGTTTACGAGGGAATGATAGTAGGCGAATGCGCCAAGGACGAGGATATAGTTTGTAACGTATGCAAGAAGAAGCACGTTACAAATACCCGCGCAAGCGGCTCGGACGAGGCGTTAAAGCTCGTTCCCCCGACTACTCTTTCGCTTGAGCAGAGTATGGAATTTTTAGCTGACGACGAGCTTCTTGAGGTTACTCCGAAGAGTATAAGACTGAGAAAAACAATTCTTGACAAGGCGCTGAGGCTTAAGGCTGAAAGCAGAAAAAAATAGTATGATAAAAAGCGGACTGTATTTTCATATTCCCTTTTGCAAAAGCAAATGTCCGTACTGCGATTTTTACAGTAAAAAATACTGTGAGGGCGAGGACGAAAGCTACTGCAGAAGGCTCACAGAAGAAATAAAAAAATACAGCGGCGCTTTCGACACCGTATATTTCGGCGGCGGAACTCCGAGCATAATTAAGCCTCGCCTTATCGGCGAGGTTTTAAACGCTGCGAAAAATCAGTTTGAAATTGACGAAAACTGCGAAATCACTATGGAGTGCAATCCGCGCGAGGATTTAAAAGAGAGCTTTAAGCAATATAAGAAATACGGAATTAACCGGATAAGCCTCGGTATGCAGAGCGCGGTTAATAAGGAGCGCTTCGCCCTCGGAAGAAGCGCAGGAAAGGCTGAGGTTGAGCGCGCGATAAATAACGCAAGAAACGCGGGGATTGAAAACATAAGCCTTGATTTAATGCTCGGAATACCGAAGCAGACGCTTTCCTCTCTTGACGAAAGCCTTGATTTTATAGATAAAATGAAGGTTCCCCACGTCTCGGCATATATGCTTAAAATTGAGGTGGGAACAAGGTTTTATGAAATGAAAGACCGCCTCGCTCTTCCCGACGAGGACGAGGTTTCGGCTATGTACCTTAAAACTGTTTCCGCGTTAAATCAGCTCGGAATAAAGCAGTACGAAATCAGTAATTTTTCAAAAAGCGGCTATGAGAGCAGGCACAATTTAAAATACTGGGAGCTCGTCCCTTATCTCGGAATAGGTAAAACCGCCCACTCGTTTCTGAACGGCAGACGGTTTTATTACGATACGGAGTTTAATATTATTGACGACGGCGAGGGCGGAAGCGTTGAGGAAAGAATTATGCTCGGTCTCCGTCTTACAAAGGGCATTGATAAAACGCTTGTAAAAAAGCCGTTTGAGCAGTATATAAAAACGGGATTAATGAGAGAAAACGAAAGCCGCATTTCGCTCACTCCCGAGGGAATGCTCGTTTCAAACGCAATAATAAATGAGCTTATATGACAAACACTATCAATGAGGTGATAGTGTGAAGAAGAAAGATTACAGGAAAAAATATAAGCTCAATCCGAATATTTCGGGAAAATACGGGGCGAATATGTTTAACCCCATAGTTCAGCCCGACGGTAAAACCGAAATGGGCGTACCAATACCCTGTGAGGAAAACTTAGAGTACGAAAGAGAGACAAACGAGGAAATCGTGCTGTAATAACGCAGCTCATATTACATAGGAGAAAAGATGAAAAGAAAAGACTATGAGCTTATCGAAGGCTATATGCTTTCCTGTATGAAGGACAGCGCCCACGATAAGGAGCATATTTACCGCGTTCTTAACGTTGCGCTTGAAATAGCAGAAAAGGAAAAGGGCGCCGATATTGATATTCTTATCGCTTCCTGCCTTCTTCACGATATCGCAAGGCAGGAGCAGTACAAAAATCCCGCCTTTGACCACGCGGCGCTCGGCGCCGAAAAGGCGTATAAATTTCTGAGAGAAAACGGCTTTTCGGAGGAGTTTTCAAAAAGCGTATTTCACTGTATCAGCACCCACCGCTTCAGAGGTAATAATCCCCCTCAGACTATTGAGGCAAAAATCCTTTTTGACGCCGATAAAATCGACGTAACGGGAACGCTCGGAATAGCGAGAACGCTTCAGTATAAGGCGGGCTATAACGAGCCGCTGTACTCCTTTGACGGGCTCGGAAGCGTAAGCGACGGTACGCTCGACAGCTCCCCCTCGTTTTTTCAGGAATATAAATTCAAGCTTGAAAACGTGTATTCAAAAATCATAACCGAAACGGGAAAACAAATTGCCGAGGAAAGACGGAAAAGCGCGGTTTCGTTTTACGAAAGTATGCTTTTTGAGGTACGCGATTCCTACGAAAACGGAAAGCGAATTCTCAAAAACATAATTGAAGAATAAAAAACAGCTTTGGGAAGTCCCAAAGCTGTTTCTCTTTTTATTATAAATGATAAATAATGTCGTCGCTCTTTTTATTGAAAACTAAAATCCCGATAACAAGCATTATAACCGCGCAGCCGAACGAATAAAGAAGCATTTTCCAGTTAAGAAGCTCGCCCGTCAGAACGCATTGTCTGAACATCTGGATAATATGGTATAGCGGGTTTACGCGGATAACCGTCTTAATCCATTCGTGCTTACCGGTAAAACGGTCAATCGTATAGATAATCGGGAGTAAATACATAAGAAGTCTCATAAGTACGTCCCAGATATACTCGATATCTCTGAAATATACGCAAAGCACGCTGAGTATAAGCCCTACGCCCGTTGAGAATATAAGCATTACGAACATCGGAACTACAAGAAGAAAGAAATGCCAGGTAAAATTAAGTCCGTGGCCGCCGCTGATTCCCGTGAGCTTAAAGAATACCCATACCATTATATAACAAATCATTGATATTGCCGTTGTTACAAAGGATGAGAGTATCGACGAGAACGGGTACATATATTTCGGAACGTAAACCTTCTTCATAATAGCGGCGTTTCGTCTGAACGCCGTCATAGCCTGCTTTGTAGAGGTTACGAAGAATTCGTAAATCATACGTCCCGAGAAAAGAAATACGGGATAACAGATAACGCCCTTACCCCCTCGTCCGAGGAGAGCTCCGAATACAACCGAAAGAACTATCATATTTAAAAGCGGCTGGAGGAAGCTCCATACAATTCCGAGCCACGAGTTTCTGTATTTAAGCTTAATGCTTTTTCTTGTCAGCTCGCCGAGCAGATTTCTGTATTTCTTAAACATACTTATAGTATGATTTGATTCCACTCTGGCTTTAATATCGCTCATTAAAATATCACCTCTGGTCATATGCTAATGATATAATAATAGTATATACTCAATCAAATATGTGACATTATAGCACATTAGATTCTATTTTTCAACTTTTTATTTTTACTTTGATTATTATTTAAAAATTGAGGCAATTCTTATCGCCGCCATTCTTGCGCTCAAATCGCCGTCAACAGTATAATCCGCCGCCTCTTCATAGAGCTTTCTTCTCTCGTCATAAAGGCGCCGCGCCTGCTCTTTATCGCTGAAAAGCGGACGGGTTGAAGAGCTTCCTATTCTGTCGCAGATAGCCTCAAACGAGGTGTCGAGAAATACAACCTTCGCCCCGTTTTTCTTTATTGCCTCAACGTTTCGTTTATATGTAAGCGCGCCGCCCCCCGTTGAGACAACGCAGTTTTTCATATCTCCGATTTTTTTGCACGCTTCGTGCTCAAGGTCTCTGAAATACTCCTCGCCGCGAGCCGCAAAAATTGCCTTAATCGCTATTCCCTGTTCCTTTTCAATCATTTCGTCAGTATCTATAAAGCGGCAGCCCATCATTTTTGAAAGCTCGCGCCCGACTACGGTTTTACCCGCGCCCATAAAGCCGCAAAGAATAATATTATTCATTTTTTAAATACTCCTCGGAAAGTCTTATAACCTCGTCAATTTCGCCGCCCGAAAATTCGGTATCGTTCCATATCTCCTCGGCTGCCGCCGCCTGCCACACAAGCATTGAAAGCCCGTTGAGATATTTCAGCGAATTTCTTTTTGCGTACTTAATCAGCTGTGTTTCACACGGATTATATATCGCGTCAAACACCGCCGACGAAAGCCTTACCGCGTTTTCAGAAAGAGGACTGTTTTCAGTATCGGGATACATTCCGACGGGCGTTCCGTTTATTATTAAATCGTAGCCCTCGTTTACCTTATCAAGCGCGGTTATTTTAAAATCACAGTTGAGCTTACTTTTAAGCTCGTTTCTCAGGCTCTCCGCTTTTAAGCGCCCCGAATCTCTTACCGCGAGCGTAATATCAGCCCCCGCAATCGCGCTTTCATATAAAAACATCCTTGAAACGCCGCCGCACCCGAGAATGAGAACGCTTCCCCTCAGGTCGAGCTCTGCGCCGCCGAGCGCTCTTAAAAAGCCCGTACAGTCGGTATTGCAGCCCTTGGTTTTACCGTCTTTAACGGCTACCGTATTTACCGAGCCGAAAAGCTCAGCCCTTTTCGATACGCTGTCAAGAAGCGGGATAATATCCGTCTTATGCGGAATAGTAACGTTAAAGCCGTCGAGCGCCGAAAGCCTTTTGTCAAAGCATTCCTTAAGCCCGCTTTTTTCCGCTTCAATAAGCTCATATTCAGCAATAATACCCGCGCGTTTCTGAAGCTCGTAGTGGATAAAAGGGCTTATCGAATGTCCGAGCGGACAGCCGACGAGGGCAAAATGCTTTTTTTCTCTTAACGGAATTCCCATTCTTTTCACCTTTAATATTGACAAACCGTAACATTGTTTATAATATAGTACATAGTTTATATACCAAGCATAATATAATAATATCACAGAAGTACTGTATTAACAATATTTTTTTAAGGGGCGTTATTTATGCTATTTGACGAAATAAAAGAAATACTTTCCTCTCAGCTTGAGATAGACGGAAACGAAATTGAAATGACCTCGGACCTTTCCGACGACCTCGGAGCCGACAGACTCGATATGGTAGACATAGCTATGACGGTTGAGGACGAGTATTCGATAGAGCTTCCCGACGAGGCGCTCGAAAACATAAAACGCGTTGAGGATTTAGTTGAATTTATTGAAACAAACCTCGAATAATTCTTACTCAGGGTATGAAATGTAAAATTTCATACCCCTTATTTTTTATTTTAAGTCATTTTAACCAAAATACACCCATAGAATTTGTATATTTTGATTAATTGAAAAGTACATCTATAAATAGTAAAATATATTTTAGATTATAATATTTATTAATCAATAATAAATGAAATGAGGAATAAGCATGTCAGAAAAATTTGTTATGGCGCTTGACCAGGGAACTACAAGCTCCCGCGCTATCATATTCAACAAAAAAGGCGAATGCGTAGCAAAGAGTCAGAACGAGTTCACTCAGTATTATCCGCAAAACGGCTGGGTTGAGCACGACCCGAACGAAATTCTGTTTTCGGTTATTCAGGCTATGATTGGCTGTATCAGACCTGCGGGCACCGAGGATACGGTTGACCCGAAGAAAATTGCAG
>CAMVRG010000084.1 GCA_947169815.1 uncultured Clostridia bacterium | reverse complement strand
ATAATATCTTTTTTATATGAGTACCTTGTAATAAGTTCAAAAGTTTCTTTATATTTTTCGACATCTTCAGTTTTTTTTAAAGGGTCTAAAAAGATATCAAATGTATTTATGTCTCTCAAATTTTTCGTATTTTCTGATTTACGGCGGTAATTGAGCGTATAATCTGTCGCCCGATTTTAGGTATTTTAGCGAGCGCTCTCGTTACCTTGTTTTTAAAGGTATTGTATTTCGGCGAGGTTCTTATCGTTGTAAGATTTTTCGCAATAGTTCCTACGTTAGGGCTTATCGACATATTATTGTCGTTTAGAATAACAATAAGATTACTGTGTTCGTTACCCGAGTTATTCAGCGCCTCGTAAGCGAGACCGCCCGTAAGCGCTCCGTCGCCGATAACCGCGATTACCTTACCCTTTTCGCCCTTGAGCGATTTAGCCTTGGCAAGACCGATAGCCGATGAAATCGAGGTTGAGGAATGACCCGACGAGAAAATATCGTGCTCGCTTTCGCAGGGTCTTGTAAAGCCGCTTATACCGCCCTCGCAGCGAAGAGTATTGAAGTTTTCTCTTCTTCCCGTTAAGAGCTTATGGGTATAGCACTGATGTCCGACGTCGAATACAATCTGGTCGGTAGGTGAATTAAAGACCTTATGAAGCGCCACGGTAAGCTCAACCGTACCGAGATTAGAGGCGAGATGTCCCCCGTTTTTCGATACGGTATCAATCATCTGTTCTCTTATTTCGGAACAGAGAACCTCAAGCTCGTCAATATTAAGTTTTTTAATATCCTTAGGAGAATTAACATTCTCTAAATACGACATAGTAAAAAACCTCGTGAATCGTTTTGAATCAGTTCTGTATATTTTATCACTTTATGTATAAAAATGCAATATACTGATATTATTTATTTCTTGTAATAAGATATACTGCAAAGGATTTGAGGAAATCGTTATTTTCCAACGGGGCAAGATACGCTATCGAGTTACCCGGAAGGCGCTCAACGTCCTTTTTAGCCTTTTCTATTCCGACCTTGGAAACATAGGTAGACTTATCGTTTTCCTCGTCAGAGCCGACGGGCTTACCTATAACCTTTTCGTCGCCCTCGATATCGAGTATATCGTCCTGAATCTGGAACGCAACGCCGAGATTGTAGGCGTACTTTGAGGCGGCTGAAAGCTGAGCTTCGTCAGCGCCCGCGGCAATACATCCGAGAAGGCAGGCGGCTGAAATAAGCGCGCCCGTTTTCATTCGGTACACGTCGATTATTTCGCTGACGTTAGGCTCAACCTTTTCCTCATACATTAAATCAAGCACCTGACCGCCTATCATTCCGCCTACTCCCGCGTTCTGCGCAAGAAGAGCGACGGCTGAGGCGATTTTACCGTCGGAAAGCTCCGCGGAAGTAACAAGCTCGAAGGCGTGAGTTAAGAGCGCGTCGCCCGCAAGAAGAGCGGTTGACTCGCCGAACATCTTATGGCAGGAAGGATTTCCGCGTCGCATATCGTCGTCGTCCATACAGGGTAAATCGTCGTGAATGAGCGAATAGGTATGGATATATTCTATGGCGCACGCAAGATGAAGAGCGTCCTCGGCGTTACCGCCGCACGCCTTACAGAATTCAAGCGCAAGAACGGGTCTTACTCTTTTTCCTCCGTTTGAAACGGAATAACGCATAGCCTTAACTACGTCCCTCTGACCGTCCTTCGCCTCGGGATAAGACTCTGAAAGAGCGTCGTTAACGAGCTTTATATCCTCATTCATTATTTCAAGCATTTCAACTGAGTTCATATTATCTTCCTTTATTTATCAATTTCGGTTATCTTGATTTTTGCCTCGTTAAGAAGAGTAAGGCAGCGCTTGCTGAGCTTCGTCCCCTCTTCAAAAAGCGAGAGAGCCTCGTCGAGCGGAACCTCGTTCTTTTCAAGTATGTCTACAATTTCTTCAAGGCGCTTTACAGCCTCTTCGTATTTAATTTCATTACTCATATCATTTTACCTCTGCTTTAAGATTTCCGTCATGTAGCTTAATATTTAATTCGTCGCCTGACTTTACGTCCTTTTCGGATTTAACGGGCTTACCGTCAAACATAGTAATTGAATATCCCCTGCTCAAAACGGCAAGCGGACTGAGAGCGTTAAGCGCTCCCGCAGCCGATTTAAACGAGCCTTCCTTTTTCGATACAATCTCCTTAAACGAATAGGTTATCCGCTTTTCAAGGTCGCTGATACTGTTAGTAAGCGTATCGAAAAACACGGTTGTATCGGCAAGCGGTGAGGAGCGGATAATATTATCAATTCGCTTTTCCTCGCTGTCAATAATACTCTGCATATTCGTTTCAAGAGAGGCGAAGAGATTTGAAACCGTTCTTATTTCGTTTGAGATATCGGGTACGGCAAGTTCAGCCGCGGCGCTCGGGGTCGGCGCTCTCAAATCAGCTACAAAGTCACAGATTGTAAAATCCGTTTCGTGACCTACGGCTGAAATAACGAAGGTTTTACAGTTATAAACCGCCCTTGCAACAAGCTCGGTATTAAACGCCCATAAATCCTCGATTGAGCCGCCGCCTCTGCCGACTATGATAATATCAATATCTTCAATCGAATCGAGAAGCTCAAGGGATTTAACTATATCGGGAGCCGCCGCGTCGCCCTGAACGACGGTAGGGGCTATTATTATTTCACAAAGCGGATAGCGCCTCGTTATTACGTTTTTTATATCCTCAACCGCTGCGCCCATATTTGAGGTAGCAACGCCGATTTTACGCGGATAAAGGGGGCGCTGTCTTTTTCCCGATTTTTCAAAAAGCCCCTCTTTTTCAAGCTTTGCTTTAAGCTGCTCGAACGCTAAGGTAAGGTCGCCTACGCCCCGAGGGTGCATATCGCGTACATAAAGCTGATAAACTCCGTCTCGCTCATATACGTCAACCTGACCGAAGCAGATTACCTTCATACCCTCCTCGGGGGTAAATTTAAGTTTATAATTATCCGACGAAAACATCACGCATTTTAGCTTCGTCTTTTCGTCCTTAAGGTCAAAGTACATATGACCGCTTTTTGTATAATGCTTGAAATTTGAGATTTCGCCGCAGATATAAAGGTTCTTTATCTGAGGTATTTCATTGATAAGCGATTTTATATACGAATTGACCTGAGAGACGGTTAATACGTTTTTTCTTTCCATATCAGTTATCTTTCAGCTTTGCGTAAATTGCACAGCCCGCCGCGTTATCAAGAGAAAACTCAGGAGCGGCAAAATAGGCTTCAAAGTGATTTTTTATTTCGTTTCTCAGTATAGTATTTGAGGAAACTCCGCCCGAAAAAATTACGGGAAGGTTTCCGTATTCTTCAATTATTTTTGAAAGCATAGCGCTTACCGCTTTGCTTACACAGTTAAGAACGAATTTAGCGATATCCTCTTTCGTTTCGTTATCGCCGAGCATTTTCGCCGCCTTGTTTTCAACTCCCGATAGCGAGCAGTCGAGTCCTTTCATTGAGGGCTTTATTTTAAACTCTCTTTCACTTTTGAGCGAGAGCGAGTCAAGCGCCTTACCGCAGGGAAAGTCGAGCCCGAGCATAACGCCCGTACGGTCGATAGCCTGTCCCGCCTTTAAATCAAGGCTCTGCGCTATAATTTCAGCCTTGATTATTTCGTCTTTATCCGGCGTTACAAGAAGCGCTTCGGTTGTACCGCCGCTGAGATGAAAGGCGATATGCTTTTCATTTATGAGGTCGAGCATGTCTGCACTGTAAAGCGCCGCGAGAATATGGCCGACCTGATGAGAGGTTTTATAAACCTTTACGCCCGCACCCTTTGAAAATGCCTCGGCAATTCCCTCGCCGACGAGAAAGCACGGCATATAGCTTCCCTCAACGTTTCTCGGTCTTACACTCACGCCGACAGCCTTAACGTCTTTGATTTCGAGCTGTGAGAGCAGGGCGGGCATATTCTGAGTATGTTGAAATACAGCGTCGCTCTGGCGCAGTCCTCTTTCGCCCGATTTAACGGTAAGCAGCTTTTTAGCCTGTTTTATTCCGCCGTCGCCGTAAGCTGCAAGCGAGGTCGTATAATTACTCGTATCAAAGCCGATATACATTACTCTTCCCTCGTTATTGAGCCGAGGATACCGTTAATAAACGAGGCGTCCTCTTTTCCCGAATACTTTTTGGCAAGCTCAACCGCCTCGTTAATAGCAACGGATTCGGGAACGTCCTCAGCGTATTTCATCTCATAAACAGCGATACGCAGAATCGCGAGATTAATTTTAGGTATACGGCTGAGCTTCCAGCCCTTTAAGATTCCAGAAATATAACCGTCAAGCTCCTGGGCCTTTTCGCTTACGCCGTTATAAAGCGATAGCGAGTATTCGCCGAGTTCCTCAACGTTTTCACTGAAAAGTTCGGGAGTTTCGGGGTCGTTTCCGTTAAACAGACTCTCGTAAACGAGAATAAACGCCTGCTCTCTTTGTTTACTTCTTTTCATAATACCACCATAAAAATAAGGCTGAATAAAATTCAGCCTTTCAGTATAATCTTAAATTTCCAAAGGTCGTTTTTATCCGACATCTATTATAGCATATTATTTATAAATATACAATACTTATTTTGACTGTATAACGGATACCTCTTCAAAGGAACAGCCCGTTTCACGCATAGCAATCTCCTTAACCTGAAGAATAAGCGTATCGCTCAGCTCCTCGGCGTCAACTATAACGTCAACTCTGTTTCCCTCGTTATTCATAACCGCGAGACAATTATCTACGCCCTTTGCGCTGACGAGAGTTTCAATTTTATTTTCAGCGCTTATATTGGCTGAAAGCGCCGCGAGCTTTTCGGCGGCAACCTTTTTAGCCTCGCTGTTTTCGTCGGCTTTATCAATAATTCCCTGTAATTTTTCGGTAGCCTCGTCGCGTGATTTCTCCCGCTCAACACGCGCCTCGGAAAAATACTGAGTTTCCTTATCCTCGCCCTGAGCCTGACCGTCAACATATTCAGCCTCGCCGAGAGTTTTAGTATCAGACGAGGTAATCGAGGGTCTGATACTCGCTGAAAAATCAGAGTTTTCGTAATACCAGTTGCCCATAACGCCGACTCCGAGAAGAAGAACGAACGCCGCTACGGCAAACTTAGTCCGCCTTGCTCTTCTTGTTTTAATTTCTGCCTCGGTTAAAATCGGCTTTTCCTTTATCTCTTTTTCTTCCCCGTCCTGTGCGTTCTCCTCCTCAAAGGCAAGCTCGCTTTCCTCTTTAAACTGTACGTCGTTTACCGCTTCGGCGAGATTTTTCTTCTTTGACTTTTTCATATTATCACCCTTTATACCTTGATATACTTATTTTGCTTACGGAAATTCCGTAAAGTGACGAAATGCTATCGGCTATACTTTCCCTTACTACCTTATTATCCGCCCCGTCGCAGACAACGGCAACGCCCTGAATATCGGGGAAATACTCTTTAATAAGCACGGGGGTTTTACCCTCTTGTCCTTCATACAATACATATTCATCGGATTTAGAATAATTACCCGAGTTACTGTTTTCCTCAATATTTTTTGCAAAAACGCTTTCGTTTGTATTTTTAAGCGTTATCATTACCTTACATCTTCCGACTCCGTTAATTGACGAAATAAGCTCCTCGGTTTTATCTTCAAGAGCGGATATATAAGATTCATAACTGACTGACTCTTCTTGCTTTTTTTCGCTCTTTGGCACAAGCTCGGAAAGCATAATAAGCATAACACCGACAAGGGCTAAGGCAATAATTATTTTCAGCCGTTTATCGCTTCCCTTAAGGGATATGAAAAGCTCCTTTAATTTAGTCTCCAATTCCGTTTACCTCCGCCGTAATTCCGAGAGAATCAAAAATGATTTTCTTAACCTCGTTTTTATCGTAGCCGTCGCTTACGGATACCGTCACCTTTTTAATATCAATCTCGGAGCTGTTGTAATCAACGCTTACGTCCGACGACACGCTGATCCCCGTAATTCCTTTGCTTTTCAGCGTGCTTTTAACCTCGCTGTTTATCATTTCACAGTACGGCGAGGCGTTGTTTTCGTTTTCGGCTATGACGGTATCCGAAATATCAAAGCCGCCGAAATCAGCGTTTTTAAGCGGGTATAAAAACGAGATAAAAACGAAAAAGGAAATAAGAATTTTATAAAAGCCGTTCATACTCCCCTTAGGCGTAAAAAGAGAAAATATCACTGCGACAATAAGCGAAATACAAACGCACAGACACCATTCTTTAACGAATTCCATTTTATCCTCCCGAGGCTACTAAAACGCCGAAGGAAACAACGGCGGTAAGCATTGATACAATAAGAACGACGTTAATAAGAAGCATTGTATCCTTAAAAGCGGTAATAACGAGCGAAACGCTTTTATCGCCGAAAACGTCGCATATAATAAGAGCCCCCGAAAGAGAAAATCTCCACAGCGCGGTTTCTATAATCGCGGGAATAAACACAAGCGCGATTGCGACTATTCCGACTATACCGACGCTGCTTTTAATAAGCGAGGAATAGCTCTGAATAGAAACGAGACCCTCGCTGAGCGTTCCGCCTACTACGGGTACTACGGAGCTGAGCATAAAGCGGATTGAACGAAGCCCGAGCTCATCGGCTTTTGAGGCAACGGCAGTCTTGATTGAAAGAACCGAAACAAATACTCCAGAAAGAAAAGACACAGCCGTAGTAAGCCCCCACTTTATACTGTAAACAAGGCGCTGAAGATTCAGCTCTGCCCGAAGCCCCGAGCATATACCTATCCCAAGAAAGCAGTTGATAACGGGTATAAAAACATTAGAAGAAATAAGCGAGAGCGCCTGCGCAAGAGTAAGAAGCAGGGCGTTTGACGAAAAGGACGCGGTTATTCCCCCGCTCGCCGCAACAATAGCCGCAAACACGGGAACGAAGGCGAAAACGAAATCAGAGGCAATTTTAACGCTTGAGGCTCCGAGAGTAACGCTCGGGCTTATACGTGCGGCAAGCACAAGCGAAACGCAAAGCGCCGATACGGTTGAATAAAGACTGCTCATATCCGATTTGTCGCTTTTAAGACTCTGAAAAAGAGCCGATAAAACAACATAGATTAATACGGCGTTAATACCGCCGAGAGGATTTTTTATTCTTTTTTTTGCAACACTTAACAGCAAGTCCAATACTTTATTAAAAGAAAGAGAGGTTATGTCGCGGGCGTTAAATTCGCTCAGTCCGAGTTCCTCTAAAAATGAATATGTATCGTCCCCGAGCTTATCCTCAAAAAATGAGAGGTCGTACGCGCTCAGGTATTCATCATACTTTTCGTCGCTGAATTCCTCCGCTCCGAAGGTATCTGACGGAAGCGAAATAAAAACAAATAAAGTCAGAAGAAAAATTACAAATCTTTTCATTTTACCATACCGCCGACCGTATCAATAACCGCCTCAAAAAGCGGAAATACGAGAGTAAGAACAACTGCCTTTGCGCCGAATTCGCAAGCCGAGGCGAGCGCGTTTTCGCCGTTATCGCGGCAGATATCGCTTACCGCCTGAGTAATCAGCGTTACGGCAAGAATTTTAAACATTAAGCCTATGTATGCGCCCGCTCCGCTCTGTTCCCCGACGCTCTTAATTCCTGAGATAATATCCCCTGCTGAGCTTACCGCTTCATACAGAATAAAGCCTACAGAAATCAGCGAAAGCGCGAGGGCAAATCTGTTTTTGTCTTTTAAAAAGAGGGCGCAGAAAACCGTAAAAACCGCGATTACAAGTAGCTTTATCACAGATTAAACAGCTCCCTTACGGCTTTAAAAAGCGAGCTTATCTGGGGTATCAGCATCATAAGTACAACGATTACTCCCGCTAGAGTTGTCAGCATCGCCTGCTCCTCGCGTCCCGAACGGGTCAGAAGCGTATTCAGAACGGCGACTATTATTCCTATCGCTGCGATTTTAAATATAAAATTTACTTCCAATTCTTTACACCTCAATTATACAAAGCAAAAGCCCGTCAGCACTCCGGCAAAGAGTCCGAGCGCGATATAGAGCCTTGAATTCTTTTCGCATTTTTCTCTGTATTCATTTCCGCAGAGCGTTATATATTCCTTAAAGCCCTCAACGAGCATAAGCTGAGTTTTCGAGTCGCTCTTTCCGAGAGAATAGAGAAAGGCGGAAAGCTCGCGGGTTTCCTCTCTGCCCAGCGGAGATATAAGG
>CAMVRG010000083.1 GCA_947169815.1 uncultured Clostridia bacterium | reverse complement strand
GCGGCATCTTCGGAACGCTTAAATAAAAGTTTTAAAGGCTCGCAGGGGTATCCTTCGAGCCTTTTTTCGGTGTTGACATTCATCTTTTTTTATGTTAGTATTTCTAAGTGCTTAAGAAATCTATACGGGCCTGTAGCTCAATTGGGAGAGTGCCGCGTTCGCAATGCGGAGGTCGAGGGTTCGAGCCCCTTCAGGTCCACCAACGGGGCATTAGCGCAGCTGGGAGCGCACCACACTGGCAGTGTGGGGGTCAGGGGTTCAAGTCCCCTATGCTCCACCATAAGTCTCCGAATACTTAACGGTATTCGGGGATTTTTAATTTTAATTTGTCATAAAATTGTTACATTTTTTTATGTATAACTCTGTTATAATAATACTGATTAATTATAATATACGGAGAGACTTTATGAGCAACATTTTTGAAAAAGCGGTTATGTTCGCGCTTAAGGCTCACGAGGGCCAGAAGAGAAAGGACGGGGGAGTATATATTCTTCATCCTCTTGAGGTCGCGGCTATCGTCGGAACAATGACAAGCAACCTTGAGGTACTCGCGGCGGCGGTGCTTCACGATACGGTTGAGGATACCGATGTGACCGCTGAGAAGATTCTTGAAACATTCGGAGAGAGGGTTGCTTCCCTCGTAGCCCACGAAACCGAAAACAAACGTCCTGAGCTTGCCGCAAGCGAAACCTGGCAGATTAGAAAGGAAGAGAGCCTCGCGGTACTCAAAGACAGCCCGATTGAATCGAAGATGCTCTGGGTAGGCGATAAGCTGTCTAATATGCGCTCGCTTGCAAGAGACTATGAAAAGCTCGGAGAAGCGGTCTTTAAGCGTTTTAACGAGACCGACCCGAAAAAGCAGCGCTGGTACCACGAAACGGTACTTGAATATACGAAGGAGCTTTCCGACGCTCCCGCTTACAGAGAATACAGAGTGCTTTTTGATAAAGTATTCGGCAATTACATATAAGGAGAGACAGCATGAAGGTAGAACTTAAAGGAAGAATAGATTCCTCAAACGCTCCTCAGGTTGAGGCGGATATCAACGAACAGATTAAGGGAAATACCGAAGGCCTTGAAATCGACGCTTCAAAGCTTGATTATATTTCAAGTGCAGGGCTTCGCGTTATCCTCCGTCTTAAAAAGGCTAACGCCGACACGAAGGTAATTAACTGTAATTCCGAGGTTTATGAAATCTTCGATATGACGGGATTTACCGAGATGATGGATATTTCAAAGGCGTACAGAGAAATATCAATAGAGGGCTGCGAGGTAATAGGCGAGGGCGCTAACGGTATCGTTTACCGTACCGACCCCGATACTATCGTTAAAGTATATAAAAACCCCGATTCTCTTGAAGAGATTCATACCGAAAGAGAGCTTGCGAGAAAAGCGTTTATTATGGGTATCCCGACGGCGATTCCCTACGACGTAGTAAAGATAGGCGATTTATACGGCTCCGTATTCGAGCTTCTTAACGCCAAGTCGTTTTCAAAGCTCATCAACGAGGGCGAGGATGTCGACGAGCTTGCAAAACAGAGTATTGATATTCTTATGATTATGCATAAAACCCACCTTAAAGCGGGCGAGCTTCCGAGTAAAAAGGAGGAAGCAATCGGATGGGCAAAATTCGATAAGGACTATCTTCCCGAGGAAATCGGAGCCAGGCTCGTTAAGCTTATGGAGGATATTCCCGAGACGGATAATATGCTTCACGGCGATTATCATATTAAAAACATTATGCGCCAGGGCGATGAAAACCTTCTTATTGATATGGATACCCTCTCGATGGGTCATCCCGTATTTGAGCTTTCCCAGATGTATCTTGCGTACCTCGGCTTCAGCGAGACGGATCACACCGCGATAGATATGTTCCTCGGCATAGACCGCGAGACCTCGATTAAGTTCTGGAACAGTTCGCTAAAGTATTTATTCGAGGGCAAGACTCAGGAATTCATCGACGGCGCGGTCATTATGGCGAGAATTATCGCGTATACAAGACTTCTTAGAAGAACAATACGCCGTCAGCCCGAAAAAGAGGAGATTATCGCTAACTGTAAGGAAAAGCTCTGCGAGCTTGTTCCCGTTACAGATAAGCTTTACTATTAACTATGAGAATTACACCCGTTAAGACGAATTATAAATTAGAACCCGCCTCGATTGACCTTGTGAGCGAGGATATAAGCCTTTTTCTTACCGCGCTTAAAGCGCCTAAGAAAAACATAATCGAAACAAGGATTACCGTCGAGGAGCTCCTTATAGCCTTTATGGAAAAATACGGGTGCGAAAGGGAATTTATTTATATCAAAAACGACTTTTTAGGAAAGCCGTACATATCGTTTAACGTAGAGGGCGAGCCCTTCAATCCGCTTGAAAAAGAAAATGACGACGAGTTCGGCGACTGGACGAGCGCCTTAATCGAAAACGCCGACTATACTCCCGCCTATTCCTTCGACCGCGGAATCAATACGGTAACAATTCATTTTTCAAAAAAACAGACCAACCCGATTATCAAGCTTATTCTTGCGATAGTTACGGCATTACTTGTTTCGCTTTTG
The DNA here is from genome assembly GCA_947169815.1 of uncultured Clostridia bacterium. Lineage (GTDB taxonomy): Bacteria > Bacillota > Clostridia > Oscillospirales > Acutalibacteraceae > Eubacterium_R. The sequence continues at coordinate 5,769 of CAMVRG010000083.1, read as the reverse complement.
AAATTCGTTATCCCCGCTTCGGGAATTGCGTTTATTGAAAACAATATTCTCGATTCGCTTTATAACGCCTTCCTCGGGCTTATGAAAACGATTGAGCTGCCTCTTGTATTCCTTTCCGTAACCTGCGGAATTATCGGAATAGGCGACAGCACGGTGTTCGGTAAAATCGGGCGGAAGATGGTTCTTCGCTTCGTTACGGTTATACTCTTTTTTACAACCATAGCGGGAGTTATATTTTCAATGCTTTTCACCCGCTTTTCGGAAGGCGGAGAGGGCGGCCTTTCAATCAAGGTCGGAATTGATATGCTTCTCGACCTGATACCCGACAGCCTTATCGGGCCGCTGACATCGGGAAACACGCTTCAGATAGTCGTAATGGCGATAGTAATAGGCGTTGCGCTTGTTATCCTCGGAAGCAAGGCTAAAACGATATCGAATATTATCAACGAGGGTAACAGGATAATCGTATACATAGCAAGTCTTATTTCAAAGCTTCTTCCTGTATTCATATTTATCGTTCTTCTTGATATGATATGGAGCGGAAATATAAGGCTCTTTATAGATATGTGGAAGCCGATTTTATCCTTTGCAGCGGTACTTATTCTACTTTTCGCTTTAATGCTTATAACCGTTTCCGCAAAAGAGAGGGTAAGCGCAAGGCTTCTCATGAAAAAAATGCTCCCGACCTTTTTGATAGGTCTGGGAACTGCGTCGTCGGTAGCGGCTAACGGCGAATGTGCTGAGAGTCTTAATAAAAGAATGGGCGTATACAAGCGCTTTGTCGAGTTCGGACAGCCCGTCGGCGGAGTCGTATTTATGCCATCAACGGCTATAAACTTTATGGTCTGCGCGGTTTATATGGCGTCGTATTACAAGGTTAAGGTTTCGCTATTATGGTTTATTATCGCAATAGTCGTATGTACCTTCGTTGCGATAGCAACGCCTCCCGTACCGGGTGGAGCGATAGCGGCGTATACAATTATTTTTGCGCAGCTCGGAATTCCGAGCGACGCGGTTGCAATCGTCGTTTCTCTTGATATTTTATTCGACTTTATTGCTACTGCGTTCGACGGCTCCTTCCTTCAGCTTGAGCTGATACGGCAGTCCGACGAAAACAAAATGCTTGATTATGATGTACTTAGAAAATAATAAATGGAGGAAATAAAATGAACATTGATTTAAAAAAGGAAAACGAAAAGCTAACCGTTACGGTTGTGGGAAGAGTAGATACCGTTACTGCTCCCGAACTTGAAAAAGTGATTGAAGAAAACGCCGTTGGCGTAACAGAGCTTATTATTGACTTAAAGGATATGTCCTATACCTCATCAGCGGGGCTTCGCGTATTTCTTAAGGCTCAGAAGCTTATGAACGCTCAGGGCGAAATGAAGCTCATAAACGTTCAGAGCGATGTTAACGAAATATTTGAAATAACGGGCTTTTCGGATATTTTAAATATCGAAACCGTATAAAGAGCTATGAAAAAAATTAGGAATCTGCGTTCAAATCTGGCGTTTAACATTATAAGCGCGGTTGTACTGCTCCTTTTAGTGTTCAGTTGGATTGTAAGCATTATAGGATATGTAAGCTTCACAAATTCATTAGAGAGGGTTTACAGCGATACGACCTATAATATGGCGGATACGGCGACCACGCTCGTTAACGGCGACCGTATCGACGCCTACCTTGCCGAAGGCGGTAAGTCGGAGGATTTTCTTCAGAGTAAAAAGTATCTTGAAACCTTCTGTGAGCGGATGAACGTTTCGCTTGTTTACGTTATCAAGGTCGATACGAGCGATTACGGACGCTTTACCTCCGTATTCAACGCGGTAGGTAAGGATACGCCCTATACGCCGTGGGAAATCGGGTATCAGCAGGATACGACTAACGATACCTATGCAGGTATTTACAAAGACATCTACGAAAACGGTCTGCCCTACGGTACGGTTTACCGTACAAGGGATTTAAGGGGCGCGCCTCCGCATATTACGACTCTCGTACCCATTAAGAATTCACAGGGCGACGTTGTCAGCCTTATGTGTATTCAGAGACCTATGAGAGAGCTCAGGGAGGGAAGACGTCCTTATCTCAGAAATGTCGCAATTTCGGCTGTTATTCTTGCTGTATTAGTATCCCTCACTTCGGCTATCTATATACGCAAGGAATTTGTAGACCCCCTGAGACGCGTATCGGATGAAACCGACCGTTTCGCCAAGGAAAACGTTAAGGGCGAAAAGCTCGGCGCAGTAAGTAATATTAACGAAATAGCGAGACTCGGCCACGCCGTTGACGAGATGGAGGACGAGATGCTGAGCTATATTGATAATCTTACGGCTGTTACGTCCGAAAGGGAGCGTATCGGCGCTGAGCTTTCGATCGCAAGTACAATACAGGAGAATTCCGTTCCGAACATATTTCCCGCGTTCCCGTCAAGAAAGGATTTTGATATTTACGCCATAATGACTCCCGCAAAGGAGGTCGGCGGAGATTTCTATAATTTCTTCCTTGTTGACGACGACCGTCTGGCGATGGTTATGGCTGACGTTTCGGGAAAGGGTATTCCCGCGGCTCTATTTATGATGGTAACAAATATTCTCATAAGCGACCGAACCCATATGGGCGGAACCCCTGCGGAGATTCTAACCTTTGTGAACGACAATATATGCGAGCATAATCAGGCGGATATGTTCGTAACTGTATGGCTCGGTATTCTCGAGCTTTCAACGGGTAAGCTTACCGCCGCGAATGCAGGTCACGACGACCCTGCCGTTTACCGCAAAAACGGTAAGTTTGAAATCGTAAAGAATCCCCACGGCTTAGTTGTCGGCGCAATGAGCGGAATTAAGTATAAGGATTTTGAAATTCAGCTCAAAGACGGCGACAAGCTCTTCCTCTATACCGACGGCGTACCCGAGGCAACCGATAAGGATAACCGTATGTTCACGGTTGAGAGAATGATTGACGCGCTGAATAATCACAGAGAAAAAGCTCCTAAGGAAATCCTTGAGGGCATACACGAAAGCGTTAACGGATTCGTTGGCAACGCGCCTCAGTTTGACGACCTTACGATGCTTTGTATCGAATATAAAAAAGAGGGGAAAAACAACGTGTTAGAGGTTGACGCAACAGTTGAAAACCTTGACGCCGTTATCGGCTTTACAGACGGATTTCTTGAAGAAAACGGCTGTGATATGAAAACACAGATGAAGATTGACCTGTCCGTCGAGGAGGCTTACGTCAATATAGCGAACTATGCCTACGGCGATAAAACGGGTAAGGCGGAGATTGAGCTTTTTATGGAGGATGATTCAGCGGTTATTACGCTCAGAGACAGCGGAATCCCGTACAATCCGCTTGAAAAGGCCGACCCCGATACTACCCTTTCCGCCGATGAGAGAGAAATAGGCGGTCTCGGGATTTTCCTCGTTAAAAAGAATATGGACGGCGTTTCATATAAATATGAAAACGGTTTCAATATTCTGACTATGAAAAAGAAGATAAAATAAACTTTCAGGAGCGGATATGGAAAAGCTAAAAGCATATCTTTTAAAGCCGTGGTTTGCGTATACCTTTGCGGCGTGCGCAGCCGTTGCGCTTTATGTTATACTTACTAACCTTCCTGCGCTTTTAAATTTCTTAAAAAACGCGCTGTCGTTTTTATCGCCTGTAATTATAGGCGTTATTACTGCTTACCTTCTCAACCCCGTATCAAACTTTTTTGAAAAGCGGGCATTTAAAAAAATGAAAACCGAGTCGGGGCGCCACACCTTCGGCGTTATCCTTACGCTTATATGCTTCGTTCTCGTTTTCGTTTTGCTTCTCGTTGCGCTTGTTCCGTCGCTTGTTCAGAGCGTGAGCAAGCTCGTTTCAAACTGGAACAGCTATATGCTGAAAATTGAGGAGCTTTTTACTCATATAGAGGCGCTTGCGAAGAAAATCGGAATAAATATAAGTATTGCGAGTCTCTCAACGCTTATTGAAAACGCGGGGGATAAGCTCTTCGGCTTTGTTAAAAACAATACTGATTTAATAATGGAAAAGGCGGGAAGCATAGGAACAAGCATATCAAACGTGGCGATAGGGCTTGTATTCGGCTTCTGTTTCCTTGCGGCTAAGAAAACGCTTGTAAGCCTCGTTCTTAAAATCCGCTATGCTGTTATAAAAAAGGAGCGCGCTGAAAGACACGATAAGATATGGAAGAGCTGTCACGAGGTATTTTTAAGCTATATCGGTTGTACGCTTCTTGACGCGCTGATTATAGGCGTTACAACGCTTATCTTTATGCTTATTTTAAGGCTTCCGTACGCTCCGCTTATTGCGGTAATCGTTGCGGTAACTAATATTATACCTACGGTAGGACCTATGCTCGGCGGCGGAATAGGTATCTTTTTCCTCATTCTCGACAAGCCCATTAACGCGCTTTGGTTTTTAGTTTTAATCTGCGCAATTCAGGCGGTTGACGGTCTTATTATCAAGCCCCGTCTTTTCAGCGATTCGCTCGGAATCCCCGCCGTGTGGACTCTTGTTCTTATCATCCTCGGCGGAAAGGTCGCAGGTATGCTCGGAATTCTTCTTTCAATTCCGTTTGCGGCTATCTGTGTAATTCTGTATAAGGAAATTATCAATCTGCGCCTTGAAAAGAGAACCGAGAAAATTAATAAAAGCAGCGGCGAGTGAACCGCTGCATTTTTATAAGGAATGTGTAAGCATATGAATATTTTTATTACGTGGTCGCTTCTGTTTGTCGCAGGGGAGGCAGTATTAAGTTTAATTCAGTTTTTTTTAAGAAAAAAGGAAATAAAGCCCGCGGTACGCGCGGTAATTATTGCAGTTAAAATTCTGCTTGCCGTTGCGTTTGCGGCGCTTCCGTTGGCGGGGCCCGTACAGCTTCGCCCCGTTCAGCCGTTTATGATGGCGCTTTACGTCGTATTTCTCGCGGACGCGGCGGCGGATATAATTTACAGTATAATCTCAGCCGTACGTAAGACAGAACGGAAATTCAGCCTTTATAAAACTCTGAGCCTCGCGCTCGGAATACTCTTTTTCGTCTACGGTACGGTTAATATGCAGCTCGTTTTACCGAACTACCATACATACGAATCCGATAAGCTTAAAGAGGAGCATAAGATAGTATTTGCCGCCGATATCCACGTCGGAAGCGCTCAGCCCTTTTCCGTTCTTGAAAAAGAGGTTAAGGCTATGACGGCGGAGAAGCCCGAATGTATTATCCTCGGCGGCGACATTACCGACGATTATACAACGAAAGAGGAAATGGAAAAAACCTTTGAGCTTTTCGGAAGCTGCGGCGTTCCCGTATACTATCTTTACGGAAACCACGACAGACAAAAGCACGCCGAATACGCAAACGGCGTTCAGTTTACCGCCGAGGAGCTTGAAGACACTATTAAAAACAGCGGCGTTACCGTTTTAAAGGACGAATACGCCGATTTAGACGGCGACTTACTTCTTCTCGGTCGTGAGGATATAAGCGAGGAGGGGGAGAGAGCGAAGGCTGAAACGCTCGTTAACCCCGCGCCCGAAAAATATCTTATCGTCGCCGACCATCAGCCGTTTGAATTCAAAGAGAATTCAGTAACGGGTACCGACCTTCAGCTTTCTGGCCATACCCACGCGGGTCAGCTTTTCCCGCTTTGCGCCTTATATTCGGTTATCGGCTACGCCTACGGCGACTTTACCGAGGGCGACGCCGTAATGAACGTAAGCGCAGGGGCGTGCGGCTGGCGCGTACCGCTGAGAACGGAAAAGCACTGT
>CAMVRG010000082.1 GCA_947169815.1 uncultured Clostridia bacterium | reverse complement strand
CTGCTCAGATGGACGGCGCTATCCTCGTTATTGCTGCAACAGACGGCCCGATGGCTCAGACTAAGGAGCACCTTCTCCTTGCCCGTCAGGTTGGCGTTCCGGCAATCATCGTATTCCTTAACAAGACCGACCAGGTTGACGACGAAGAGCTTCTTGAACTCGTAGAAATGGAAGTTCGTGAGACTCTTGCTGAGTATGAATTTGATGAGGATTGCCCGATTATCAAGGGTTCTGCTCTTAAGGCTCTCGAGGCTTCATCAATCGATGATCCCGCTTGCGCTTGCATCGCTGAGCTTATGGACGCTGTTGACTCATACATTCCTACTCCCGACCGTAAGTCTGACCTTCCCTTCCTTATGCCCGTTGAGGACGTATTCACAATCACAGGCCGTGGTACAGTTGCAACAGGTAGAGTTGAAAGAGGCCAGTTAAAGACTAACGACCAGGTTGAAATGGTAGGTCTTGAAGAAGAAACAAGAACAACAGTATGTACAGGTATCGAGATGTTCAGAAAGATTCTCGACTACGCTGAGGCTGGTGACAACGTAGGATGTCTCCTTCGTGGTGTTCAGAGAACTGAAATCAGAAGAGGTCAGGTTCTTGCACAGCCCGGTTCAATCCATCCTCACACCAAGTTCACAGGACAGGTTTACGTTCTTACTAAGGAAGAGGGCGGCCGTCATACTCCTTTCTTCAACAACTATCGTCCTCAGTTCTATTTCAGAACAACTGACGTTACAGGCGTTATTTCTCTTCCCGAGGGAACAGAGATGTGTATGCCCGGCGATAACGTTGATATGAACGTTGAGCTCATCACTCCTATCGCTATCGAAAACGGACTTCGTTTCGCTATTCGTGAAGGTGGCAGAACAGTTGGTTCAGGCGTTGTTATCGCGATTGAAGAATAATTAATTGTGTAATTAAAGCGTTGTTTGGGGCGGTCTTCATAAAGAAGGTTAGGTTTTGGCTTTATCCTTTTGCCCCTAAAGAAATAAAAAATCGCTTGCATACGCGAGTATGTAAGCGGTTTTGTTATCTCTTTATGAGCTAAAACTACTTTGCCAAAACTGCTTTGCACCTTAAAATCAGCCTATTTTTGGATAGAACAAAGCACAAAATCGGGTTAAGGCTTGACGCCTTAACCCGATTTTTAATGAAGTTATAGCGAAAAAGAGGCGATTTTAAGGCTGACATTCTTTATGAAGTCCGCCCCTTGGCAGCGCTTTTTTTATTGCAATAATATTACAATATGCTATAATAATACCTATGGAAAATATTGAGCTTGAAAAGTTAACAGGTACTGTTGAGGACGTAAGCTTTTACAATGAATCTACGGGCTTCTGCGTAGCCGAAATCAACACGGGCGAAGAGGGCGTAACCGTAGTCGGAGCCGTCGGAGAGCTCGTTATCGGAACTACCGTTGAGTGTACGGGAAAATGGGATTTTCATCCCTCCTTCGGACGTCAGTTCAGAGCCGAAACAGTAACACAGACGCTTCCTGCCGACGCAGGGGGTATTCTTCGTTATCTCTCCTCTGGCGTTATAAGAGGGGTCCGCGAGGCGACTGCAACAAAGATTGTTGAAATGTTCGGCGCTAATACCTTCGACGTTATAGAAAACGAGCCTGACCGCCTATCAAAAATTAAGGGAATTACAAAGACGAAAGCGCGTCAGATAAGCAGGGATTTTAAATCTCAGTTCGCCGCAAGGGAAACGCTTATGGCGCTTACCGCCCTCGGTATTTCTCAAAATCAGGCGGTTAAGATATACGGAATCTATAAGGGCGAGGCTGTTGATATAATTAAGGAAAATCCCTACGCACTTATCGGAAACGCAACGGGGATAACCTTCGAAATGGCTGACGAAATATCTGACAGGCTTGAAGAAAAACCCTCGTACGATTACCGCGCCCAGGCGGGTGTTGTTCACATAGTTCGCCATAATCTTTCAAACGGTCATACATGCATACCGAGGGATTTAATATTTACTCCCGCAAAGGAGCTTCTCGGATGTGAGAGCGACTATGTTGATTTAGCCGTTGATTATGCGCTTGACGCTAAAATGCTCGTTCAGAAGAGCATTAATTCAAGAGCGTTTTTATTCCTTCCCGAAATCTACCGCGCCGAGGCGTCGATTGCCGACAGAATTAAGGTAATGACGCAGTTTCCGCCGCAGGAAACCGAGATATATAATACTGAAATTACCGCCTTTGAAAAGGCTAACGGTATTGAATTTGACGAAAAACAGAGAGAGGCTATCGAGATAGCCGTAAATAAGGGACTGCTTATCTTAACGGGCGGACCCGGTACGGGTAAAACCACTACCGTTAAGGGCATAATCTCTCTTATGAACAGCAGAGGACTTAAAGTAGCCCTTACCGCGCCGACGGGACGCGCCGCTCAGCGTATGGAGGAGCTGACAGGCTTTGAGGCTAAAACTATCCACCGCCTTTTAGAGGTAGAATACCGCGAGGGAAGCGAAACTCCCGAATTCGTTCATAACCTTAAAAATCCGCTTGACTGCGACGCGGTAATAGTAGACGAGCTTTCTATGGTAGACGTTACCGTATTTTCGGCGCTTCTTGACGCTATGCCGCTTCACTGCCGACTTATTATGGTAGGCGATAAAGACCAGCTTCTGCCCGTCGGAGCGGGTAACGTTCTCAGGGACTTGACCGAATGCGGGCTTATAAGCGTTATAACGCTCGATAAGATTTTCCGCCAGGCTATGAAAAGCAGAATTGTAACTAACGCCCACCTTGTCGTCAAAGGCGAAATGCCCGTAATAGACAATTCATACGATTCAGATTTCTTCCTTATAAAAGAAAACGTTAAATACAATGTTCCGAGAAGGATTCTCTCCCTTGTGACAACGCGCCTTCCCGACTCCTACGGTTTTGACAGCATTGAGGACATACAGGTTCTCTGCGCGGGTAAGAAGGGCGAGGTCGGAACTCAGAATATAAACGCCGTATTACAAAGCGCTCTCAACCCGCCCGCGAATAATAAGCGCGAGCTTCACTATAAGGGCTACACCCTTCGCGAGGGCGATAAGGTTATGCAGATTAAGAATAACTATGACGTCCCGTGGTTCAGAAAGGGCGAGAGCGGACAGGGCGTATTCAACGGCGATATAGGAATACTGAAAGCTATTGATACCGCCGACAATACTATTATCGTAAAGTTCGACGATAAGGAAGCAATCTATACCCTTGAAAACGTCCGAGAGCTTGAGCTTGCGTATGCGATGACGGTACATAAGAGTCAGGGAAGCGAGTTTAACGCGGTTGTAATGCCCGTTATCTCCGTTCCCGAAAACCTCGCTTACAGAAATCTTTTCTACACCGCGCTGACGAGAGCGAAAAAGCTCCTTGTCTTAATCGGAAACGAACAGACGATTTACGCTATGGTTAACAACAACAGAAAAGCAAAGCGTTTCAGTGCCCTCAAATTCTTTATTGAAAATGATACGGAGATAGTGTAGAATAGTTAGTAGTCACCAAAACGGAGAAACAATATGTTCGGATATGATTTAGGGCTTGATATAGGTACAAGCTCGGTTGTTATAAGCGTTCCGGGTAAGGGCGTAGTTCTTGACGAGCCGAGTTACGTAGCCTTTGACAGCGAAACAGAAAAAATTCTATATGCGGGTAAACGTGCTTATTTCCTTCAGGGCAGGGAGCCTATGGGAATTGAGATTGTTCAGCCTGTTCAAAACGGAATAATAAGTAACTACTCTTTGACTCAGCAGATGGTACACCATTTTATTAACCGTGTTATTAAAAAGAGTATATTCAGACCGCGCGTTGTAGCGAGCGTTCCCGCCCTTGCAACCGAGGTTGAAAAAAGAACGCTCATTTCCGTTATTATCCGTTCGGGCGCAAGAAGCGTATGCCTTGTTGAGGAGCCGCTTTGCGCCGCTTTCGGCGCGGGAATTGACCCGATACACCCGAGCGGCATTTTCGTTATTGATATCGGCGGCGGCGCTACCGATATGGCGGTTGTGACCCAGGGCTCGCTCAGCCAGGTTGAAACGGTTAATGTAGCGGGTGACGATTTTGACGAAGAAATAGCGAAATACCTTAAAGAGAAATATTCAATTCTTATCGGTCAGAGAATGGCTGAGGATATAAAAAAAGCTATCGGCTGCGCAGTACCGAGGGGCGAGCCTATTACAATGGCGGCAAAAGGAAGAAACGCCGAAGACGGACTACCGCTCGTTGTCGAGGTTACGTCTGACGAAATCTGCGAATGCCTTCAGCCCCTTCTTACCCGTCTTACCGACGCGGCGAAGGTTATGTTTGAAAGAACCTCGCCTCAGCTCGTTGCGGATATTACCTCAAGCGAGCTTCTTCTCACGGGCGGAAGCGCAAATCTTTACGGAATTGATACCCTCTTCGCCAAGGCGCTCGGTCTTGACGTAAGAGTAATAAACGAGCCCGAGCTCTGCGCCTCAAAGGGCGCTTGCGTTGCGCTTAATAAGATGCATATTCTTGATAATTACGGCTACGGTTTTAAAACGAAAGAGGACGTAAGAATAAGATGATTCATATTTACTACGGCTACGGCAAGGGAAAAACTACCGCCGCCCTCGGTCTCGGTATGAGAGCGAAGGGAGCGGGGAAGAGCGTCAGCCTTGTTCAGTTTTTAAAGAGTAATAAATCAAGCGAACTGAATTCAGTTTTGTTCGACGTTTTTCCTGCGCCTGAAAGTATTTCCTTTAACCCCGATGAAAGCTACAAAAAATGGGTTGAAGGCGCAGCGGAATATATAAGAAGCTGTGAAAGCGATGTAATTATTCTTGATGAATTTCTTGACGTTATTCCCGATTTTATTTCAGTCGAGTCGGCGTCGGAGCTTATCTCAAAGGACGCCGAAATAGTAATTACGGGGCATAAGGAAATTAAGGAGCTTTTCGATAAGGCGGATTATATTACGCATATGGAAAAAATCCGTCACCCCTATGACAAGGGCATTAAAGCAAGAAAAGGAATAGAATTTTAAGCGAAGGAACCCCTTCGCTTTTTTATTTTACAATAATAATTAATTATGCTATAATATTTTGAGTCGGAGGTGATTATATGAGAAGGCTTGAAAAACTGCACCCTTTTACGCAGCTTCTTTTCTTTGCGCTTACTCTTATAGTACCTCTTGTTTTTAATAACCCCTATTTCAGCCTTGCATCGCTTTTAGCGGCGGTTTTATATATTGTAATATCCGATGGCAGGAAATCACTAAAAACGCTTATATTCTCGTTTCTTGCCGTTTTATTCGTAGGCGTATTCAATATGGCGTTTGCCCACTGGGGAGATACGGCGGTTTTTACCGTAAAAGATACTGCCTTTACCCTTGAATCGCTTTGCTACGGCTTTAATCAGGGCGCGGTTCTCGCCTCGGTTTTAATCTGGTTTACGCTTCTCGGAAAATGCCTCGACAGCGAGAGAGTAATATATCTTTTCCGCTTTTCGCCTAAGCTTGCGCTCATTTTTTCAATGGTGCTCGGCTTTATACCGCGCTTTATACGAAAGGCGGGGGAGATACGCGACGCACGTCTTGCTCTCGCGGGAGGCAGTTCGCCCGACGGATTTAAAGAAAAGGTACGCTTTACCGTACAGAATTTTTCGGCGCTCGTTTCGTATTCGCTTGAGGGCAGCGTGATTACCTCAAATTCAATGGAGGCGCGCGGATATAACCCTGAGGCGGTAAGAGCCTCGCGGTTTCGTATATCCGCTTATGATACGGTATTTATAATAATTACAGCTATGATTACCGTCTTTTTATTTGTTCAGCTTGCGGCAGGGAATATCAAGTTTGTCTTTCAGCCCGTTATGTATACAAAAAGGCTCAGCCTTCCCGCGCTTATATTGTTTTTTATTGCGGAGCTTTATCCGTTTTTCAGTATTTTATGGGAGAATATTAAATGGAAGCTGTTAAGTGTAAAGGCGTAAGCTTTACATACCCTGAAAATAAAATACCCGCGCTTAAGAATATCGACCTTGATATAAACGGGGGCGAGTTTGTTCTTATGCTCGGAGCGTCTGCGGCGGGTAAATCAACTCTTTTAAAGCTGTTTAAAAAGGAAATTGTGCCCTTCGGAATGCTTACGGGCAATATAGAAATAAGCAGCAGCGTCGGCTACGTTTCACAGAACGTTGACGAAAGCATAGTTTGTGACAAAGTGAGAAGCGAGCTCGCCTTCGGCCTTACTAATATGGGGCTTTCCTTTGACGAAACGGAGCTTCTTATCGCGGAAACCGCTTCATATTTTAATCTTGAGGACAAGCTCGACTCGGAAATCGCCTCGCTTTCCGGCGGCGAAAAGCAGCTCGTTAATCTTGCTGCGGTAATGATAATGAAGCCCGATATTCTTCTTCTTGACGAGCCTTGCTCTCAGCTTGACCCCGTTGCGGCTGAGCGCTTTGTTAACCTTGTTAAAAAGCTTCACGGCGATTTCGGGCTTACCGTTATAATAAGCGAACACAGTACCGAGCTTCTCTATGACGCAGCCGACAGCGTTATCGTTCTCGATAGCGGCGAGCTGATAGTTAAGGACAGTCCCGAGGGCGTTGCAAAGTATCTGAAAAATAATTCTCATAAAATGTTTAAGGTGGTTCCCGCTAAGTACAGACTCGGCGCGCTTTCAGAAAAGCCGTATAAGGCTGAAAGCGAAAAGCCCGATATTGCCCTGAAATGCAAGAACATCGGCTTTGCTTACGAAAAGGGAAATAACGTACTCAGCGAGCTTAGTTTCAATATTTACAAAAACAAAATCAATGCCATAATCGGCGCCAACGGAAGCGGAAAAAGCACGCTTTTAAAGGTGATTTCGGGAGTACTGAAAAAGCAGGGAGGAAAGGTTAAGACGGATTTGAGCGTATCTATGCTGACTCAGAACGTTTACGACCTCTTTACAAGGGAGCGCTGCGCCGACGAGGTTACTTTCGGAAAAAACACGGATTTTCTTGAAATAGATTATATAAAGGAAAGACACCCCTATGACCTTTCGGGCGGCGAGGCGCAGAGGCTTGCGCTTGCTATGGTGCTTGAAAGAGGGGCGGATATTATTCTTCTTGACGAGCCCGTTAAGGGATTTGACGCGCCGCTTAAGGAAAAGCTTGGAGCGCTTCTTAAAAAACTTTGCGAAAACGGTAAGACGGTAGTTATCGTCAGCCACGATATAGACTTTATCGGCGCTTACTGCGACTACTGCTCGTTCTTATCGCGCGGAAAAATAATTACTACGGCTGAGAGAAGGGAATTTTTCTCCCGTCTCAGCTTTTACACAACGTCCCTTTCAAGACTCACAAAGGGAAAATGCGTATCGTTTGAGGATATTGATGAACAGGATTAAAAAGCTAATTACACCTTTAATCTTAATAGTGTCGCTTGTCGGAATCATCGCGTGGCAGCTTGTGTTTAAAAGTATGAACTTTTACATAATCTGCGCTTCTATGCTCGTTTTATCAATGCTGCCGTTTTTTATCAGCTTTGAAAGGCGTAAGACCTCCGCCGCGGAAATCAGCCTTATAGCAACGCTTATTGCGCTTGCGGTTGCCTCAAGGGCGGCGTTTTATCTTATTCCGCAGGTTAAGCCGATTGCGGCGGTTGTAATCGTATCGGCTGTCTGTCTCGGCGCTGAAAGAGGATATATTATTGGTGCGTTTTCGGCGTTTATCTCTAATTTTATCTTCGGTCAGGGCTACTGGACGCCGTTTCAGATGGCGGCGCTCGGAGCGGTAGGACTTATAGCAGGGCTTCTTTTCAGCAGCGAGAGATTAAAAAAAGCGGGAATGAAATTCAGAATTGCCGTATCCGTTTCAGGCTTCGTTCTCGCCTTTGCCGTTTACGGATTAATAGTTGACGTTTCAACAATTCTGTTTGTTCAGGGTAATAACCCGACTCTTTCGGGTATACTTTCCGTCTACGCCGCGGGCGTACCGTTCAGCCTCATTTTCGGAATTTCAACGGCGGTATTCCTGTTTATATTCGGCGAGCCCTTCATACGAAAAATCAATCGCGTAATAATCAAATTCGGAATGAAATAACACAAATTAAAAAATGCTGTCATATGACAGCATTTTTTTATCTTGTATAAAAGAGCGTTTCCTTCGGGGAGAGGGAGAAGCGGTAGATTGAAAAGTAAAGCCCGATTGCAAGGTAGATACATAGCGAGCTTGAGCCGCCTGCGGAGAAGAGCGGAAGCGTAATTCCGATACACGGAAGAAGCGAAAGCTCCATACCGATATTTACTACCATCTGGGCGAAAAGCATTACTGCAATTCCGCTGCACATTAAATAGCCTACGTTATCCCTCGCCGACATTGCGGTTCTCAGAATCTTCAGTACTATAATTCCGAGAATGAGTATAACTGCGATTGCGCCGATAAAGCCGAATTCCTCGCCCGCTACGGTAAGTACCATATCGTTCTGGTTTTCGGGTACGCCGCCCGCAACAGCCTGAGTCATATCGCCTTTAAGAAAGCCCTTGCCGAAAAGACCGCCCGAGCCTATGGCGATTAAGCCGTGCTCCTGCTGATACATAACGTCCTGGAACTGGTCGGGGTAGA
>CAMVRG010000081.1 GCA_947169815.1 uncultured Clostridia bacterium | reverse complement strand
GGTCTACGTAAGAAAGAACGTCGTTGAGGAGATTGAGGACCCCGATACCGACCTCACCCTCGAGCAGGCGCAGCTTATCCGTAAATCCGCGAAGGTCGGAAAGACTATTGACATTCCGCTCAAGACTAAGAACTTCGGAAGAATAGTTGCTCAGACAGCCAAGCACGTTATCCGCCAGGGTATCCGCGAGGCTGAAAGAGGAAAGATGTATGCCGAATTCCAGAGCAAAACCCAGGAGCTTCTTTCCGCCAAGGTTGTTAACGTTGACCCCGTTTCGGGTAACGTAACTCTTGAAATAGGTAAAAACGAGGCGCTTCTTCCGAAAGCCGAGCAGGTTCCGGGCGAAATCTTAAACGTAGGCGATATGACGAAGATTTTTGTTGTAGACGTTAAAGAAACTACAAAGGGTCCGAGAGTAATGATTTCGCGTACGCACCCCGGTCTTGTAAGACGGCTTTTTGAAACGGAGGTTCCCGAAATTTTCGACGGAACTATCGAGATTAAATCCGTTTCGCGTGAGGCGGGCTCAAGAACGAAGATTGCCGTATACTCAAAGGACGAGGACGTTGACCCCGTAGGCGCCTGTATAGGCCCGAGAGGACAAAGGGTATCAAATATAGTAGACGCTCTCGGCGGCGAGAAAATTGATATTGTAAAATACAGCGAAGACCCCGTTGAATTTGTAGCGGCGGCGCTTGCTCCTTCGGACGTATGCGAGGTTGAAATCCTCGACGAGGGCGCAAAGTCCTGCAGGGCTACCGTTCCCGACGGACAGCTTTCTCTTGCGATAGGCAATAAGGGACAGAACGTTCGCCTTGCAGCGAAGCTCACAGGCTGGAAAATTGACATAAAGCCCGAATCGGGATTTTATGAGGGATAATTATGAAGACTAACATAACTCCTCTTCGTATGTGTACGGGCTGCGGAGAAATGTTTGATAAAAGAACTCTCGTTCGCGTCGTCAAATCTCCCGAGGGCGAAATAAGCCTTGATTTAACGGGAAAGAAAGCGGGAAGAGGCGCATACGTTTGTAAAAACGCCGAATGTCTTAAAAAGGCAAGAAAAAAGAAAGCGTTTGAACGCGCCTTTTCGGTAACGATTGACGATACGATTTATGATGAAATGATAAAAGAGATTGAAAATGCAAAGTAAGAAATATATGTCTATGCTCGGGCTTGCGCGAAGAGCGGGAAGACTGAGTATGGGGCACGATACGGCGCTCGATTCGGTAAGAAAGAGAAAAGCGAGGCTGATAGTGTTTTCTGGCGATATTTCACAGCGCGTGATAAACGAGTTCAGCCGCGAGAGCAATTCAGTACCCTGCGTTAAAATAGAAGAAACGATTGAAGAAATTCATATCGCGCTCGGATATAAGGCGGGAGTAATTACCGTAAACGACGATAATTTTGCAAGCCGTATTGCAGAACTAATTAATCAGGAGGTAACCGCGTATGATGGTAAAAATTAAGGTCTCCGACCTTGCTAAACATTTCGGAAAACAGAGTAAGGCTCTTATTGAGCTTATCTCAAAATACATCGAAGGACCTGCTAAAAAATCAAGCTCTGTTCTCACAGAGGAAGAGCTCAACATAATTTTTGACAGAATAACAAAAGAAAACGAAATGAAGTCTCTTGAGGCTTATTTCGCGTCTAAAAAGGAACCCACTCCCGAGGAGAAGGCGGAGGCCAAGAATGAGACTAAGCCCAAGACTGATTCCAAGAGCAAGAAGCATCAGTCCCAGGCGGCGATTCTTCAGATGGCTGAGCAGGCTGCAAAGCGCGCCGAGGAAAAGGCTAAGAAAAAGGCTAACCAGACTCCTCAGGCGAGAACCAAGGGCGAGGCAAGAAGAATTGATACAAGGGCTAATACCGTAGACCTTGAAAAATATAATCAGAAGTATGAGGATATCGCTCCTGCAAGCAATTACAACGATAACCAGAATCAGAATAAGCAGAAGCTAAATCAGAAATCCAAGCAGTACAGAAAGAAAAAGCCCCATTCAAGGAAGAAGGAAACCGAGGCTCAGCGTCTTGCAAGAATCGCGGAGCAGAGGAAAAAGCAGCAGATTAAGATTTCCGTACCCGAGGAAATCACTGTCGGCGAGCTCGCCTCGCTTCTTCGTATGACGGCTACCGAGGTTATCAAGGAATTAATGAAGCTCGGTATGATGGTAACCGTGAACGAGGTTATCGATTATGAAACCGCTGAGATTGTCGGAACAGAGCTTGGCGCAAAGGTTGAAAAAGAGGTTGTTGTTTCTATTGAGGAGCAGATTATCGAGGAAGAGGACGAAAACGACGAGAACGCAATTCCGCGCTGTCCCGTTGTATGCGTTATGGGTCACGTTGACCACGGTAAGACCTCTATTCTTGACGCGATAAGAAATACCGACGTAACCTCAACCGAGGCGGGCGGTATTACCCAGGCTATCGGCGCTTATCAGGTTAAAACCGAGGACGGCTCAATGATTACCTTCCTTGATACTCCCGGTCACGCCGCGTTTACCGCTATGCGTGCAAGAGGCGCTATGGCTACCGATATTGCCGTACTTGTTGTCGCTGCCGACGACGGAATTATGCCCCAGACTATCGAGGCTATTAACCACGCCAAGGCAGCGGGCGTAGAAATAATCGTCGCTATTAACAAGATGGATAAAGAGGGCGCTAATCCCGACAGAATTATGCAGCAGCTTACTGAGCACGAGCTCGTACCCGAGGAGTGGGGCGGAAGCGTTATCTGCGTTCCCGTTTCCGCTAAGACAAAGATGGGTATTGATAAGCTCCTCGAAACGATTAATCTTGTTGCGGAAATGTGCGAGCTCAAGGCTAACCCTGACAGAACGGCTAAGGGCGTTGTTATCGAGGCTAAGCTCGATAAGGGCAGAGGACCTATCGCAACCCTTCTCGTTCAGAACGGTACTCTTCACGCGGGCGACGTAATTATCGCGGGTACTGCGGTCGGAAGAGTAAGAGCTATGACCGATTACAGAGGAAAGAAGCTCAATGAAGCAGGTCCGTCCGTTCCCGTTGAGATTATGGGACTTGACGCCGCGCCCATGAGCGGTGATTTATTCAACGCCGTATCCGACGAAAAGCTCGCAAGACAGCTTGTTGAGCAGCGTAAGGAGGAGGCTAAGGAAGAGGAATTCAAGGCGTTCCAGAAGGTTACTCTTGATACTCTCTTCGATACTCTTCAGGACGGCGAAATGAAAGAGCTTAACATTATCGTCAAGGCTGACGTTCAGGGCTCTGTTGAGGCTGTTAAGCAGTCGCTTCTTAAAATTGATAACGACGAGGTACGCGTTCATATTATCCACGGCGGCGTAGGTATCGTTAACGAGAGCGACGTTATGCTCGCTAACGCATCTAACGCAATTATCGTAGGATTTGCAACGAGCGTTGACCCCGTTGCAAAGGAAAGCGCCGACAGAGACGGAATTGAAATTAAAACATATGATATTATATACGACGCTATTGAGGATATCGAAAACGCTATGCGCGGTATGAGAGCTCCGAAATACAGAGACGTTGATACGGGTACTGCCGAGGTACGCGAGGTTTATAAAATTTCCTCTGCGGGAACTATCGCGGGATCTATCGTTACAAGCGGTACCGTAAGACGCGACGGTAAGGTAAGAGTTATCAGAGACGGAAAACAGGTTGCCGACGTAGCTCTCGCTAACCTCAAGCGCTTCAAGGACGACGTTAAGGAGGTATCCTCGGGTTACGAGTGCGGTATCTCGCTTGTTGACTTTGACGATATCCGCCAGGGCGACGTATTCGAGTGCTATATCGTAGAGGAATACAGAGATTAAATTGAAGGTAGATAAAAATGCCAGGTTACAGAATAGACAGAATTACCGAGGACATCAAGCGTGAGCTTATCCATATTCTCCGCGAGGTCAAAGACCCGAGAGTATCGGATATGCTTACGGTTGTCAAGGTTGATTTAAGCAACGACTTAAGCTACTGTAAGGTTTACGTAAGCGCGGTAGAGGGAATTGAGACGGCTAAGGAGTCGGTTAAGGGGCTTAAAAGCGCCTCGGGCTTTATCCGTCACAGACTCGGCGAGTCGCTCCATCTCCGTAAGCTCCCCGAGCTTAAGTTTATTGCGGACGATTCTATTGAAAAGGGCTTTCAGCTCTTTGACAAATTAAAGAATATTCAGTTTTCAGAGGACGAAAATGAAGAGAATTAATGTTGAAAAGTGCGCGAGCATACTCAGGGAAAAGGATAATATCCTTATTCTCACTCACGCTCATCCCGACGGAGATACGCTCGGCTGCGGCTTCGGGCTGTGCCGTGCGCTGCTTAAACTCGGAAAAAGAGCGAGAGTAATCTGCGCGGACGAAATTCCGAAAAAATACGGATATCTTTTCAGCGATGTATCAATTCCCGATTTTGAGGAGGAATATATCGTTGCGGTAGACGTTGCTACGGAAAAGCTCCTCGGCTCGCTTGAAACAAAATATGCGGGGCGCGTCGACTTGTGTATCGACCACCACCCGAGCAATACGGGTTACGCCGATAACCTTCTTTTAGTCGCGGACGCGGCGGCTGCCGCCGAGACGGTTTTCAAGGTTATTAAGGCTATGAGAGTTAAGGTTGACAAGCATATCGCAGACTGTCTGTTTACGGGTATTACAACCGATACGGGCTGTTTCAGATATGCGAGTACGACCTCGAATACCTACCGCGCCGCCGCCGAGCTTATCGACCTCGGAGCGGAAAACGCAAGGATTAACCGCATTATGTTTGAACAGAAGCCTAAAACCCTCGCAGCCCTTGAAAGGCTTGCAATCGAGGGTATGGAATTCTTCTGCGACGAGAGAATCTGCGTAATAACGCTTACTCAGGATATGTATGAAAAATCGGGCTCCTCGGAGGAGGAAACCGAGGCTATACCCGCGCTCACCCGCCAGATTGAGGGCGTTGAAATAGGTCTTACAATCCGCGAAAAACCCGACGGAACGAGCAAGTGTTCGATAAGAACCTACGACAGCGTGGACTCCTCAAAGCTCGCTAATTATTTCGGCGGCGGCGGTCATAAGCAGGCGTCTGCGTGCGAGTTTAAGTGCGACTATAAGGAGGCTAAAAGGCTCCTTCTTGAAAAATGCAAAGAGACGCTTGAAAGCGGCGAAGCCGTTGAAGAGGACGTATGGGAATAATCTGTATCAACAAGCCCGAGGGTATGACCTCCTTCAGCGTCGTATCGAAGGTAAGGGGAATAACGGGCGTTAAGAAGGCAGGCCATACGGGAACCCTTGACCCTATGGCTACGGGTGTTTTACCGATTATGCTCGGCGGCGCAACGCGCTTTCTCGATTTCCTTCCCGACAGCGACAAGGGCTATAAAGCCTCTTTCATACTCGGAAAAACAACCGACACTCTCGATATAACGGGAAAGGTTTTAAGCGAAAGCGAGGTTAACGCCTCTTTTGAGGACGTTGAGAAGGCTCTTGACGGCTTCAGAGGAAAAATTATGCAGCTTCCGCCGATGTTCAGCGCAAAAAGCGTGAGCGGAGTAAGACTTTACGACCTTGCAAGACAGGGCGTTGAGGTTGAAAGAAAGCCGTGCGAGGTGGAAATAAGACGGCTTGAGCTTATCGGATATGAAAACGGCGAATATACAATCGGCGTGCTCTGCTCAAAGGGTACTTATATCCGCTCGCTTATCGACGATATCGGAAGAGCGCTAGGCTGCGGAGGGGTAATGACTCGACTTGAAAGAACTCAGGCTATGGGCTTTACTCTTGAAAACTGCGTAACGCTTGATACGCTTCAGGAGAGGAAGGATTCGGGCGAGGGCTTTGACGACCTTATTATCCCGCTTTCAGAGATTTTTAAAAGCTATAAAAAAGTATATGTGAGCGAGGCGCAGGCTGTTCGTTTTTCAAACGGCGGCGCTCTCGATATTCAGAGAATAAAAAACGCTCCCCCTTCGGGAGAGACCTGCACCGTTTATTCGCCTGAGGGCATTTTCCTCGGACTCGGCAGTAACAACGGTGAGGAATTAAAGGCGGTAAAACTAATGCCGCAAAAGTGATTATGGAAAATAAAAGAAAAGCTGTCGCGCTCGGAAGCTTTGACGGTATGCACCTTGCGCATAAAACCGTTATTACGGGCGCCGATAACGCGACTATATACTGCATAAACAACAAGTTTACTCTTCTTCAGAAAAGCATCTTTGAAAGAAGATATAAAAACGCTGTTTTCGCGGATTTTGATAAAATTAAAAATATGAGCGCGGCTCAGTTTATTGATAATATTCTTATCGACGGCTACGGCGCGGGAATACTTCTGTGCGGCTATAATTTCCGTTTCGGAAAGGGCGCGATGTGGTCGGCTCTCGATTTAAGGGAATATCTTGAAAGCCGCGGAGTATGGGTGCGTATTCTTGAACATCTCGACTATAAGGGCGAGCCGATAAGCTCAACGAGAATAAGAGCGGCCCTTGAAAGAGGCGAAATCGAGGACGTAAACGCTATGCTCGGCTATAATTTTACATATGAAAATACTGTCGAAAAGGGCGATAAAAGAGGCAGGGAAATCGGCTTCCCTACTATTAATCAGAAGCTCCCCGAGGGGCTTTGCGTACCTGAATACGGCGTATATGAAAGCAGAGCCGAGGTTGACGGTACGCTTTACAAATCCTTTACGAATATAGGAATCCGCCCGAGCTGGCGCGTTGAAGAGCCCCTGAGCGAAACGCATATCTTCAATTTTGACGGCGACCTTTACGGCAAGACGGTAAGAATAGAATTAGTAAGATATTTAAGAGAGGAAAAAACCTTCTCGGGCGTAGACGAACTAAAGGAACAGCTTATAAATGATAAAAGCAGTATTATTTGATTTTGACGAAACTCTTCAGAACAGGACAGAGGCGTTTGAGCATTATATGGACGCGTTCTTCGCTGAGTATATGCCTGAGCTGAGCGGTGCGGAGCTTAAAAAAAGAAAAGATGAAATGCGGCTTCTTGATAACGGCGGCTATGTTGACAGGATTAAATGGCACGAGCAGCTTACTGAAAAATGGGGCTGGACTCAGGCGCCTCCCGCCGAGGAGCTTGCAGAGCATTACATACGAAATTTCGGGAAGTTTGTACAGGTATTTAAAGACGCTCCCGAAGCAATGAAAGAACTGAAAAAGAGGGGATATACCGTAGGA
Organism: uncultured Clostridia bacterium; assembly: GCA_947169815.1. Classification (GTDB taxonomy): domain Bacteria; phylum Bacillota; class Clostridia; order Oscillospirales; family Acutalibacteraceae; genus Eubacterium_R. The sequence goes on along the minus strand of CAMVRG010000081.1, from coordinate 1,482 downwards.
ATTCTCACTAACGGTCCCGCTTATCTTCAGAAAAGCAAAATTGAAAACGGAGGACTTATGCCGCTCATTGATTTTTTAATGGTAAGCGGAGATGTAGGGATTCATAAGCCCGACAAAAGATTATTTGAAATCGCAGCCGAAAGGCTTAATATAAATTGCTCCGAATGTGTTTACGTCGGCGACCACCCCGTAAACGATATAGCGGGCGCAACGGGCGCGGGAATGAAAGCAATAAGAATGAATTTCGGTTGGTTTAAGGATAAGGACCTTCGCCCTGACGTTCCCGTGATAGACAGTATAATTCAGACTGCCGACGCAGTTGACAGAATAAATAAGGAATGAAGCTATGATTTGTAATACCATTCTTGACGCAATCGGCCATACGCCGATGATAAGACTTAATAAAATAGTGGACGGCGACTCCGCCGAAATTCTCGTAAAGTACGAGGGCGTGAATATCGGCGGCTCAATAAAAACGAGAACCGCTTATAATATGCTTAAAAGCGCCGCTAAGGCGGGAAAGATTGACGGAAACTCAATTATCGTAGAGCCGACGAGCGGAAATCAGGGAATCGGAATTGCTCTCGTGGGAGCGGTTATGGGCTATAAGGTTAAAATAATTATGCCCGATTCCGTATCCGAGGAAAGACGTAAGCTCATTAAAAATTACGGCGCGGAGGTAATTCTCGTTCATGACGACGGCGATATCGGAAAATGTATTGCCGACTGTATTAAAATGAGCGAGGATATGGCAAAGGCTGATAAAAACGTATTTATTCCGTCACAGTTTGACAATCCCGACAACCCGAAAGCGCATATCTATTATACCGCTACCGAAATACTTGAACAGGTTAACGGAGATATAGACGGCTTTTGCAGCGGAGTCGGCACGGGAGGAACTATAAGCGGAATAGGCGAGGTTCTTAAAAGACAGAATCCCGCGATTAAGATTTGGGCGGTTGAGCCCTCGAACGCCGCTATACTCAGCGGCGGCGCGGTTGGAACTCATCTTCAGATGGGTATCGGCGACGGACTTATCCCCGAAAATCTTAACGTGAATATATATGACCATATCTGCGTTGTATCCGACAGCGAGGCTATCGAAACCGCGCGCCGTCTCGCAAGCGAGGAAGGTATAATGTGCGGTATATCGAGCGGCTCAAACGTTGCCGCCGCGCTTAAGCTCGCTAAAAGACTCGGGAAGGGAAAGACCGTTGTTACCGTTCTTCCCGATACGGGAGAACGCTATTTCAGTACGGTATTATTTGACTGATGCAAAATAAAGAAAAAACGACAATCCGTAAAATAGAATATAAAAGGACCGAGAGTATATACCTGATTATCCGCGGCGCGGAGGTTGGAGTTGCCTCCGGTCTTATTTGCGTTTTTTACCGCTTCCTTTTACAGGCTGCCGAGGACGGACTTCTCAAGGCGCTTGACTTTATTAAGGGAAGCCCCGTAAAAACCGCTTTGTGGTTTATT
>CAMVRG010000080.1 GCA_947169815.1 uncultured Clostridia bacterium | reverse complement strand
GAACAAAGATGACCGTTAAGCTTGCTATCTATGACGATACCGCTGCAACGGTTGAACCTATCCAGATAGGCGACACCGAGGAATATGTCGTTCCCGCAGCTGAAAAGGTATTACCGACAGCAACTGTAACGGATATTACCGATACGGCAGAGAATACCGAAGGTCTTGACGCGGCGTTTAAGTTCGTAGCGAATAACGACGGAGTAGGCTATGACGATTATCAGGCAGACTACATCGTACGCTTCAACAGAGACGTAACCTCTGATGAGCTTGAGCTCTGGGGACAGTACGGTTCACATCCGTGGACTAACTTAGCTTCCGAGGCATCGGGCGGTTCTGTAACGTACGCAGCTGACACAGATTATTATCTTCTTAAGGATATTATTAAGTGGCAGATTACTTACGCACAGGTAGCATCAATCGGAACGTTCTACTGCGGCGTTAAGGATAACAACGCTGAGGCGGGAACAAAGATGACCGTTAAGCTTGCTATCTATGACGATACCGCTGCAACGGTTGAGCCTATTCAGATAGGCGACACCGAGGAATATGTCGTTCCCGCAAGCAGCGATAAGTTCAGTATTACGGTTAAGGACGAAATCGACCTTAATATCTATGTTGCCAAGACGGCTGATGTCGCAGAGCTTAAGGTAACAAGCGACGCTGATATCGACGAAGAGGATGGCACTCAGGCTTCAGAATCCTATAAGGGCGCTGCCCTTGCTGCTCTTGCAACGGATGACGGTTTCTATAAGGTGGTTGTTCCTCTTGCTCCCGCTCAGATAAGAGACGCGATTAAGGTTGAAATCCTTAATGCAAACGGGGATGCAGTAAGACCTGCTATCGAAAAGACAGTTGCTGATTACTGTGAGGATATTATTGCGGGCGCTTATGTAGGCGATGACGCAGAGCAGGTTATGATACTTGCGGGCGCTGTTCTCGACTACGGTAAGGCTGCTGCGGATTATTTCGGATACAACGCAGCTGCGTTCGCTAATCAGCCCGACTATTCAGCCGCCGCTGATTTCGACGACTATGCTAAGGGAAGTGCAACGGGAATTAAGATTGAGGATGTTGCATTAAGATTTACTTCTCAGGTAGAGCTTCGTTTCTACGTTAAGGCAGGTACTCTTACAGAGGAAGAGGCAGCTAATCTTAACGTACAGTCTGATATCGGAACAGCTTCCTTTACTAAGCTTGATGACGGAACTGTTATTCTTCAGGTAATAAATATTCCCGCATCCGACCTTGGTAAGGAAATCCATATTACGGGCGACGTAACCGTAAGCTATACACCGCTCAGATGGGCAAAGGCAGTTATTGATAATAATATCGGCAGCGCAAAGCTTCAGAGACTTGCTAACGCTGTTATTACTTACAGTAACGCTGCTGACAGTATCTTTTAGGAGGGCTTGAATATGAAAAAATTTGAATACAGAGAGCCTGAATTTAAGGTTGTAATGACGGCTAAAGAGGATATTATTACTGCTTCAACAGCTTCTAATACTCTCAATACCGTAAGCAGTGCATGGGACCCGAGCCAGAGCGGCGAAGGTACGGGCGGAATAGGCTTCGGTCTATAACCTGTATAATAAAAGAAAAGCAACCGCAGGGTAACCTGCGGTTGTTATTTTTCTTTTTTTATTTTGTTTTAACTGCCTTAACCTTTGACCATTTACTGTAAATTCTCTTACCTTTTACTACCTTATATGTTCTTATTCTTACGTAGTATTTCTTTTTTGCTTTTAGCTTTTTAACGGTTTTCTTTGTTGATTTTGCTTTCTTTACGCTTATCTTTTTAACGGTGTGTTTTTTACCCTTAATCTTTTTTTTGAACTTTTTATTCGTTGAATACTGAAGCTGATATCCGCTTACGCCTTTAACCTTTTTCCATACCGCCTTAAACGATTTCCTGCCTTTTTTCAGCTTTTTGATTGACGTCGCTTTCGGTCTCTTTTCGGAAGCGGGCTTAGTCGTTGGTTCGTCGATTTCGGTGAAGGGGATTTTCTCGCCCTCGAATTCGCCGTCCTCTGTGGGAAGGCTTAGCTTTGGCGTGGTCTTGGTTTTTCTGAAAAGCTCCGTGTTGCATACTGAACAGTAAATAACCTCTTCATAAGAGCCTGTCGACGTATAGGTAGGTTCAACAACGTTTTCTTTTACCGGAGCGGCGGGAGAGTGACCTGTTTCATCGGTAATATTATCCGTGTAAGTGCTGTCGCAGCGTGTACAGGAATAGGTTGTATATCCCTTTTCGGTACAGGTCGGAGGCGTTACTACGGTATTGGCGTAATCATGACCGAGAGCATCTATAACTGTGCCTCCGCGGGTTTCTACTGCGTCGCAATGAGAACACTTGCTTGTTTCAACTGCGGTTGAACCTGCCGTTGTACAGGTAGCGGGAACTTCGGGTGCCGACTGCGTCCATACGCTGAAATCGTGACCTGTTGCATTAATTGTTTTATTGGTTCTGCTGATTTCCGCGTTGCATTCCGTACAGTATATTACCTCGTCATAAGAGCCGTTAACGGTACACGTTGCCTCAACAAGATTTTCCTGCTGTGCTTCTCCTGGCTTGTGCTCGTCAGGGTCGGTGAATCTTTTAATTCTGCTGAGCTCGGCAGAGCATACGCTGCAGTAAACAACCTCGTCATAAGAGCCGCCCGTTTCGTGCGTTGCTTCAACAATGTTTTCCTGCGATGTTTCGCCCGGCGTGTGACCGTTTGCGTCGGTATAATCAGTATTAAATGAATCATTACAACGCGAACAGGTGTGGGCTGTATATCCCATCTCGGTACAAGTAGGAGGAATTACGGATTCGGTATAATCATGACCGAGCGCATTAATGACGTTTCCGCCTCTTGTTTCGGTTGCTTCACACCGTGAGCAGGTTCGCGTTTCAATTGCGGTTACACCTGCAGCCGTACAGTTTGCGGGAACCTCCTCGGCGGTTTGAGTCCATTCTCCGAAATTATGACCGAGAGGAGCGATGTACTCAGATTCGATTGCCGAGCATTTTGTACACCTGCGAATTCTTCTTCCGCCGTTGGTACACGTAGGCTCGGTTGTTACCTCCCAGCTTCCGAAACTGTGAATTGATATTGAAGGAAGCTCAAAATCATCTGCCGCATAGGCGGGGAAAATTCCCGAGCAGAGAAAAACAATAAGGCTTAAAATAACTATTGCTTTTTTCTTCATAATCGTCCTCCTTAATTAATCGGTATTGCGGGCATTTCAAATTCGCCTGACGACGTATCGTCGGTTGAATCTCTTTTGTCGCTTTTACCGTTTTTATCGGTTTCTGAATCGTCATTGCCGTTTGTTTTACCGTTTTTCGCGTCGGCTCCGTTCTGAGTTTCAAAGGGGATTTTTTCTCCTTCATCGCTCTTGGGAGCGGCTGTCGTAAGCTCGCTTACGCTGCTCGTTTCGCTTTGCTCCTGCGAGGTCGTGACAGAGGCATTTTCAGAGGTGTTTTTCTCCTCGTTTCCCTCGGTTTTTGCGCTGCAGGCGCTCAGTAAAAGAACGGATATTAAGATTAATGCTGCTAATAGTTTTTTCATCTGTGTCTGTGCACCTTTCGCTTTTTCTTTTTCTTTTCCGTTTCCCTGTAATGAAGATAGGGGGATATATATTTATATATAAGCGCGGTTATTGTTGTTATGATAAACAGTTTTATAAATGTTATCGGAAGATTGAAAATCGCTATTCCTTTAAGCATACCCGTCATATACGGAAGGAGCTTGTTTACCGCATCGGGAAGGAATCCTCTTATAGCGGCATAGCTTTCCAGATAGAGCGAAAAAATGTAATCCATTGTAATTCCGCGGTCGCTGTAAAATCTTTCGAGAAGGGGATATGCTAAATATCTTGTTATTAAAAGCTGCGGTACGGCAGCGATAAGCGCGCCGATAATTCCGCTTCTGAATATTCTTCTTCTTCTTGAAATCTTAGAGTGTTTAACGCCCTTGTCGCCGAAGAACATACTTCTTGAATAAAGCATTCCCGCAATAAACACATAGGTTGAATTAAGAAGAATATTGTTAAAATCAGAGATTATATAGCTTCGTACGAATGCCATATGAATAAGATTTTTTAATATACAAACCGCAACGCCGAAAAGCGGACCGTACGCTATTGAAGCTATAAGTTCGGGAAGGGGCGAAAACTCAACCGTAAGGAAGGACGGCGTGTACGGAATATGAAACGGAAGAAACTGAAGCGCAACCGCGACTACCGATAAAAGCACGAGACAGATTACAATTCTTATTTTCGCCTGAGAGCTGTCGTGCTTCGAGGATTTTTTAGCCTCCTCACGGCGGTAAAAAGTCTTTTGCGCTTCGTCTATCTCGCCCTCGCTGAACATATCAACAGCGCTTCCCTTACTGTTAATATGCTCGCCTTGCTTCAGCTCGTCGGTTGTTAATTTCTCAGTTCTGATGCTGTTTTCAGTTTCTCTCGCGCGCTTAGGCGTAAGTACGCTTGAACGGTATTCGCCTTTAGCAGTACCGTCTTTTTTCTCATCGGAGTTAACCTCTTCGTCCTTCTTCCTGATATATTTAGACGTGGGCTTTTCACCCTTGGCGCGGATGTATTTAGACGCAGGCTCTGAGCCGTCGCGGAAATATTTAGATTTTTTCTTTTCCTTTTTCTCGCTGCTCATAGCCCTCTCCGAAAATCACTAAATATAATAATCTATAATAATTATAACATATTCTATGCGCTTTTACAAGATTTAATAATGACCGAGATTGACATATTCTTATAAGTAATGTTATAATATGGCAAAAGCTTTTTCTGGTGTATTTATGAAATATAAAATTGGAAAAACTGAATATCCGGTACTCTTTGCGTTTTTCTCAATAATACTAACTGCTGCTTATTATTGTATAAAAAAACACGGCTTGTTTATTGACGAGATTTATTCGTACGGGCTTGCAAACAGCCACTTTGCGCCTTTTATGCTCGATGTATTCGGCGGAGAAGTTGTTGATAAGATAATAACAAAAAAAGACTTTATTGATTATCTGACTGTCGACGCGAGTCAACGCTTTGATATAGGTTCGGTTTTTTATAATCAGTCAAAGGATACTTTACCTCCGCTGTACTACTGTTTGATAAACGTTGTATCGTCGTTTTTCCCGGGAGTATTTTCAAAATGGATAGGTCTTTCGGTGAACTGTATTATATACTTTGCCTTGCTCATGGTTTTATATAAAACCGCCGTCTCTTTGTTCGGTAATAAAAGAATTGCCTGTGCGGTAGTTATGCTTTACGGATTGAGCGAAATCGGATTATCGACTTTCCTTATGATAAGAATGTATATTCTTTCGGCGTTTTTTACGGTTGTTGCAACGCACATAGTTATATGTAACTGTAAAAAGGAAAAGAACAGTAATTATATTCTTATTGCGTTAACGGTATTTTTAGGAACGATGACTCATTATGTTTTTACTATATATGCATTTTTCCTTACCGCCTGTTATGTTTTTTATCTGATAATTAATAAGAAAATATCATCTGCAGTAAAAATGTCTGCAGCATCTCTTACGGGAATTATATGTATGTTTTTTTCTTTCCCGTACGTAAAAGACCAATTCTTTTCAGATGGCTTTGTATCGGGAACAACGGCAGCGACTAATTTCGTTAGCTTTTCTCTGTGGGGACACAGAATAGTCAGGTTTTTGTTTGAAGGCGCGATGCGTTCATTCTTAGCGGTATTTATTGCTCTTGTGATAGCGGTATTCCTTATTATCAGGAAAAAAGAAAAAACAAAGCGCAGGAAAACGAATTTCATCTTGGTAATAGTTTCTTCCTGTTTGTCGTTCTTTGTAATAGCTATTATTTCGCCGGAAGATAATATAAGATACATTTATAATATATTCCCTTTATTTGTTCTTGCCGTCGGTGTGCTTCTAAATGATTTTGCTCATAAGACAAGCTATATGATAAAAGAGAAAAGAATATATAATATTGCAAAAAAAACAATGCTGCCGTGCATTGTTGTAATGAGTATTCTTCTTCTTGCGTTCTTTATTGCGCCTGATTATGTAAATAGTTCACACAGCCGTATTGATAATGCTGTGAGCAGGTATTCCGACAGTGCTTGTGTTTTATTTGACGATAATATTAACCGACCTATTACACATAATATGCTTCAGCTTAAACAATTTGATGAGGTTTATATAGCGAACAGTGTTAATTCAAAAAAGTTGGAGGATTATTTAGCGGAAAAGAATTCTGAAAATGTTATTTTGTTTATTGACACGGATAATGAGCATATAACCTCTCGACCTTTTGACACAGAAAAAGTAATTAACGGTTTTCTTAGTAAGTATAAAAGTTATAATAAAGCGACAAAACTGTATAAATACGGATATACGGTTGTTTATCTGATTAATTAAAACTCCGAGGTAAAACCTCGGAGTTTTCTTATACCATTTCTTCGGGATGGAATACCCTGTCGAATTCGTCTGCGCTGAGAAAGCCGAGCGAAACGCATGCCTCTTTAAGCGAAATATTCTCATTATATGCCTTCTTTGCGGTTTTAGCCGCGTTTTCATATCCGATATAGGGATTAAGCGCGGTAACGAGCATAAGCGAATTATAGAGATTATCGTGCATTTTATCGCTATTAGCCTTAATGCCTGCGGCGCAGTTATTATTAAACGAAACTATCGCGTCGGAAAGAAGTCTCGCGCTCTGGATAAAGTTATAAATAAGCACGGGCATAAATACGTTGAGTTCGAAATTACCCTGACTTGCGGCTATACCTACGGCGGCGTCGTTCCCCATAACCTGAACGGCTACCATCGTTACCGCCTCGCACTGAGTCGGATTAACCTTACCCGGCATAATCGACGAGCCGGGCTCGTTTTCGGGAATAGTGATTTCCCCGAGTCCGAGTCTCGGACCGCTTGAAAGCCACCTTACGTCGTTTGCAATTTTCATCATATCCGCCGCAAGCGCCTTGAGCGCGCCGTGTGCGAATACAAGCTCGTCCTTGGAGGTGAGCGCGTGGAACTTATTAGGCGCGGTTATAAAGTTCTTTTTAGTAATATCGCTTACTGCCTTCGCGACCTCGGTATCAAAGCCCTCGGGGGCGTTGAGTCCCGTTCCTACCGCCGTTCCGCCGAGCGCAAGCTCTTTAAGCTCTGGGAGCGCCTTTTCAAGCAGCCTGACATCCTTTTCAAGACTTGTTCGCCATCCGCTTATCTCCTGAGAAAACTTAACGGGAGTAGCGTCCTGAAGATGAGTTCTTCCGCTTTTTACTATACCCTCGTGTACCTCTTCAAGCTTTTTAAACGTGGAAATAAGGGCGTTAACAGCGGGAATAACCCTGTCCTCAATTACGCATACCGCCGCTATGCTCATAGCCGTCGGGAAGGTATCGTTTGAGCTCTGGCTCATATTAATATCGTCGTTGGGGTGGAGCAGCTTTTTACCCGCAAGCTCGTTAGCGCGGTTAGCGATAACCTCGTTTGCGTTCATATTGCTCTGAGTACCCGAGCCCGTCTGCCATACAACGAGCGGAAAATGCTCAAAGAGCTTTCCTCCGATAATCTCGTCGCACACCTTTGAAATCGCGCTGAGCTTTTCGTCGGTCATTTTTTCGGGCTGAAGGGCGTTGTTCGCTATCGCAGCCGCCTTTTTAAGGATACCGAAAGCGACGGTTATTTCCCTCGGCATAGTTTCAAGATTCGCGCCTATTTTGAAATTATCCTTTGAGCGCTGAGTCTGTGCGCCCCAGTATTTATCCGCAGGCACCTTAACCTCGCCCATAGAGTCGTGTTCAATACGGAATTCCATAGCTCTCCCTCCGTAACAGTTTTCTGTATATTGAATATTATATATATAAATATTTTAAAACGCAATACCTTATTATTGCATTAAAGTGAAAAAAGTGATACAATAATACATATTTTTTATTGGAGGAGAAACAATGTCAGACTATCTGAAAATGACGAAAGATGAGCTTATTGCGGAAAAGGAAGCTCTCTTAAAAAGATTCAAGGTATATAAGGAAATGGGCTTAAAGCTCGATATGTCGAGAGGCAAGCCCTGTAAGGAGCAGCTTGATTTATCTATGGGTATGCTCGACGACCCCGATTATATAGTAGACGGCTTAGACCTGAGAAACTACGGAATTCTTGAGGGAATTCCGTCGTGCAGAAAGCTCTTCGGCGATTTGCTCGGAGTAAGCCCCGATAATATCCTTTTAGGCCCTAACGCGAGTCTTTCGCTTATGTTTGACTATATCGCCCAGTGTTATTCACACGGAGTATGCGGAGATAAGCCCTGGAGTAAGCTCCACGAGGTAAAATTCCTCTGTCCCGTACCGGGTTATGACAGACATTTTACTATCCTTGAATATTTTAATATAAAGATGATAAATGTTGATATGAAATCGGACGGCCCCGATATGGACGCGATTGAAGAGCTTATTAAGGATGAAAGCGTAAAGGGAATGTTCTGCGTTCCCAAGTATTCAAATCCTCAGGGTATTACTTATTCAGACGAGGTTGTAAAGCGTATTGCCGCGCTTAAGCCCGCCGCAAAGGATTTCAGAATAATCTGGGATAACGCTTACTGTATCCACGAAATTTACGACGAGGGCGACGAGCTTCTCAATATATTCGAGGAGCTTCGAAACCGCGGCACGACCGTATTCT
>CAMVRG010000079.1 GCA_947169815.1 uncultured Clostridia bacterium | reverse complement strand
CGGACTTCCTCCCACGGGCGGACTTGGATTCGGACTTGACAGACTTGTTATGCTCCTTACCGACAGCTATTCGATAAGAGACGTTCTGCTCTTCCCGACGATGAAACCCTTGGATAAATAAGTACCTGATTTACAGAGGTTGTAATATGAGTACAAAAAAGAGAAAGAAGAAAAAGCACCACGCTTTATTACCCTACTTTACAACTCCCGCAATATATGTTCTGCTTTCGCTGCTTATAGTAATTCCGATGTGCCTTATACTGCTTAACGTTTCGGTTAAGCTCGTTCATAAGGCTCAGCCGAGCTTTGCGTTTTCAATTTCGGATATCGAGCTTGACGACTCGGCGTTCAAGGCGGATAATACTCAAAGCGGAACCGTAAAGCGGCCGACTCCCGCTTCGGGCGATAAAATCGCCGAGCTGAGCTGCGATTCGGCAGGCTTTAAGTGTAACGTATATTACGGCGCTAACAGAGTTTCTTTCAGAAATGGCGCGGGTATGTATACCGAGGTTCTTGCGGGCGACACGGGCGTGTGTAAAATAGCGGGCGAGCGCGCTTCGGCTTTCGCCGCTGTCGGAAACATTAAAGAAGGGGACAAACTCAGACTTGTTACAAACTGGGGAAGCTTTGTATATTCCGTCAGTAAAATAAGCACGGGAACAGAGCCTCCCGAGGAGACAATGCCTCAGAGCCTTCTTCTTATAACCGAAAGCGGAGACAAGGCGTTCTCCGATTTTAACGAAGGAAATATGTATATTCTCGCCGATATTGAATCGGGAGTTCAGTTAGAGGAGGAGCAGAAATGAGTACGAAACATCATCACCGCTCCGAGTCGGGCGGCGAGCATTACGGAAGAAGCTTTCTTGCTTTTGTACTGTTTCTCGTAATATCGCTTTTAAGCCTTACGCTTTGCGTGCGATTTTACTTTATTGCGCCGCGCAGTATGGTGAACATATTCGTAAACGAAGAATATGTTAACACCCTGAGGGAGGACGTGTGCGAATACTCCCACGATTTGTGCAGCGCGTGTATGCTTCCCGAGGACGCCCTCGATACGGCGATAACCTACGAAAGCCTTTACAATATTGAAAACGCCTATATTTCGGGCGCTCTCGGCGCTTCGCGTGAGTTTACCAAAACAACTTACGAGGACAATGTTGCCGAGCTCGGAAAGAATATTGAAAATGCGGTAAATACCGTAATTAAAGAAAAGAATATTTCCGTTGATGAAAAACAGAAAAACGGCGCCGCCGAAGTAAGCGGACTCGTCAGCAACTATCTTTTAAAACGGATTGAAATTGCGCATATAGATATGCTTGAAACCGTTATTAACGTCGGAAAACTCGCAACTACTATCGGTATTGCGGCGCTTACGGTTTTAGCTGTAATACTTGTTCTTATAATTATTTCAATCGGCAGTAAGAGATACAGAGCGCTGAGGTCTGTTATCCATTCGGTTAACGCCGCCGCAATTTTAAACCTTCTGTTAATCGGCGGAGTTGAAATAGTAAAACAGTTTAAAAGCCTTGTGCTTTATCCGACTTATGTTGCCGACACGTTTATGAGATATGTCAGCCGCTGCGAAGGAGTGGTAGCCATATCCTCGCTCGGACTGTTTACCTTAGCGTTTATGCTTATGGTAGTTGTCTGGAAGCTTAACAGAGAAACTAAAAAATAGAGGTTTTGTATGGAAGAAGTAGTTAATGAGTTGACTCTGTTCGAGGAAGACAGAGAGCCCGTTGTTAAGGTTGAAAACGTTACAATGAGGTTCACTCTGAACAAGGAAAAAATAGATAATCTTAAAGAGTATTTCATAAGACTCATTAAGGGTAAGCTTGAGTATAATAACTTTGTCGCGCTCAATAACGTAAGCTTTGAGATTTATAAGGGCGACCGTCTTGCTATACTCGGACTAAACGGCGCGGGTAAAAGCACCCTTCTTAAAACAATCGTAGGCGTTTATAAGCCGACCGAGGGAAAAATTATGAAAAAGGGCGTTATCGCTCCGCTTCTTGAGCTCGGTGCAGGCTTTGACCCTAACTATTCGGGAAGAGAAAATATCTATCTTTACGGCGCTATACTCGGCTATTCAAGAGAGTATATTGACAGCAAGATTGAAGAGATTATTGAATTCTCCGAGCTCGGTCACTTTATTGAGGTACCCGTAAAGAATTATTCCTCGGGTATGCGTTCGCGTCTCGGCTTCTCAATCGCAACCGCGGTTGAGCCCGATATTCTTATTCTTGACGAGGTTCTTTCCGTCGGCGACGCAAAGTTCAGAAAAAAGAGCCTTGCGAAGGTTAAGTCAATGTTCGACAGAGGCGTTACTGTTCTTTTCGTATCCCACAGTATCGAGCAGGTTAAGGCTATATGTAACAAGGCGATTCTTCTTGAACACGGTAATATCATAGCAAGCGGCGAAGTAAACGAGGTTGCCGACGTCTATGAGGAAAAAACGACAAGAACCAAGACCAAAACTCAGCAGGCAGTCGTACCTATTACCGATAAGGAGAAAAAGGAAGACAAAAAGGCTATGGCTGAGGCAAAGAAAGCCTTTGATAAGATAAAGGAATATGAGGACGAGGTCGTTCAGGCGATGGCTGAAAAGGAAGACCCCGAAAGAAGATATTCAATTTATCTTGATATTAAAAAGCAGTATCAGACCGATTCGCTTACTAAGGAGGAATTTAAGGAGGAGGTTAAAAAGCTTCTCGAGGCTGACCTCAGCGACCCCGAATCCCCTTATGCAAGCGAGCATTTGTCGAAGTTTGAAGCGCGCCTTCAGCGCGTAGGAAAGAATGATGAAAAGGAGAGTTAATATGGACCAGTATAATAACAACAATCAGGGCTACGCGCCCCAGCCGAATTATCAGCAGCCTCCCTACCAGCCGCCTTATCAGCCTGTTTATCAGCAGCCGTACGATAAGACTAAAGAGGTAATGAGCGTAGGCTCCTATATCGTAATGTTTATTTTAAGCGCTATCCCTGTAGTTAACGTTATCTGCTGGATAGTATGGCTTGTAAGCTCAAACACGAATAAGAATAAGAAAAACTTTCTTATTGCGTATATCGTTATGACGGTTATCGGCATAATCCTTTCAGCTATTGCTGTTGCAGTTATCATGGCGATTACGGGCGCGAGCATATACGATATATTGGATTCCGCGTCAGCTTTCTAAAAATAAAAAACCCCGACAGCATTTGCTGTCGGGTGTTTTCTTTTATTCTTCGTATTCGTCCTCGTTTTCCCAGTTATGATAAATGTTCTGAACATCCTCGTTTTCTTCAAACATCTCAATCATTCTGCTCATTTTTTTCATATCGTCGGGATTTTCAAGACGCGTGTAGGTTGAGGGGATATACGCCGCCTCGGAGGAAACTATCGTGTATCCTTTACCCTCGAGCTCGTCGCGGATTGCGCCGAGGTCGCTTGTTTCGGTACGGATTTCAAATATATCCTCCTCGTCGGTAAGGAAGTCAGCCGCTCCCGCTTCAAGAGCGTCCTCCATAAGAGTATCCTCGTCTACGTCCTCTTTTTCAATAATGATAACGCCCTGCTTCGAGAACATAAAGGTTACCGAGCCGGGGTTACCCATATTTCCGCCCGCCTTATCAAAGTAGTGGCGTACCTCGCCCGCGGTACGGTTTCGGTTATCGGTAAGCGCCTCAACTACTACCGCAACTCCGCTCGGACCGTATCCCTCGTATACGATTTCCTCGTAATTTGTTGAATCGGAATCGCCCGCAGCCTTTTTAAGCATACGCTCGATATTGTCGTTAGGTACGTTATTCTGCTTCGCCTTTGCGATTACGTCGCGGAGCTTTGCGTTATTATTCGGGTCGGGGCCGCCGTTTTTAACCGCAACCGCAAGCTCTCTTCCTATCTTGGTGAAAATCTTTGCTCTTGCGGCGTCGTTAGCGCCCTTTTTACGCTTAATCGTACTCCATTTATTATGTCCGCTCATATTTTCAAGTCCTTCCGTAAAAACATTAAAAATATTTTATCACATTTAATAATCAGTTTCAATATAAATTTAGTATTATTAATTTACAATCTTTTATAATTGTGATACAATAAATACTAATTCTTTTAACGGAGGTGAAATATGCCGCGTCGCTGGACCCCCTTACACGAGGATATTAAGGTACCCGTATTCAAAAATGTAATATACGCTATGAAAATACTTTTTAAGGCGGATAAAGCCCTTGTTCCCGTTGCCGTTATAGCGCAGGTGTCAACCCAGGTCTTTACCCTCTTTTTTCAGGGCGTTCTCTTTTTAAAGGTGCTTTTAAATATTATTCAGGGAAATATGACCTTTGAGTATTTCTTAAAGGTACTGTTTCTCTTTTTAGGCGTAGGGCTTATCTATGAAATAATTATCATAGCGAGCGATTACGCCCAGAATATTGCGCTTAAAAGAGTTTTCAAGGGGCTGAATAATCTTATCTTCAAAAAGGCGTGCGAGGTCGATATATCCTGTTATGAGGACCCCGCCTTCTACGACGCGTACCAGAGAGCGACCCAGATACTGACAAACAGTATCTTTATGGCGTACGTAATGGATTTGTCAATGCTCCTCGGTAATATTTTATCTCTCGTCCTTGTTATCGGTATAGTAACCTCGATAGACCCCGCATATCTTATTTTCCTCGCTCCCGTAGCCATAGTTTTCGCGGTTGAGATAGTAAAGAGTAAGCTGATGTATAAGCGCGACTTGTCTATGACTACGAATAACCGTATTAAGGATTATTCCCAGCGTACGGTGTATCTTAAGGAATTTTCAAAGGATATGCGTACCTCGAATATCTTTTCCGTAATTATGAACCGCTTCAGAAAGGCGGTTGAGGATAATATCCGAATAATAAAAAAGTACGGGCTCAAGCTCTTTCTTTACAGTATGGTCGGCTCGTTTTTCGGCGAGTTTATCCCGATAGTCGGCACGTATTCGTTTGCCTCTTATCAGTTCATTAAGGATAAGGGACTCGATATTTCGGGCTTTTCCGTAGTTCTCGCCTCGATAAACTCCGTACGTCAGACAACTACGGGCATAGCCGAAGCGCTTGCCGAAATGACTAATATGGCGCTCTATTTTCAGAATCTTCACGATTTCTTCGACTATGAAAGTAAAATCAGGGACGGCGAAAAGACGGCAGGGGAATTTGAAAGTCTTGAATTCAGAAACGTTTCGTTTAAGTACCCGAGCGCCGGGGATTACTCAGTTAACAACGTAAGCTTTAAGATTAATAAAAACGAAACCGTTGCGCTCGTCGGCGTTAACGGGGCGGGTAAAACCACCCTTGTTAAGCTGATGCTGCGCTTCTACGACGTAACCGAGGGCGAAATCCTCTATAACGGCGTAAATATCAAAGAGTATAACGTAGACAGCCTGAGAAGAAGGTTTGCGACCGTTTTTCAGGATTATAAAACCTTCGCGCTTTCGGTATACGAAAACGTTATCTGCCACGAGCCCGATTCCGAAGAAAGGCTTATAGCCGAGCAGGCGCTCAGGCAAAGCGGCGCGTGGGATAAAATTCAGACCTTTGAAAACGGGGGAGATACCGTTTTAACGCGCGAGTTTGAGGACGACGGCGCGGGGCTTTCGGGCGGAGAAACTCAGAAAACCGCCGTTGCGCGTATGTTTGCGAAAAATTTTGATATTGCTATTCTTGACGAGCCATCGTCGGCGCTCGACCCGATAGCCGAATACAAAATGTATGAAAACCTGATTAAAGCGACCGAAAAGAAGACGGTAATTTATATTTCGCACCGTCTTTCCTCGGCTGTTTTAAGCGATAAAATTATAGTTCTCGGCGAGGGAAAGGTTCTTGAAACGGGAACGCATACCGAGCTTATAAAAGCGGGTAAAGAGTATGCGAAAATGTTTGAGCTTCAGGCTTCGCGCTACCGCTATCGGGAAAGCGAGGTGGAAAGCTATGCATGATTACAGAGCAGATAAACCGCGCCATTCAATCTTCTCGAACGTAATGTTCTTTCTGAAGATGATATTTAAAATCTCGCCGCTTCTTGTAATAGGCGAATGTCTCTGGGGCGTGCTTATGAGGCTTCCCACAAGGGTAATTTCCGTTATAGGCGTTAAGTACGTTATCGATGTTATCGCAAGCGGAGACGATACAAGAAAGATAGTCGCCGCGGTAATTGTTATCGCCCTGATTTTAGTCCTTACCGAGGTCGGACACTGGCTTTACCGCGAATTTTTCTTCGGTATTGAAAGAGAAAAAATGACGGCAGGGCTTTCAAAAATGATGTACGAAAAGGCTAAGAGCTTAGACCTTGCCTCATACGACGACCCCGATTTTTACAACAATTTCATTCTTGTTATTCAGGGCTCGGGAAACAGTATAAGCCATATACTTTTCCTTATTCAGCGCTATATCGGCGAGGTCGTTTCTCTTATTACAATAGCCTCAATTATTCTCGCTATCGACCCCGTTTGCCTTGTTATAGTTATCGGTATCGCCGCGGTGTTTACGCCGCTTAGCCGCAAGATAGGAAGGCTTCAGGCTGAACGGCAGATTGAGAATAATAAGTACCACAGAAGAGCCGACTACTTTGCGAGAGTGTTCTACCTTCAGGACTACGCAAAGGAGGTTCGCATGAACGACGTTCAGCCGCTTTTAATCGAGCGCTATAACGACGCTATCAACGACGTTATTAAAAATCAGATACGCTTTGTAAGAAAAATAGATTTCCTCTATTTCTTCCAGGAATTCGGCGTTCAGATTTTCGGCTTTATGTTCCTTCTTCCGCTTTATCTCGGTTACTGCGTGCTTAAAACACATACGCTTTCGGCGGGCGATTTCGTAGCAACCTTCAACGGCGCTTTTTCAATAGCCACCTCGTTTTCCTTCCTTACCGTCGGCGTAGTCCGCGCGTTCTCGGAAAGCGCAAAGCTCATTGAAAAATACCGCGAATTCATAAGCCGCGATATTGATATTGAGGACGGTGAAAAAGAGGCTGAAGTAACCGAGCCCGAGGTAATTGAAATCAAAGACCTTTCGTTTACATATCCGGGTAACGACGAGCCGACTCTTAAAAACATTAATCTTACTATTCACCCGTATGAAAAAATCGCCCTCGTCGGTTATAACGGAGCGGGTAAGACTACTCTTACGAACCTTATTTTAAGGCTCTACGACGTGAGCGGGGGAGGAATATATATCGACGGCGAGGATATCCGAGACTTTACCGTGAAGTCCCACAGAAACCGCTTCGCCGCGGTATTTCAGGATTTTCAGCTCTTCGCATCAACCCTCGGCGAAAACGTAGCTCTTGATACCGAGCTTGACCGCCCGAGAGCCGAGGAGGCGCTCAGACACAGCGGATTTTCAAAGAAGGTTAAAAACGGGCTTGATACGCCGCTTCTTCGCGAATTTGACGACGACGGAGTTATGATGTCGGGCGGCGAGGCGCAGAAAGTCGCAATCGCAAGGGCGTTTTATAAGAACTGTCCCTACGTAATTCTTGACGAGCCCTCGGCTAACCTTGACCCGATAGCCGAATATAATCTTAATCAGGCTATGATTGAAGCGGCTGAGGATAAAACGGTTATATTTATTTCTCACAGGCTTTCAACTACCGTTAACGCCGACAGAATTTATGTAATGGAAAACGGTGAAATTACCGAAAGCGGCTCCCATTCCGAGCTTATGGAGAAAAACGGTACCTACGCCTATATGTTCAACCTTCAGGCTGAAAAGTATAAGAATACAAAAAATACCGACGGAATATAACCCGTCGGCATTTTCATTATAGCACATAAAAAGTTAAAATACAATACTTTAATTGTTCATATATACGGGCTATAATAAAGTTAGAGGATAGTAACTATCCTACTCTACCATAGGAGGTAATACTATGATTAACATTACTGCAAGAGGCTTTGATTTGAAGCAGGGCGCAAAGGACGGAATTGAAAAGGAGCTTAAAAGAATTGAAAAAATGCTTCCCGAAAACGCGTCCTTCGATGTTACGCTTAAAAAGCTGAAGGACGGCTATAAATGCGATATTACGGTAAAGCATTTCGGTTCATTCATAAGAGGCGAGGCGAGCGAGGCTAAAATCGAGCCTGCTATCGACGCCGCGGTTGACGACCTTAAGAGAAAGATAAGAAAGCTTAAAACCTATTTTGTAGATAAAAAGCGTAAGGGCTCAATCGACGAGCTTGCCGAGGCTATGGACGACCTGAGCGAAGAGGTAACGATGGATAATTTCGACGAGGCTTATTATTCCTCGGTTGATATAAGAAGAACTAAATCCATTTCTCCCAATATGATGACCGACGACGAGGCAGCAGTTCAGATGGAAATGCTCGGACATACGTTTTTCGTATATCTCGGCATTGAGGGCGAAACGAAAATTATCTATAAGAGAAGAAAGGGCTACGGCGTTCTTGTCTGCGAATAAAAAATAATTTCGGGAGAGTTAAAACTCTCCCTTTTTTTATTGACAAAAAAACCTTCTTGTGGTAAGTTACTATCTTAAAGAGGTGTTAATTATGAATCTTAAAAAGAAGGATAAAAGAATTCCCGTATCGCTTATTACAGGCTATCTCGGAGCGGGAAAAACTACCGTTTTGAACCACGTCCTCGCTAACCAGGAGGGCTATAAGGTTGCCGTTATAGTTAACGATATCGGCGAGGTAAATAT
>CAMVRG010000078.1 GCA_947169815.1 uncultured Clostridia bacterium | reverse complement strand
GTAAACGCCGCTTTTTACTGGTATTTCAAGCTCGTTTGCCGTTTCTTTTATGAGCTTTTGAAGCGCCTTGTCGTAAACGCAGCTCATATCTGGGAAGCGTTCTCCTATACTTTCGTCGTTTTTGCCTGTAAGAGGACTAGGAACAAAGCAGGATATATGGTCGCTGATAATTAAAAAATCGCCAACGTTAAGAGCCTTGTTAATCCCGCCGCTTGCGTTTGAAAGTATAAGAGTTTCAGCGCCGAGCGCTCTCATAAGCCGAATTGGCGCTACAACCTCTTTTGCGTTATAGCCCTCGTATAAATGAACTCTTCCGTCCATTATTATTACGCTTTTACCCGCGAGATAACCGATAATAAAATTGCCGTTGTGAAGAGCAGCCGTCGCTACGGGCATTCCCTCAATTTCGCCGAAGGGAATTGTCACGGCGTTTTCAACGTTCTCAGCGAGCGCGCCGAGACCCGAGCCTAGAACAATCGCAATTTCAGGTACAATATCGGTTTTGCTCTTTATATATTCACATTGCTTATCGAGCATAGATATCACCTCTGTATGCTATTATATAACGTATGAAGCGATAAATCAATTAAAACTATTGCAATATTATAATGAATTTGTTATTATTAATTAGTGATATTTTCTTTTCGGAGGAATAATTGTTATGAAAAAAATTATCTCATTGATTATGGTTGCCGCGCTTGCTCTCAGCTGCTGCGTTTCGCTTTCGGGATGCGCTAAGAACAGCGACGGAAAATTTGAGATTGCCATGATTACTGACGGCGCTCCCGTCAACGACAAGGGCTATAATCAGTATACCTGGAACGGCGTAAACTCTTATGCGAAAGAGAAAGAAGTTTCCTGCCGCTATTATCAGCCGAGCCTTAATGACGAGGGTGAACTTGAAATTGACGAGATAGAGAAATACATTGACCTCGCCGTTAAAAACGGCGCAAAGAAGATTGTTCTTCCGGGAGAAAAGTTTGCCGTAGCTGCATATGAAATTGCTCCTACATACAATGACGTTCAGTTTATTCTTATTGACGCATATCCTCATTCACAGGATAACGACGCTCTTCGTATGCAGAGTAATGTTGAATGTATAAGATTCAATAAGCTTCAGGCGGGCTTTCTTGCGGGATACAGCGCTTTTGTATCGGGCAGTAAAAACAATAAAGGCAAGCTCGTAAGACAGTATAATACTAAACTCGGTTTCCTCGGCTCGGTCGCTTCTCAGGACGCTACCGATTACGGCGCGGGCTTTGTTCAGGGAATAGCCTTCGCTGCTGACGAGAAGGGCGTTCCGACCTCTCTTGATTACGCCGAATACGACAGCCTTTTCCTTGATTACGATTATTCTTTCACAATTAAACCTGTTTACGTAAAGCGTGACGAAGCGAAGAAGGACACCTTTAAGGTAAATGTTATCGACGGAATAGGCTCGGGCGTTTACACCGACGGCGAAAACGTTACGATTACCGCCAATTCCGCTCCCGAGGGAAAGAAATTCGACCATTGGGAAACCAAGAGCGATACAAAGGGCGTTAAGGATAAAAAAGTAAATATTTCGTCAAAGAAAGACTATTCAATGAATCTTCTTGTAGGCGACTGCGACTGTACTATTACCGCCGTATGGGCTGACGCCGATACAGTTCCCGTTACAATTACCGAGGCTGACGGCGCAACCGCTCACGAGGTTATCAACGCCGAAAAGGATACAAACGCGTGGATTGAGGCACCCGCCGCAGAAAGCGGTATGATATTCGACCACTGGGAGTGTAATACAAAGGACGCCGTTGAGGACGTAAATTCAAAGGGAACAAGCGTTAAGGTCGGCTCCGACGCCGTTACGGTTACTCCCGTATATACCGAAAGCGAAAACCCGACGTTCAACGTTATAGTTGAAAAGGGAACCGGCACGGGCTCTTATGTTACGGGCGACGAGGTTAAGGTCGTTGCCGACGCACCTGAAGACGGATATATGTTCTATAAGTGGGAAAACGTTGATAATCAGGGACTTTCAACGGGTATCGCAATGGATAACGAATACTGCTATCATACAACCTTTGAAATGGTTGACAGATACGCTTCAATCGTTGAGAAGATGTACGACGACGGAACTCAGGTTGTATTTGCGGGCGGTAACTCGGTTGAGGATTCAATTTTCAATGCGAGCGGAAACTTTGATTATGCGGTTTACACCTTCGGTTCAGGAATTGATGAAGGCTCAAAGAATAACTGTCTTGCAAGCGTTGTAACCGATTACGGCAACGCGGTACAGCTTGTTCTTGATGACTTTAAGGGCGGAAGCTTCTTCGTAGGCGACGTCTCAAACGACTGTATCTACGTAACGGGTATGAGCCTTGACAAGTACGAGCTTGACGAAGAGGGTAACCCGAAAACCGATAAAAACGGCAAGGAAATTGAAAACGCAAATTATAACGAGGACTACGCAACTGTATTTAATTCGCTTAAGGAAAATAAGATTAAAATGATTAACGCTCAGAAGGGCGCCGATATAAGAAATCTTAATAAATCCAGGTGCCTTACGGTTAACTACTGGGTAGTTGAATAAATAACAGGATTAATTCCATAATATTAAAGGGAGGGTATTAACCCTCCCGTTTTTTATTGAAAGTTTTCCTTGTAAAAGTTTACCGCGAGCTCGTCGCACCGCTCGTTGTATTTGTGGCCGTCGTGTCCCTTTACCCATATGAAGGTAACCTTTTGTTTTTCAAGAAGGGAAAGAAGCTCTTCCCATAAATCCACGTTGAGCGCCTTCTTTTTATCGGCTTTTTTCCATCCGTTATCGCGCCAGGAATATACCCATTTTTTATTAACCGCGTCGCATACGTATTTTGAGTCAGTAGTAAGCGTAACCTCGCAGGGCTCTTTAAGCAGTTTAAGGGCTTCAATTACCGCGGTAAGCTCCATACGGTTATTGGTTGTTTCCTTTTCGCCGCCGCAGATTTCTTTTTTTATGTCTTTGTATATCATTACCGCGCCCCAGCCGCCGGGTCCGGGATTTCCGCTGCACGCGCCGTCGGTATATATCTCAACCTTTTTCATACTTTCACCGCTTGTCAATATATTTTTTAATATAATACCATTATCGGGACAGTAAATCAATAATTATCTATTTTTCTTGACAACGACTAAAATATATTCTATTATATTAAATATTATCTTTTGTGCGTAAAAATAATTAATTTAAGGAGGTAAATTTTCTTTATGGCAAATCAGGATAGGATGTCTAAAAGCGTTGATAACAGAAAACGGAATTCTAAAAGACGCTACTACACCTACCGCAAGACATCGAAGAAGTCGGGCGTTGTCCCTCAGATTGAGAAGGAAAAGGTTCGCATTTCTTTTATAGGCGGTATGAATGAAATCGGCAAGAATATGACCGTATATGAATACAATGACGATATGTTTATCGTCGACTGCGGTCTTGCGTTCCCGTCAACCGAGCTTCTCGGCGTTGACCTTGTTATACCCGATTTCACATATGTTGAAAATAACTTTGAAAAGTTTAAGGGTATTATTATTACCCACGGCCACGAGGACCATATCGGCGGACTTGCATATCTTCTCAAAAGGGTAAACATTCCCGTTTATGCAACTAAGCTCACTATCGGTCTTATTAAGGGAAAACTTGAGGAGCACGGACTTCTCGGAAGCGTAAAGCTCGTTGAGATTAAGCCTGGCGATAATATAACTCTCGGTCATTTCAATATAGAGCTTATCCACGTTAACCACTCAATCCCCGACGCTGTAGGACTCGCAATCCGCTGTCCCGCGGGCGTTATTATCCAAACGGGCGACTTTAAAATAGATACAACTCCCGTTGACGGGGAAATGATAGACCTGCCGCGCTTTTCCGAGTTCGGAAAGAGGGGAGTTCTCGCTCTTCTCTCGGATTCAACGAACGCTGAAAGACCGGGTACAACTATGAGCGAAAGCAGCGTGGGCGAAAGTTTCGAGCTGCTTTTCAGAAAGGCGAAGAAAAAACGTATTATCGTTGCAACCTTTGCCTCGAATATCCACAGGGTACAGCAGATTATCGACGTTGCCGCTACAAGAGGAAGAAAGGTTGCCGTTGTAGGACGAAGCCTTGAAAATCTTGTGAGCGTAGGCGCTGAGCTCGGCTATCTCAATATTCCCGAGGGAATAATGGTGCCGATAGAAACTATAAGAAATTATCCCGACGATAAGATTCTTATTATTACAACGGGCTCTCAGGGAGAGGCTATGTCGGCGCTGACAAAAATGGCTAATAATGAACACAGGATGGTTCGTTTAACGCCCAACGACTATGTTATCATTTCGGCAACCCCGATACCGGGTAACGAAAAAATGGTAGGTAACGTTGTTAACGCGCTGATGAAGCAGGGCGTTGAGGTTATATATGAGAATATGTATGACGTTCACGTTTCGGGACACGCCTGTCAGCAGGATTTAAAGCTTATGATAGGTATTACCAAGCCTAAGTTCTTTATTCCCGTTCACGGCGAGCAGAAGCATCTCGTAAGTCACGCGCAGCTTGCGCTTTCAATGAATATTCCTAAGGAGAATATCTTTATCGGCGATATCGGTAACCGTATTGAAATTACCGAGGACTCAATTCAGAAACTCGATGACGTTCCCGCGGGCGAGATTTACGTTGACGGCTACGGAGTCGGCGACGTCGGTAATGTTGTTCTCAACGACAGAAAGATTTTATCGCGCGACGGAATTTTTGTAGTTGCGGCTACTATCGACGCCTCGTCGGGCTATATTGTCGGCGGTCCCGACGTTGTATCGAGAGGCTTCGTATTCGTCAAGGAAAACGAGGAGCTTATGCAAAACGCGAGGGATATAGCTCTTGACATAATTGAAAGCAATTATCACGCGAATTATCACGACTGGAACGCAGTTAAAATCAAACTGAAAGACGAGCTTTCCAAATATCTCTTTGAACAGACAAAGAGAAGACCTATGATACTGCCTATATTTATGGAGGTTTAACGATTATGAAGGTAATTCTTAAAGCGGATGTTAAATCGCTCGGTAAAGCGGGCGAGCTTGTAAATACGAGCGACGGCTACGCGAGAAACTATCTTTTCCCGAGAGGACTTGCGGTTGAAGCTAACGCCGCCGCTATGAACGAATTCAATAACAGAGAAAAGGCGAAGGCTTTTCATAAGCAGGAGGAAATCAAGGCCGCAAACGAGTTAAAGGAACGTATCGACGGAAAAACCGTTAAGCTTACCGCAAAGGCGGGCGCTAACGGAAAGCTTTTCGGTTCGGTTACTACTAAAGACGTTGCGGCAAAACTTAAGGAAGAATTCGGCGAAACAATAGATAAAAGAAAAATCGTTATGGAGGATGTTAAGGCCTTCGGAACAGTTCAGGCTGAAATTAAGGTATATCAGGGTATTTCAGCGACTGTTTATGTAAGTGTACAGGAATCGTAAAAGAGGGGTAAAAAATGCCTGAAAACAATACAAACATAATGCTTCCGTATAACAGAGAGGCTGAACAAAGCGTACTCGGAAGTATCTTAATAGACGCAAGCTGTATGTCGGTTGCGATTGATTACCTCAAGAGCGAATATTTCTTTTTGCCCGAGCACAGAGAGATATTTACCGCAATGAGACATATGTATGAGAACAAAGCGGCGTCAATAGATACTATAACTATATCCGATATACTTGCTAAAAGCGGATACAGCGACGCTGCAGGAGCAAGGAATTATATCTATCAGCTCGCTCAGATGGTTCCGTCAGTGGCAAATATTGAAAACTATGCAAAGATTGTAAGAGAACAGTATTATCTCAGATGTCTTATTCAGCTTTCGCACGACGTGCTTGAAAACGCTTCGGCAAGCGGCGCGGACGCAAAGGTAATTATGGAGTCCGCTGAACAGAAGCTCTACGATATGCGTCAGGGTACCGAATCTAACGGACCTAAGAGGTTAAAGGATGTAATCGTCAACGGAGTTTACGACCGCCTTAAGAAGCTCAACGGCGAAAACAAGGATGAATACAAAGCTCTCTCTACGGGCTTCGGACTTCTCGACAGATACATAACGGGTCTCAATAAATCTGATTTAATTCTTATAGGCGCCCGTCCCGCTATGGGTAAGACAAGCTTTGCGCTCAACCTTGCGCATAATCTTTCGGTAGTCGGAAAAAAGAAGGTTGTTTTCTTCTCGCTTGAAATGACTAACGAACAGCTTGCCGAGAGAATTCTCGCCTCACAGTGCGCTATAGACGCAAAAAAATTCAGGTCGGGCGAGCTTTCCGACGACGAGTGGGTAAGGCTCGGAAACGCCGCGTCATCGCTTTACGATACAAAGTTGTATCTTTCCGACGCTTCGTCGATTACCGTTCCTGAAATGAAATCAATAGTAAGACGAATGAGAGACGTTGACTGCGTTATTATCGACTATCTCGGACTTATTTCATCCTCCGAAAGAACCGAAAACCGAGTTCAGGAGGTAACTAAGATTACTAAGAATCTTAAAATGATGGCTAAAGACCTCAATATCCCTGTTGTATGCTGCGCTCAGCTTTCGCGCGGTACTGAGGGAAGGGGAAAAAGCCACAGACCTCAGCTTTCCGACCTGCGTGAATCCGGTTCAATCGAGCAGGATGCGGATATCGTAATGTTCCTCTACCGCGAGGTATACTACGCGGGCGAGAAGCTTGAAGAGGAGCAGGAAAATATTGATAAAGACAAAACGGAATTAATAGTTGCTAAAAACCGTCACGGCGAAACGGGAACGATTGAGCTTGTATTTGACAGCGAGTACACCCGTTTCAGACAACTTGAAACTAATGAGCATTATTCAGAAAATTGACGAAACAGTAAAAAAATATAATATGCTTTCCAAGGGCGACAGAGTAGCGGTAGGCGTGTCGGGCGGTAAGGATTCAATGCTTCTTCTTTACTACCTGCTTAAAAGGCGCGAAGAGCTGAAACTGGAGCTTACCGTTATGAACGTTGAGCACGGAATAAGGGGCGAGGAGTCCCTGCGCGATACAGAGTTTGTTAAGGCTTTCTGCGAAGAAAACTCCATTGATTTCAGATGCCTTAAAATCAATGCGCCGCTCGGCGCAAAGGAAGCAGGAGTCGGCGTTGAGGAATATTCAAGAAACAAGCGATACGAATTTTTTGAAAGCGTCAATGCCGATAAAATCGCAACGGCGCACAGCCTTTCCGATAATGTTGAAACGGTAATATTCCGCCTTGCAAGAGGAACCTCGCTCAACGGCTTTAAGGGAATTCCGCCCGTAAGGGGTAATATAATAAGACCTCTTATTGAATGTTCGGCAGAGGATATTGTTACGGCGTGCGGCGAGCTCGGTATTCCTTACGTTACAGACGAAACCAATTCGGATAACGCTTATACGAGAAACGGAATAAGAAATGAGGTTATGCCTCTTCTTAAATCTGTAAATCCTCAGGCTGAAAACGCGATAAGCAGGTTTATTGCCTCAACCGCTGAGGTCGACGACTTTATTACGGAAACAGCTAAAAAATATGTAGACAGCGTTTTATCCGTAAATGATATAAAACCGCTTCATCCCGCCGTTTTAAAGCGAGTTATTGAGCTTTATGCTGAAAACTTCGGCGTCGTTCTTGACGAGCTTCATCTGAATTCGGTAATTGAGCTTCTGAATAAAAACGGAAGAACTCAGATTAAAGGCAGACTGTTCGCTTTTTCAAATAACGAAACTCTTTATTTTTCAAGATATGACAAGGCTGAAACCTCTTTCGTTACGGAGAGTATGACGAAAGATATAAGTGAATATAAAAAATATATTGATGAATTTACCTTTTACTGCGACGGCGATAAAGTAAAGGGTAAGGTCTATGTGAGACACAGAGCCGACGGGGACTCAGTTACGCCGGTCGGACGCGGCTGTACGAAAACTCTCAAAAAGCTCTTTAACGAGCTTCGCGTTCCCGTAACAAAAAGGACAAGCATTCCCGTCATTTGCGACGAAGAAGGCGTAATCGGCGTTCTCGGATATGCAACTGACGAGAGAGTTAAAATAGATAATAATACCGTTTCGGTATTTCTTTTGAAAATTAATACGGAGGACTGTATTTAATGAACGATAATATGCAGAAAAACTTAAAAAGCGGACTGCCTTATCTACTTATACCGATTCTCCTCATTGTAGGCATACTTATAATGAGCGGTCAGAATAAGCAGGAGACTAAGCAGTATTCTGAAATTGTAACTCTGTTCAGAACAAACCAGGTTAAGGAATTTGACCTTGATTTATCGAGCGGTAATTTAAGGTATAAGCTCTTTTCAGACGAGAAGGACAAGATTAATACCTATACCGTACCTAACGTTGCTTACTTTATCGACGATATAAGCGAATACGTTAAGAGTTATAATGAACAGAATCCGACTAAGCCTATTAAATATAATTACCGAAAGGGCGCGGCGAGCTCGTGGTGGGTAAGTCTTCTTCCTACGGCGTTATTTACGCTGCTGATAATCGGAATTGCGTTCTGGGCTATACGCAGAATGGGCAATACTATCGGAAGCGAAACTAACAGAACTCTCAGCTTCGGTAAAATAAAAAAGAATACCGAGGAACAGTCTGATAAGAAATTTGAAGACGTAGCAGGCTGCGAGGAGGAAAAAGAGGAACTTGAAGAGCTTGTCGATTTTCTTAAACAGCCCGAAAGATATACT
>CAMVRG010000077.1 GCA_947169815.1 uncultured Clostridia bacterium | reverse complement strand
GGGGTTAAGATAGGTATTTCCCTTATTATCCGTATATACGTTTTTACCGTTTAACAGCGCCATATCCTTTGATTTTTTCGGTACGACGTTATCCTTCAAACAGTAAATAACGGCAATCGGCTTTATCCCCTTTTCGTTCATGGTCTTAACCGATTCGTGAAGCTGCTTTGCGGGCATACTTATTCCGCCGAAGGTATCAACCGTAGTTAGAAAGGAGGTATAGCCTATCGTTCCGTCGGCTCTTTTAAGCTCAAAGCTCACGCTTTTAAAGCCGCCGCTTTCAGCCTCTGCGAGAACGGAGGAAAGCATAACGGAATTATCAAGCGCAACGCTCGGGATACCGAGGGATATGCTCTTGATTTTTTTCTTTTTTGTATCTGCGCCCGCGGAATCGTCGGTAAGCTCCGCGGACTGACGCACGGGGTTTGAATGCCTTATCATAAAAGCGTCCGTTCCGATGTAGCCGACGCAAAGCAGCGCTACGCACATTAGCGCAATCAGTATATTCTTTTTACGCCTTTGCGACTGAGCCTGCTTTTCACGGGTACTGCGCTTTTTTCTCGTTTTTCTTTTCATAATCAGTTCTGAGCATTATTTCTTAAAAGGGCTATGGTCCCGTTCGGGCTTTCGCTCTTGAATACAGCCGAGCCCGCAACGAAAACGTTAGCGCCCGCCCTTGCGGCAATTTTTACAGTTTCGGGATTAATTCCGCCGTCGACTTCTATATCGCCCGTGTAACCCATTTCTCTGAGCTTTTCGATTTTCGGCATAACGCGCTCCATAAAGCTCTGTCCGCCGAAGCCGGGCTCAACGGTCATTACAAGAACCATTGAAAGCTTATCAAGATAAGGAAATACAACGTCAATTTCGGTATCGGGCTTAACCGCTACGGCAGCCTTTTTACCAAGCGAGAGAATCTTATCAACGGTTTCGCCCGTATCGCCGTCGCTCTCGGCGTGGAAGCAGATTATATCCGCACCCGCCTTTGCGAAATCCTCAGCGTACCTTAAAGGCTCGCTTATCATAAGATGAACGTCAAACGGAATATCGCATACCTTTTTAATAGAGGCAACAACGGGCGGGCCGATTGAAATATTAGGGACAAAATGGCCGTCCATAACGTCGACGTGAATCAAATCCGAGGACGAAATTTTCTTCAGTTCGCTTTCAAGATTTGCGTAATCGCTCGCCAGAATTGAGGGCGCTATTTTCATATCCATAGACTTCTCCATTTTACAATACTAAAATTATATTTTTGTATATTATACATTTATATTGCGGATAAATCAAGCCCGTTAATTTTCTGTATGTTTATACATTTTGACGTATATTTATTGTGATATTATACATATAATATTAATTATTTATACGTTTTTGTGAATTATTACACAAAAATTTGTATATTCCTTGAATTTTTATTCATTTATGATATAATGGTTTCAGGATAAAAAATAAACAGCGATTTATATTTGCACTGTAAGGAGAACTCAGACAATGACAAAACCGAAAAACGAAATTAAAAAGGTTGTACTCGCCTACTCGGGCGGACTTGATACATCAATAATAATCCCGTGGCTTAAAGAAAACTATAACAACTGCGAGGTAATCGCGGTTTCGGGAAACGTCGGTCAGGGCACGGAGCTTGACGGACTTGAGGAAAAGGCGGTTAAATCGGGCGCGTCAAAGCTTTACGTACTCGACCTTACCGAGGAATACGTCAACGATTATATTTTCCCCTGTCTCAAGGCGGGCGCAATATACGAGCAGTATCTTCTCGGAACCTCTCACGCCCGCCCCTGTATTGCAAAGGGACTTGCGGAGATTGCAAACAAGGAAGGCGCCGACGCAATATGTCACGGATGTACGGGAAAGGGAAACGACCAGGTAAGATTTGAACTGACCTTAAAGGCGTTCGCTCCCGATAAAGCGATAATCGCTCCGTGGCGCGAGTGGGATATCAAATCCCGCGAGGAGGAAATCGAATACGCCGAGGCGCACGGTATCCCCCTTAAAATCAACCGCGAAACAAATTATTCAAAGGATAAAAACGTATGGCATTTATCGCACGAGGGGCTTGACCTTGAGGACCCCGCTAACGAGCCGCAGTATTTAAAGGAAGGCTTCCTTGAAATGTCGGTATCTCCCGAGCTTGCTCCCGACGAGCCGACCTATATTACCCTTCACTTTGAAAAGGGCGTTCCTACCTCAATAGACGGAAAGGAAATGAAGGGGCTTGAAATCGTTGAAAAGCTTAACGAGCTCGGCGGAAAGAACGGAATAGGGCTTCTCGACATAGTTGAAAACAGACTCGTCGGTATGAAGAGCCGCGGCGTATACGAAACCCCCGGCGGAACGATACTTTACAAGGCTCACGAAATGCTTGAGATGATTACCCTTGATAAAGACACGGCGCACTACAAGTCGCTTATATCTCAGAAATACGGTGAACTCGTATATAACGGCTTATGGTTCACTCCTCTTAAGGAAGCGCTCGACGCCTTCGTTGACAAAACTCAGGAAACCGTAACGGGCGACGTAAAATTAAAGCTTTACAAAGGCAACATAATAAACGCGGGAATAACCTCCCCTTACAGTCTTTACGACGAAAACATCGCTTCCTTCGGAGAGGACGGAGGAGCGTACAACCAGTCCGATTCAGAGGGCTTCATAAATCTCTTCGGACTTTCAATCAAAGTAAAAGCAATGCTTGACGCACAGCGCGAGGTATAAAATGGCACAGTTATGGAAAGGGCGTTTCAAAAAAGAACTCGCCAGGGAAACAAACGATTTTAATTCTTCAATCTCCTTTGATTCAAGGATGTATGAAGAGGATATAAAGGGCTCGATAGCGCACGCAACAATGCTCGGCGCAACGGGTATAATCGACAAAAGCGAAGCCGATAAAATCACGACTGAGCTTACGGATATACTCGACGAGATTAAAAGCGGAGAGCTTGAGATAGATAACGAGGCTGAGGATATTCATACCTTTATCGAGGGCGAGCTTACCGCCCGCCTCGGCCAGACGGGAAAAAGGCTCCACACGGCGCGTTCGCGTAACGACCAGGTAGCGCTTGATATCCGTATGACTCTTAAAAAAGAGGCTCAGGAGGTTATCTCGAAGGTTAAGGAGCTCGTCGGCGTTATATGCGACAAAGCCGAGGAAAACAAGGAAACCATTATGCCCGGCTACACTCACTTACAGCGCGCTCAGCCCATTACCTTCGGTCATCATATTATGGCGTACGCCGCTATGCTTCTTCGCGATATCGAAAGGCTTGAGGACGCATACAGCCGTATGAACGTTCTTCCTCTCGGTTCGGGAGCAATCGCGGGTACAACCTATCCCCTCGACCGTCAGATGGTAGCAGAGCTTCTCGGCTTCGGCGGAGTTACTCAGAATTCGCTCGACGGCGTATCCGACAGAGATTTCTGCGTAGAGCTTGCCTCGGCGCTTTCACTCATTATGGTACACCTTTCGCGCTTCAGCGAGGAAATAATAATGTGGTGCTCATGGGAATTCAAATTCGTTGAGCTTGACGACGCTTTTTCAACGGGCTCGTCGATTATGCCGCAGAAGAAAAATCCCGATATTGCGGAGCTTGTTCGCGGAAAGAGCGGCAGGGTTTTCGGCGATTTAACTACTCTTCTTACTGTACTCAAGGGCATTCCCCTTGCCTATAATAAGGATATGCAGGAGGACAAGGAGGCTATATTCGACGCGGTTGATACCGTAAAAATGTGCATAACCGCCTTCGCGCCTATGCTTAAGACAATGACGGTGCTTAAAGATAATATGCGAAACGCTGCGGCTAAAGGCTTTATCAACGCAACCGACTGCGCCGACTATCTCGTAGGAAAGGGACTCCCCTTCCGCGACGCATATAAGGCAACGGGCGAACTCGTAGCCCTTTGCATAGACAAGGGACTCACTCTTGAAACCCTTCCTCTCAGCGAGTATCAGGGCATCTGCGCTCTGTTCGACGAGGGCGTATACGAGGCTATCAAGCTTGAAAACTGCGTATTCAACCGCAAGGTTGAGGGCGGGCCGTCCCCCGAAAGCGTAACTAAGCAGATTGAAATTGCAAGGGCTAAGATTAAATCCGATTCGGATAACGAAATTCAGTACGAATTTACAGAAACGGAAATCGAGGAAATCCGCCACCTTATCGCAGTTCCCGTTTTCAAAGAAATATTCAAAGACAAGAAATAACGAAAAGCCTTCGGTCTTATCCGAAGGCTTTTTTATAATTCAAAATAAGTAATATATATCCTGTGCTTAACGGTAAACCTTTCGGGATATTCCGAAAGCATTTTTAAATGCTCGGCACTCCATTTTTCAAACTGCGCCTTACCCATAGACGCAAGCGTTCCGCGGCAGGCGCACATCCTGCCGTGCCAGCTTTCACGCGTAAACGGTATATCGCAATAAAAATTTTCCGTTACTCTTCCGTCAAATAAACCGTCGAACATATCCTTTTCGCAGTCTATTCCAATGTCCCATTTTTTATTATACTCTTTTACAAGACCGACGCTCTTTTCCGCAATTCCGTCGTCAAGACACCAGTCCATATATATCTTTATGAATTTTCCGTTAGGCTTAAGAAGGCGTCTGATTTCCGATTTCATTGTTTCTCTGTCAAAATATTGGAAGCACTGCGCTGCCGTGATACAATCAAAGCTGTGAGAGGGTAAGCCCGTTTTTTCGGCAGGCGATACAATATAACTGATATTCAGACCGTTTTTTTCTGCGGTTAATCCTGCATAATTAATCTGTTCTTCGGATATATCAACGCCGACAATTTCAGCCTTCGGGTTATACAGATTCTGCGGGAGTATTCCCGTACCTGTTCCAAGGTCAAGCCACGAGCTTCCGTCAGCGGCAACGCCGAGTTTACGCAGTCTCTCATAAAGCTCGGGCGGATATATGTCTCTGTATTTCGCGTACTGCTCTGACGTAAAACCCCAGTCAAACGCATTTCCGCCGTCAATGTTTTTCTTCGTTATCAAAGACCCGACCTCCCTTTTATCATTAATCTGTTTAGTTAATGTTATCATCAACTAAAAACAATGTCAAATTTCGCTTTAGATTTACTTTGACAAAAGTATATAATAGGTATATATTATTTATATGCGAAAATTAGAGTTTATTATTGAAAGTAAAGACGACGGGGTTAAGATACGCAGTTTTCTTAAGAGCTTCGGCGTTTCAACTTCTACGCTTACGCAGCTTAAAAACACCGAAAACGGCATTACCGTAAACGGTAAATTCGCAAGGACGATTGATACTGTTCATACGGGCGATAAGCTGAATTTAAGAATTGAAAACCGCGGTAAAATGCCGTCTCCCGTTAAAATGGATATAGATATCGTTTATGAGGACGAGGATATCGTAGTTTTCAACAAGCCTCCCCACCTTCCCGTTCACGAAAGCCGAACGCATATCGGCGACACGCTCTCAAACTTTGCCGCGTACCACCTTGGCGAAAACGGAGCATTTCGCGCGGTTTACAGGCTTGATAACGGAACAAGCGGTCTCGTTCTTGTTGCAAAGAATAAACTGGTTGCGGCGAAGCTTGCAGGCAGAATTAAAAAGGATTATTATGCCGTTGTAAGCGGAATTGTCGAAAAAGGCGGAGATATTGACAAGCCGATTGCCCGTTGTTCGGACAGTATAATTAAAAGACGGGTTAACGAAAACGGCGAAAGAGCCGTAACGCACTATGAAGTTATAAGCGTTAAGGATAACACTACCCTGCTCAGGCTTAATCTTGAAACGGGGCGGACTCATCAGATTCGCGTTCATATGGAATATTCGGGACATCCTCTTATCGGCGATACGCTGTACGGAAAGGAAAGCGCTCTCATAACCCGTCAGGCGCTTCACTGTAAGGATATATACTTTACTCACCCGATAACTGACGAAAAAATGCACTTAACGTGCGATTTTCCAGACGATATAAAGGAGCTGATTTAATGCCTGCATTTGCTACTCACTACATATTTTTAGAGGAAATGAAGGACGAGGTTGAAAAGGAATTCGGCTTTGAGCTGAACTGCAAGGTTGCGGGAGTCGGTACTCAGGGACCCGACATTTTTCTTTTTCACAGACTCTGGCCGCCGATAACGATATATAAGGCGCTTTTCGGTACGGCGTCTCTTCTTCACAGAGGAAAGCCCGCCGAGCTTTTTGAGGCGTTTTCAGAGTATCTTGAAAAGAGCGAAAACAAGGATATTGCAAAATCGTATATTTACGGCTTTATTCTTCACTACGCGCTTGACAGAAACTGTCATCCCTACGTTTACGCCTTTCAGAATCAGATTACCGACGAAAACAAAAAGATACATCCCCTCGCGGCGCACAATCAGGTTGAGCACGCGGTAGATACCTACCTTCTTTACCACAGGGATAATATTTATCCCCCGTCGCTGTTTAACCCCGACGAAACCTTTACGAGCGATAAAAAGGAGCTTGACGAAATTGCAAGGCTTATGCATTTTGTCCTTCTTAAATGCCACAATAAGGACGTAGCCGAAAGCGAGATAGTAAAGGCGGTCTGCGATACGGCGAAGCTTCAGTCAACCCTTTCCGATAAGAAGGGTAACGCAACGCGGCTTGCCCATATTATCGAAACGCCCTTAGGCCCCGTTTCGCATTATTTTAAATTATCCGCGTCAATTAAGCCGAAGGACTTGGAAATTGCTGATAAATATGCTAATATAAAACACAGGGAATGGACCTCGCCCTACTCAAAGGAAACGAGCACAAAAAGCTTTGAGGAGCTTTTTGAGGAGGCAAAGCCCGACGCAATAGCGCTGATTAAGGGCTTTAACGAAATCTGCGAGGGCAGAAAAAGCGGCTATGAGGTAACGAATAATATATCATTTTTAACAGGTATGGAGGTAGAGTAATGAAAGCAGTACCGAGCGAAGGAATCGACTACAATATTCTTAAAAAGGGAATCTATATTAGCAGGATTGACGACGACGTAACGACGTACGAAATCCGTATGAAGGAGCCCAACAGCGGCGATTATCTTACCAATTCGGCGCTTCATACTATCGAGCATATATTCAGGGCGTATATAAGCGGCTCTGAATTCAAAGAGAACATCCTCTTCTTCGGACCTATGGGCTCGCGCACGGGCTTTTACATTCTCACGAGAAGCCTTACCGATAAATATACCGTTCAGTTTATCAAGGACGGCTTTCAGCAGGTAGCCGAATTCTGGGGAAGAATTCCCGCGGCTTCGGACAAGGAATGCGGAAACTGTCTTGAGCACAATCTCCCCCAGGCAAAGGAGGAGGCAAAAGAATTCCTCGAGGTTATCAAGAACTGGACAAAAGATGACCTTGAATATTCGAAAGCGGAGGAATAATAATAATAATAAAAATAAAAAGCGGTCGTAAGACCGCTTTTATTTTGAATTTATTAAGTTATATACTCTGTCTGAATCCTGCTGAAAGCGGCGCTGGGAAATAAGCATTACGAGGACGTCGCCCTCTCTGAGATGCGTATCGCCCTTAGGCGTAACGGGAACCTCGCCGCGTTCTATCGAAACTATAAGGCAGTGCTTACCCCAGTCGATTTCGGATATTTTCTTACCGTCAATGCCGCTTCCGACGGGGATTACAAAGGTCTGAATAACCTTTTCAGCCGACCTTGTGCTCACCTTTTCGTCCGCTCCCGCAACAGCCTTCTCATAGAGAATAGCATAAAACGGAGCCGTTCCGATAACGTTCGCAACGGCGTAGGAAATAAGGCTTACCGTTGCGAGCGGAAGAAGAGTATTCATATCCCCCGTAAGCTCAAAAACGAGAATAATACCCGTAAGGGGCGCGCGTACGATAGACGCGAAAAGCGCCGCCATACCCGCGATTACAAAATCCTGTCTCAGCTCGGGGCTAAGATTTAATACGTCAATAGATAAATCCCCGCAAATCGCGCCGAGATAAGCGCCGAGTATACAAAGCGGATAAAGCGTTCCGCCCGGCGCTCCCGACGAAAAGCTGAACGCGCCGAAAAGGAATTTAGCAACAAAAAGAATTATGAGCATTTTAAGGCTCGGGTTGTCGTTCATCAAAAGCGCGGTCATTCTGTGTCCGCCGCAGAGAACCTGAGGAAGAAACAGCCCTACAACTCCGCTGACTACAAAAACAAGCGCCATTTTTATCGGCTCGGGTATTTTTGTAACAGACTTGAACGCCTTCTGAGCCTTAACCATAAAGACGTTATAAAACGCGCCGAAGGCTCCGAAGATAACGCCCATTAAGAGAAGCAAGGGATAGTATCTGAGCGCGAACGGCTCGGCGTCGTAGTGGAAAATCGTATCCTGACCGAAGAAGATTTTTGAAATGAAATCGGCAACTACGGTTGCGACTATTCCCATACACATAATCGAGCGGTCAAGCCCGTGGTGTATCTCCTCAAAAATAAACATAGTTCCCGCAATAGGGGCGTTAAACGCCGCGCTCATACCCGCGCCGGCGCCGCAGGAGGTCATTCTTATTTCGGTAGTTCGGTCAGCCCCCGTAAGCCTTGCGACGCCCTTGCCCGCCATACCGCCGAGCTGAACCGAGGGTCCCTCGCGCCCGAGCGAAAGTCCGCCGAAAACGGTAAGCGTTCCGCCTATGAGCTTTGCGATAATTACGCGCCACCAGTTAAGCGAAAAACAGCCTCTTACGTCGCCCGTAGTTTGGGGTATGCCCGAGCCCGCCGCGTCGGGCTCATATTTATTTACGCAGTAAATTAT
>CAMVRG010000076.1 GCA_947169815.1 uncultured Clostridia bacterium | reverse complement strand
GGTTGTGCCTCCATACCGCGGCCGAGTTTATCTCGGGCGTTTTTTTACACATAAGGTTACAAAATATTAACTATTATTACATTTTTGTAATTTTTATATTGAAATATAATAATAAGTGTAGTAAAATATATGTACTTATTTTTAAAGAGGTTAATATGAAAAAATACATATCATTAATTCTTGCCGTTTTATTTATAGTACTTACTCCCGCTACGGTTTTCGCGAGCGAGGAGGAATTCGGCTATTTCAGATATAACGGCGAGTTAAGGATAATTGAATATTACAGAGCTGACGACAGACTCGTTTTCAACTGTGAAATTGAGGACGGGGAGCATAGCTATACCGTCTCTGACGGCGCGCTTACGCTTATTGACGGAAATGTTCGCGGAACGCTTATAAACGAAAGCGGAGAGCTTTATTACGTTGACAATACAAGAGCGTTCAACGAAGAAGAGTACCTTTATATCAATGAAAACGTAATAAAAACTAAGCTCAGCGCTCTTGTTGATATTTCAGGTACGGAATACTGCTTTAAAGACGGCGAGCTTTTTACCGGTATCTGCGACGGTAAGTATTATTTTAACGGATTATTTGACCCCGACGTCAGCGGTTATGTCGGAGTAGACGATACCGCATATTATTTCATTGACGGCGTTCTCGCAAACGGAATTTATAATAAAAGATACTATGAAAACGGCATAGCCGATTTAACCAAAGACGGTATTGTTAAAATAGGAAAGAGCGTTTATTACTTTAAAGACGGTTTACTTTCAACCAATATCGTTACCGAGCTTTACGGCAATAACAAGGGAAAGCTCGTTTATTACAAGGACGGATTATTCTCTGATACAACGGGAGCCATTACTATTAACGGAAGCGGATACTACGTCAAAAACGGAATTATTAAAAATGGTAAAATCAAGGTAAATGGAAAGTACCGTTATTATTCAACTGACGATAACAAGCTTGTCAGGAATAGGGAATTCAAAATAAAGAAGTACCTATATACAGCTGACAGCGAGGGTGTTCTTACCCACGCGCCGCTTATCTATATTCAGCAGAATACCGAGGCTAATAAGAAAATCCCGTATCCCTCAGCAGAAAAGCCTAAGGCTACAATTGCGTCTGGCGGCTGCGGCGTATGTACAAGCCTTATGATAATAAGAAATACTTCGACTTACACGCCGTCGCTTAAGAGCTGGACAAAGAAAATGAGAAAAAACGGCTGTCGAGTATGGGGCGGAACTGACATAAGAAAAACCGCAGAGCTTATGAAAAAGACGTACGGCTTCAAGTATAAAAAGACTACCTCCGTTATTAAGCTTAAAGCTCATCTTGAAAAAGGCTATATGGCTATATGTAACGTCGGAGTTAACGGATATTTCGCCGCAGGTGGTCACTACGTTGTCGCAGCTGGAATCACAAGTGACGGAAGGGTAATTATTCTTGACCCTTATATGACCCCGAACAAGTATTACAGTACCTGTAAGGGCGTAGACAGGCGTAAATACTTTAAATACGACGCGTCAACCAACGAGGTTACCTGTACTTTCAAAACGCTTAAAACGGGCTCGAGAGGGGAGTATTACTATCTTTTCACTCCCACTAAGAATATCGCGCTCAGAAAATCAGAAAAATAAAACACGGGAGGTTCAGCCTCCCGTTACTTGGCATTATTAACGAGGTGAACATCTCTTGAAAAAAGGCTGTAAGGCTGTTCTTATTGTATTCTGCGTATTTGTTCTGACGCTCTTTGCTCTTATAATAGTCGGCGAGAGAACGGGCGAATTCAGACATAACGAAAAGTCGCACACAATTGAATACTACTGCCTTAACGCCGTAAAAGTTCCTTTTGCAAAGGTTGTTCATTTGGGCAAGAACTACGGCGTTGAAGGCGGAAGAGTTACGCTTATCGAAGGAAAAAGCGAGGGCTTTATTAAAACTTCCGACAAAAAAGAGTATTATATTTCCTACGGGAAGACCTTTGATGGTCTGCTCGGCGATATGCTTTATAAGGACGGTCTCTTTCAGAGCGACGCCGAAGGCGTATTTAATCTTGATAATAAAGAATACTGTTTCAAAAACGGTAAGCTCTTCACGGGCATATATAACAAGGTCTACTATAAGCAAGGAGTTATGGACAACTCAAAAACGGGATTTATTACTGTTGACGGAAAAGAGTACCTTTTCTTTGACGGTAAGCTGTTTAACGGTATATTTGAAAACATACTATACTCTGACGGGCTTAGAGATACCGCTAAAACGGGCTTTTATAATATTGACGGCAAAGAGCTTTACATAAAAAAAGGCAGGCTTTTTACGGGCATATATAAGAAGAAATACTACCTTAACGGCGAATTTAATAATAAAAGCGGCGAAATAGTATATAAAAAGCAGAAATATTATATCGAAAACGGAGTCTGTTATAACGGCTTTAAAAATGAAATTATGTATAAGGACGGACTTCCCGACAATGAATACAACGGCTTTATCGTAGTTAACGGTAAGGAATACTACTTTACCGAAGGCGTTGTAACCGAGGTTCCCGACAGCGTGCCCGTCAAGATTCTTCTTGTAGGAAATTCTTATACCTACTATAACGGAATGGGGCAGATGCTTTGTAAGTTCATTAAGCAGACGGGAAAATCGGCTATCGTTGTAAGGGCTACCAAGGGCGGCTGGTCTATACGCTCGTTAATTGCTAAAAAAATAGCTTACGCAGCTTTCATGGATAATGAACAGATTGCGGCAGGGGATATGCTTCTTGACGATTTGGTCAAGGTGGATTTCGGAAAACAGAACAGAGCAGAGAGATGGGACTATATAGTGTGTCAGAATAACGACACGCTCGATAAGACCGAAGAGGGAAACATCAGCTTCTTTAACAAGTATTTTAAGTATGTAAGCGACAGCAGTAATATCCTTTTTAATGCTGTATATTACGGCGGCAGCGCCTCAAGAGACAGATATAATATCATTTCAAAGGCGGCTGATAAATGTAAATGCACGCTAATTGATACCGTCTCATACTACGGTAAATACAATTCATATTTCGGAAGAAACTGGATAAGTGATTTAACCGTAAGGGATAACCCGTGTCATCCCGCGAGCAAGGGCGCGTATCTTATGGCGCTTTGTATATATGCTAAAATATTCAGTACCGATAAGCTCGCGAAGAGCAATAACGATTCTCGCTTTATTGCGGTATATAATTCAGACAAGGGCTTTACGGACGAATTCGCGCCGAATAAATTTAAACGTAAAAAGAAAACAACCGATTATTCAATGAGAGTAACAAAAGCCGACGCAAAGGCGCTTCAGACCTTTGTAAGCAAGTACGCCGATAGCTACTTAGGAAAGGCTATGACTGAGGAGAAGAAAAATGAAAAGGACGAATAAAATTCTTATCTTTTTCACAGCGCTGATATTAGCTATTATTATTCCGTTTTGCGCTCAGGCAAAAAGCGGTCAGTTTCAGCTGAGTAAAAATCAGAAGAGAATTGAATACGTCTACTCAAACGGTAAAAAGGCGGGCAACACAACCGTTAAGTCTCAGGGTAAAAAATACACTGTCGTTAAGGGGAACGTAAAACTCATTAACGGAAAGAAAAGCGGAAGAGTTACTGCAATCGACGGTAAATCGTATTATCTCGTAAACGGAAAGACTTTCAGCGGAATATTCAATAAAAAGTATTTTACAAACGGACTGAGAGACAAGACCAAGACGGGTATATACAAATACCAGGGAAAGAAATACTATTTTTATAAAGGCAAATACGCAAACGGAATTACCAATAACCGCTACTATAAAAACGGCAAAACCGATAAAACAAAAAACGGTATGATAATCTATAAGGGCATTAAGTATTATATTAAAAAGGGCGTTCTTTTTACGGGACTTTATAAAAAGAGATACTACCTTCACGGCGTTGTAAATAAAGCGTTTACGGGCTACAAGACCTTCGGCAAGAAAAAATACTACATATATAAAGGAAAGCTCGCCAACGGGCTTCACGGCAACAAATACTATAAGGACGGAAAGACCGACAAAACAGTTAAGGGATATAAAACGATAAATGGATTTAAGTATTATTTTATAAAAGGCGTACTCGCTGACCCGACTATCGACCACCCGCTTAAAATCCTTATGGTAGGTAATTCCTACACCTTTTATAACGGTTATCCCCAGATGCTCAGCAAAATGATTGCAAGCACTAAAAAATCAGCCGTAATAGTTAGAGCTACAAAGGGAAGCCGTTCGCTTCCTCAGCTTATGAGCGAGACTATTAACTACGTTGCCTGGAAAGACGGCGAAAACATTGGAAGCGGCTCGGGAAAATATCTCAAGGATATAAT
Organism: uncultured Clostridia bacterium; assembly: GCA_947169815.1. Lineage (GTDB taxonomy): Bacteria > Bacillota > Clostridia > Oscillospirales > Acutalibacteraceae > Eubacterium_R. The sequence continues at coordinate 4,468 of CAMVRG010000076.1, read as the reverse complement.
CAATATTGATTTCGGAGATTTAAAAAGAGCAGGGAAGTGGGACTACATAATCGGACAAAATAATGAAGAGGACTACACAAAGCTCTACTCGGGAGACGTAAAGTTCTTCAACTTCGCCAAGGATTATGTAAAAAGCAGCAAAAGAGTAATTATCCACGGAATGTATTATTCAACGACTGTAAATTCAACCCGTTACAACGAGCATATGAAATGCGTTGAAAAGTGTAACTGCTCAATCATAAATTCCGTATCGTATTACTCGTCCTATAAAACATATTTCAATACGAATTATCCTATTGAAACCGATAATCCCAACGACCCCGATTACAAGGACCGCGTTAAAAACAGGTGGAAATACGAGCTTACCCTGAGAGACAGCGACCATCATCCGTCAGGCCGCGGCGGTTATCTTCTTTCGCTTTGTATTTACGCAAAGCTTTTCGGCGTTAATTCATTTGCAAGAAATGAAAGCGACAGTAAGTTCATTAAGGTTTATAATTCAGACGGAGGCTATACAAAGGAATTTGCTCCCGATTATTTCAAGAAAAAGGAAGCGCCCGATTTTGCGATGTCGGTAGATAAAAGGGAAGCAAAGATACTTCAGGCCTATGTAAGAGCTTATGCTGACGAATACCTCGGCGCTCCGCTTTATAAACAGAATTATAATCTGACATAAATAAAGCCCACAGAAATCTGTGGGCTTTACTTATTTGTTTTCAATGTAAACGCTGTTAGTCGGGAAGGCGAATTCGGCGCCGTTTTCATCTACTATTCGCTTTATATTCAAATTAACGTCGTTTAAAACGTGATAGAATTCGTGAATATCGGTTTTATTCGTGTAACAGAAAACTCCGAAATTAAGCGAGTAATCATCTAGCTTTTCAAGCTCAACTCTTATCGGGGAATTAACAATATCTTCATTTGATATAAGATAACTCTTTATATCGCTTTTGCATTTTTCAATAAGCTCTTTATCGGTTGAATAGATAAGTCCGAACTCGGTTTCAATCAGCCTCATATTTTTTCGGCTTATATTGATAATCGCGTCGCCCGTAAGCTTTGAATTGGGAACTGTAACAACCGAATCGTCAACGGTTCTTATCTTCGTTGTTCTCATTGATACCTCAAGAACGGTTCCGCTTATATCCTTATTCTGAATGAATTCGCCGACCTTGAACGGCTTGTCAAATACAATAATAAATCCGCTGATAAGGTTTGAGACTGCGTCCTGAGCTGCGAGGGAAACGGCGAGTCCGCCGACTCCGAGTCCCGTAATAAGCCCGTTTATATTATAACCGAGCTCGCTTATTACCATAACAACTGCGAGAGCTATAATAAGTATTCTGAATATGTTTGATACAAACTTTACCGCCGTGAGATTAATCTTTTCATCCTTATCTGAATTGATACGGAGAACTGACGAGAGGTTGCCGGATACAAAATTCGTAAGTCCCCAGCATATTATCAGTATTGTCAGTATCTTAAATCCTTTGATTATCGCTACTGAGCGGATATTTAAATGAAGCGAAATAAACAGACCGAGCAGCATAAAAAAGGTTGAAAGAGGCTTCATAAGAGCCTCGGTAAGCGACTCGCGTTTTTTATCTTCCTTATAAGCTATCTTCGATATTAAAGAGAGAATTCCATTTGAAAGAATCTTTCTGAATAGAAGAAAGAGAAGAAATATTATTATACCGAGAACAATATTTATAAAGTAAGAGTTTTCTTTATATACGGTTTTGACCGCGTTAAAAAAGTCGGTCATAACGTCACCACCTTTTCGCATTATTTATAATAATCTAAATGTATATAAAATTCAAGAATTATATTATTTAGACAAAATATTTACAATTTGTTAACAAATATTACTGAAAACATATAAAATTGTTATTGAAATTTATTTATTTTAATGTTATACTTACTTTGTACTTATAAGGAGGGGACTGCTTTGAGTAAAGAAACAAAACTTGCCAAGAAGGAAGCTAAGGCTGCAAAGAAAGCGGCTAAGGCTGAAAAAAGTCAGGCAGCGGCTTACGATAAGCTTGTAAAGAAAATCGAAAAGAAAAACGCAAAGTTAGAGAAAAAGGCTAATAAAAAGAATAAGCCTTTTGTTCCGCTTGATATTCCGACTCAGGAGGAGGCGTTCGCAGCTTCTGCTACGGGAGAATCCAACGCTAAGAAGATTATTGAGATGATTATCCTCATTCTCTTAATCGCTTATCTCGGATACTTCTGCTACATGTTCGCTAATTTCACGATGCCCCCTTTTGTTAATGGTCAGACGGAGACCACTGAGGAAGGCGGCGGAGCTCCTGCGGAGTATGACAGATATGAGAATCCTCATGACATTACAACTACGCCCGATTACAGCGTAGCTGATGCTAAGGCATACTTAAAGCAGGTTCTTCACGACAACTGGAAGGATTTAGGATATTCCTCAGACCCGTCTGGCGGTTCTATTAACTATACGAATAATATTACCAACGTTAACAACGCTGACTGTTATGTATTCACAGCGGGAAGCAAGACCTACGCAGTATCGGTTAAGCTTCAGTCGTGTTACGTCAGCAAGGACGGTAAATATTCTCCGTTAACCTTCCACGAAGACGAATATCTTTTCTGATTAGTAAATTAAAAACACAAGGCATTTGCCTTGTGTTTTTTCTTTTATTAGTTTAGTTTTTAAGCGAATGAAGGGGAGCGGGAATTTTGCCGCCTCTGTTAATGAACTTAGCGGGCGAGTTTTTATTTATTCTCATTACGGGACCTGAGCCGAGGAGTCCGCCGAATTCAAGCTCATCGCCGACGTCCTTGCCGATAGCGGGAATAATGCGAACCGCGGTGGTCTTACCGTTTACCATACCGATAGCAGCCTCGTCCGCTATAATACCGCTGATAACCTCTGGAGTTGTATCGCCGGGGATAACTATCATATCAAGTCCTACCGAGCACACCGCCGTCATAGCTTCGAGCTTTTCAATAGTTAACGCTCCGCTTTTTGCAGCGCTTATCATACCTGCGTCCTCGCTTACGGGAATAAATGCGCCCGAAAGTCCACCGACGCTTGATGAAGCCATTACGCCTCCCTTTTTAACCGCGTCGTTGAGCATTGCAAGACAGGCGGTAGTTCCTGCGCCGCCACATTTTTCAAGACCGATTTCCTCAAGAATATGAGCAACCGAATCGCCTACCGCGGGAGTAGGGGCGAGCGATAAATCTACAATACCGAAGGGTACGCCGAGTCTTTCGCTTGCAAGCGTTCCGACAAGCTGACCCATTCGCGTTACCTTAAACGCCGTTTTCTTTATAAGCTCCGCTATCTCATTAATTGAATAGTCGGGGTATTTCGATACAGCTGAGCGTACAACGCCGGGTCCCGATACGCCTACATTAATAACGCAGTCAGCTTCGCTCACTCCGTGGAAGGCGCCCGCCATAAACGGGTTATCCTCGGGAGCGTTACAGAATACAACAAGCTTTCCCGCGGCAATACAGTTATCTTCCTTGGTAAGCTCGGCGCATTTTTTGATATTTTCGCCCATAAGCTTTACCGCGTCCATATTAATGCCCGCCTTGGTTGAGCCTATATTAACCGACGAGCACAGACGTTCGGTAACTGAAAGCGCTTCGGGAATTGAATTTATAAGCTCTAAATCTCCTGCAGCGAAGCCCTTCTGAACAAGCGCCGAGTAGCCGCCTATAAAGTTTACTCCGATTGTCTTAGCCGCTCTGTCAAGCGTTTTTGCGTATTTAACGGGGTCTCCCGAGCTGATTCCCTCTAAAATAGAAACAGGGGTTACGCTTACGCGTTTATTTATAATCGGAATACCGTATTCCTTTTCAATTCCTTCGCCGACCTCTACGAGTCTCTCAGCCTTACGGCATATCTTTTCATATATCTTAGAGCAGGACCTGTCAATATCAGAATCGCCGCAGTCGAGAAGGGAAATACCCATCGTTGTTGTTCTGACGTCGAGACATTCGTCCTGAATCATTCTTATAGTTTCAAGAATATCATATGTATTAATCAAGGGGTATTCCTCCTAAATTTTGTGCATTGAATTGAATAAATCCTCATGCATAGCGTGAATAACGAGATTATTTTCCTTGCCGAAGCCCTCAAGAATATCCGAAAGCTCGCCGAAATCAATACTGCTCTGTGAGGTGTCAGCCATCATAATCATACAGAACATATCCTGTAAAATCGTCTGAGTAACATCAATAATATTTACATTATTGTCGGCGCAGATTCCCGAAACCTTAGCGAGAATTCCTACCATATCCTTACCGACTACCGTAATAACTGCTTTCATTTTTAGTCCTCCGATGTAAATCTTTATAAATATTTATAAGGATTATAACAAAGAATTGTTTATTTTTCAACAAAAGAAGAAAATTTTATTTTATTTTTATTAATACTGTGATAATATATATTCACAGCGAGGAAAATATTATGAAATATAACAAC
>CAMVRG010000075.1 GCA_947169815.1 uncultured Clostridia bacterium | reverse complement strand
GAGTTAAACACCGTATGCTCGGTCTTGAGGGCGAAAACGAGCTCGTCGGCGAGGGTATCTCCTTCTGCGCGGTATGCGACGGCGATTTTTACAGCGGTAAAACCGTCTGCGTAGCGGGCGGCGGAAACTCCGCGCTTCAGGAGGCTATACTCCTTTCGGATAAGTGTAAAGAGGTTATTATGCTTCAGGATTTACCTGAATTCACAGGCGAGGAAAGATTGCAGCAGGTACTCTTCTCACGCGATAACGTAAGCGCTCACACGGGTGTAAAAATAAGTCGTCTTATCTCTGAAAACGGAGAGCTTACGGGAGTTGAGATTGAAAAGGACGGACAGACTCAGGAAATAAAATGCGACGGGCTTTTCGTTGCAATAGGTCTTATCCCCGAAAACGAGCCGTTCAAAGAGCTTGCCGAGCTTAACTCCTACGGCTACTTTGACACCGACGAAAGCTGCACGACGAAAACCGACGGAATATTCGTTGCGGGCGACTGCCGAAGCAAAGCAATCCGCCAGGTAACCACGGCAGCAGCGGACGGAACAACCGCCGCCCTCGCCGCCTGCCGCTATATAAACGGGTTATAAAAACATAATCCCCCGGCAAAGCCGGGGGTTCGTTTGTCAATACAAAAAAGTACAGTCAGCCGACTGTACTTTTTTTATGATTATTAATAGTTTTCAGCGTGGATTTCAAAATAGCTCTGAGGATGAGCGCAGGTCGGACAGATATCGGGAGCCTTTGTACCTACGACGATGTGTCCGCAGTTTCTGCACTCCCATACCTTAACCTCGCTCTTTTCAAATACCTTTGCGCTTTCAACGTTTTTAAGAAGAGCTCTGTATCTTTCCTCGTGGTGCTTTTCGATTTCGGCAACAAGTCTGAATTTCTGTGCAAGCTCGGGGAAGCCTTCCTCCTCGGCGGTCTTAGCGAAGCCCTCGTACATATCGGTCCACTCATAGTTTTCTCCGTCGGCGGCTGCGGCAAGATTCTGAGCCGTATCGCCGATTCCGTCGAGCTCCTTGAACCACATTTTAGCGTGCTCCTTTTCGTTATCGGCTGTTTTAAGGAAGAGCGCGGCAATCTGCTCAAAGCCTTCCTTCTTTGCCTTTGAAGCAAAATAGGTGTACTTATTTCTTGCCTGTGACTCGCCTGCAAAGGCGTCTCTTAAATTCTGTTCGGTTTTTGTTCCAGCATACTTATTAGCCATAATTATTACTCCTTTTATTATATTATTTCCTTTTATTCCTCAATATACGTAGGTGCGTTTTTCGGCGATTTACCCTTAATTACGTTATGATAATACGCGTAGGTCATAGGCGAAGCGTTTTCGTCAAGTATCTCGGCGCCGATAACCTCGCCGAGAAATACCGTATGGGTTTCGCTTTCCATAGTATCAATAACTTTACAGGTTATATACGCAACAGTGCCGTCAACTATCGGAAGAAAATCGCGGAGCTCAGGCTTTTCGCTGAATTTATCAGAGTCTCTTCCGCTTTTAAAGCCGAAGTTTCCGATAATAGCGGGAGGACTGTTTTCACCGAGCACGTTAACAGCAAAGCGCCCCGAAGCTTTAATACACTCATTGGTAAAATTATCGTGGTTAATGCTTACCGCTATTGTTGCGGGAGACGAGGTGACCTGCATAGCTGAATTAGCCGTACATCCCGTAGGTCTTCCGCCGTCAGCCCATGACGTTACGACGTAAACGCCGTATGAAAGTTTAGTAAAGGTAAAGTTATTCATAGTTCAGCCTCCTTTACACTATCTTATCATAACGCTTTATCTTTTTCAACTAACCGCTTAGCTGTCGAGCGATAGCTGACTGTACTGAATCTGTTTATTTAACAGTTTATTAAATAATCCAAAGTCAGCATTATTGATGTATCCGTCAACATTCAAATCAAATTTTTGATTTGAAGTATTCAGATTTTTATTAAACACACCGAAATCGGCATTGTTTACATATCGGTCTCTATTATAATCGCAATAAATAATCGGAATCGAAGCTCCGCTTATATCGGCGTTTCCGCTGAGCGTTACCGTTCGGTCAATAGTCGAAGCGCCCGTGAGCATGATTTCCGTTGTTCCCTTTGGAACCTCGATTTCGAACTCTCCGAAATGTCCTATTTCATCCGAGGTAACCGCGTTGCTGCCGTCGGAAGCCTTGATGTACTCGCCGCCTACCTTAAAGTTAATTCCGCGGGCGCCGAAGGTACCCGTATTTCCGTTTTCGTCCTGCGAAATATATACCGTTCCGCTTATAGTTATATTTTCATCCGTCACAGGCGGAACATCAGCCTGATTGCCTATGATAACGACGTTGTTGATAGCGGCGTTACCCGAAAGCTGACCGACTATCGTGTTAGTTCCGTTAATTGCGATATCGTTTGAAACGGTAATTCTTATATGCACGGCGTCCTTTCCGTTACACTCCGCGGGAAGCTGTACTCTGTAGAACGCCTGCTCCATAACCTTATTTGCAGATATAGAATATGAGGCGCCGTCGACGTCGGTATAGCTTTGTCCGTCAAGCGAATACTGAATTTTATAATCTCTCGGGGATTTCTTCGTTCCGCCGAGTTTTGCTGATATTCTTATATCGGTATAGCCGACAGTTGAAAGCTCGGTTTCAAAGTACGGGAACTCTCCCCACGCAATTCCTGCGTTTTTATCGGGAGCGATAGATGGAGACTGGTCGGGAGAAACCGAACATAAATCATTAGAATATGTATCTCCGGCGGACCAGATAAGCGCCGAGGCTCCCTGCGCCGTTACCGAGCCCGAAAGCTTTGCGATACCGCTCTGGGTTCCGCCGTTAGCGGTATAGTAATAAGTTTCGCCCGTTGCGTCTGCGTTCTGAAGTTCGCTGCTGTCGAGTGAATAATCGTAGTTCCAGGAAGCGATTACCTCATTTTTAATGAGATGTGAAATCTCACAGGAATTTGAATCAACGGATTCAGCTTCATAGTATACGCCGTCGCCCGTTACCGTAACGGAAATATTCTTTCGTACGTCAGATGAGGTAACCTCATATTCGTTACCCGTAGCTGACGGAATAGGCTCGCCGTCGGAATACCACTGATATGTAAGATGAGAGGTAACTTCTCTGTTATCGGCATCGGTTACCGTAGCGCTGAGAGTATCTCCGGCGCAAGCCGTTTCTTCAATTTCAGCTTTAGCGCCTGTAAGCGTTCCCTTATTGATAACGAAGCTTTCGTTTCTTGTACCCTCAAAGGCTCCCATACCCGTAATTACGGCAGAAGCGCTGTTTGTCGGGTTAATGTTATTACTGTATTCTACTGTATAATCAACGTCTTCCTTGAGCTCAACGTCGTTGTAGTATATGCTGAGACTCGGCGTTTTCGCTTCGCCGTTATAATACTGAACGTCAACGGGCGCAACGGTAACGCCGCTGTCGTTAATGCTGATATTGCTGAACTGAGAGTCAATCCATGTTGCGCGGTTTGTAAGCCATGAGGTTACTGATGAAGCAATACCGTTTGCATCGTAGGCTCCGTCGCCGTTAAGATTATGTCTGAGGTTATTCATCGTGCCTGACTTTGCAACCCTGTTTGCATAAAAGGCAACGGAGTGAAGCGTACCCGTCTCATCCTCGGCTTCGCCAGTAAGAATTTTTGTTGCGGGGAATACTCTTGACTGCCAGTAAACGCCCGCTCTTCTCCAGAACTCCGAACAGTTAGTGGCAAGAGCGCCGTAGAAGGTTCTCGGCGACTGGTTATCGTTTGAATAAGTCATTGTAGAGTCACCTGCTCTCCAGCGGTAAATTCTTGTATTTTTAGAATACCAGCCGTCGTACGAGGTATAGCTGTAGCCCCAGCGCGAGCCGTTTTTATTATATCCGAGCGCTTCGTCCATATCCCATACGGGACCTGCGTAGATTTTGCCGTCAACGCTGTCGGAATCCTTATAGAAATAGGTCGACGAGGTTGAGGAGTCCATATTCTTGAAGTATTCCTGAGTCCAGTAATACATTGCCGCGCTTTCGGCGTCAAGAAGCTCATCCCATCTCTTGCCCTGGTACTGAGCCTTCGGGGCGGGGTTAGTTATCGACCTGTCTCCTTGGGTATATTCACTGAAGAATGAAAGTCCGCTGCAGTTAGTGGTAACAGAAGTACTCGGAACCGTTCCTCCGTTATATACCGAGCCGCCGAGCGCGTAGAAGAGGTCGTAGGAATAATTTACCATATCCTTAGAGGCATAGTCGCAGCTCTTAACTACCCAGCACTGGCGGTTATAACCGCAGAAGCCAGCGCCCTCGTCCTGCCAACGGTTGGATATTTCAAGCTCGTAGAGATAGCCGCCCGTTACGTCCTCAGGGCTTGTAAGAGAGGATGAATACTTTCTTACGCCAACCGTCTGTGACGAGTAGGTTCTCGGGGCGCTTCCCCCGTTCTCGTCGCTGTAAAGCGCAGTTGCCGTTCCGTCTAAATCCGTAATCACTTCGCCCGTCGCGGGGTCTGTACGCGCGTTCGCCTCTTCAAGATTTTCGTAAGCGTCGTTTACGTCAATTCTTCCCGAGCCGAGCTCAACCTTTTCGGTTAAGAGATATGAGCCGAGATACTGCTGATTAACGTAAAGGTCAATCGGCTTTCCGATAACCTGGTATCTTAAACCGATATACTCGGCAAAATCATAGGTTAACTGATTTTTTATAAGGGTGTCGTCGCCTGCGTTTGCAATAAGGCACCATTTTTTCGACTTGCCCATACCGAGAAGAGAGGTCTTTTTGGCAATCTTGATATTATAAGGGTTTTTCGTGCCCTTTGCAGTCCAGGTAGCGTTTCCTCTGCCCTTCATTTTTTCCATAATACCGTCGTATTCAACCGTTCCGTCGGGATTAGTTACAAGAATTGTACCGTCCTCATAAGCCGACTTGTCGGAGGAATTATTTATAGAGGCGATTGAGCCGCTTGCCGTATCAATATATACCGCGCCGACGTCACCCGATTTAAGCGCAGTAACGGTATAATTAGTTCCGTTAAGGCCTACGGTATAGGTTTTCTTAACGCCGCCCGCGTCAATATCGCTAAATACGTCGCTCGCTTCGCCGTTATTAACCGCGACTCCGTCAACGGTTGCGCTGTTTGCGGTAAACCAGAGCTTAAGGTTATTACAGTCCGCGTTTGACGGAAGGAAGAGATAATAATTGCTCGACGAGCCTGAACGCTTGTGAACGGCGACGGCTCCGACCATCGTCGTTTTATCTCCGCTCTTAAAAGCGTCTATATCCTCCTGCGTTAAGGTGTTCTCCGGGTCCGCCCAGAATTCAATGCTTTTTGAGTCAAGGGTGCCCGGGTCGTCAACCGCAAGCGAATTAATAGGCGCAAGCAGAAGTGCCGACATAATTATTGACAGCGAAAGAATAATGCTCAGTACCTTTTTCATAACAGTTGTCCTCTCTTAAACATTGATTTACTGAGGTTCTCTTTACTTAACCTTAACCTTTTTCGTCGTCCACTGGCTCGTGTATTTCTTACCGCCCTTAATCTTATATGAGCGTACGAATACGTAGTATGTTCCCTTTTTCTTGAACTTAATGGTATACGCCTTTTTCTTTGCGCCCTTGACGGTCTTTACGGTCTTCTTCGTTCCCTTTTTCTTCGCGTAGGCAACCTCGTAACCCGTAGCGTTCTTATTCGCAGTCCAGCTTACCTTCACCTTTTTATTTTTGAGAGAAGCCGCCTTAACGCCCGTAAGCTTTGTCATATAGCGGTAGCTGATATTTGAATACTTGCTTCTCTGCCACTTGCCTGCGCTGTAAACGTATGCGGCAATCTGGAACTGATAAAGACCGTTTTTCTTTAAATTCTTTATCGTATACGTTCCCTTTCCGCCCGTCCATACATACATCCACGCCTTAGCGCCCGCCTTACGGTAACGGAGTCTGTAATTAGTCGCGCCCTTTACGGTATTGAAATCAACGCGAAGAGTCTTTTTCTTTGTATCAGCAAAGGTATTTATTTTACTTGCGTTAATCTTTACTATAGAACTGTTCTCCGCTGCGGCGTCTGCCTCGGCAGCGCTTGGCGCGAAGCCGTCAGGTGAAGTAATCTTTACCGTCTTTCGGCTGAGTTCTTTTTTACAGCCGGTACAGTAAACAACCTCGTCATAGCCTGAGGCGCTTACCTTTTCCTTAACCGCTGCGCCCGGGGTATGAACGTGCTGCGACGTTTCCCTGAGGATTTCGTTTGTAATCCATTCCGTGCGCGCTGAAAGCCAGTTCTTAACGCCTGTTGAAACCGCCTGTGAATCGTACGTGTTTCCCGTATCGTGTCTTATATTATTCATTTTACCGCTTTTTGCAACGGTTTCGGTATAGTAATCTACCGAATGAAGAACGCCCGTTTCGTCGGCAGTATTACCGAGAAGAATCTGAGTTGCAGGCTCCATAACCTCTGACCAGCTCTTCTGAGCGAGCGGCCAGAAATCCTTACAGTTCATCGCAAGCGCGCCGTAGAAGGAACGGGGCGACTTTTTGTCGGAATCATAATCCGTAGTTGAATCGTTAGCTCTCCAGCGGTATATTCTCGAGTTTTTAGTGTACCAACCGTCAGCCGAGGTATAGCTGTAGCCCCAGCGCGAGCCGTCCTTGTTGTAGCCGATTGCCTCGTCCATATCCCATACGGGACCCGCGTAAATCTTTGAATCCTTACTGTCGGAATCCTTGAAGAAATACGTCGACGAGGTCGAGGAGTCCATATTCTTGAAATATTCCTGAGTCCAGTAATACTTAACGGCGCTGTCGGAGTCAAGAAGCTCGCTCCATTTTTTACCCTGATACTGCGCTTTCGGGGCGGGATTTGTTACCGAATTCTTACCGTAAATAAAAGTGTTACCGAGTTCGCTGCAATCAGTTTTAACTTCTTTATTCGGAACAATACCGCCGTTATAAACTGCTCCGCCGAGAGCATAGAATAAATCGTAGGAATAATTAACCATATCCTTAGAGGCAAAGTCGCAGCTCTTTACTACCCAGCCCTGACGGTTATAACCGCAGAAGCCTGCGCCCTCCGCTTCCCAGCGATTGGAGATTTCAAGCTCATAGAGATAACCGCCCGTTACGTCCTCGGGGCTTACGAGAGAGGGAGAATACCGTCTCATACCTATTATCTGAGAATTAGGGTTAGTAAAAAGAGGAGCCTGGGCAGGCGTTCCGTTCTCGTCGGAAAACTCTTTTATTTCCGTATCTTCAGCAAGGGTAGGATTTGCTTTTTCAAGCTCCTCGTATGCGTCTGAAACCTCAATTCTTCCCGTGCCTATCTCAACCTTTTCGGTTAAGAGATACGAGCCGAGATACTGCTGATTGACATACAGGTCAACAGGCTTTCCGACTACCTGATGTTTTATTCCGACATATTCGGAAAAATCATAGGTAAGCTGATTTTTAATAAGCGTTTCGTCTCCCGCATTCGCAATAAGACACCATTTCTTGGACTTTGCCATTCCGAGAAGAGCCGCTTTTTTGGCAATCTTGATATTATAGGGATTTTTCGTGCCTTTTCCTGTCCATGTAGCGTTTCCTCTTCCCTTCATCTTATCAAGAACGCCGTCAAAGTCAACCGTTCCGTCGGGCTCGGTTACTAAAACAGTTCCGCCCTCGGATTTGGATTTATCATTTGAATTGTTAATAGTCGCAATCGAGCCGCTTGTTGTATCTATATATACGGCGCCGACGTCGCCCGATTTAATTGCGGTAACGGAATAAGAGGTTGAGTCAAGGTTCAACGAATACGTTTTAGTAACGCCGCCCCCGTCAATATCCTTAAATACGTCGCTCGCCTCGCCGTTAGTAACCGCAACGCCGTCAACGGTTGCGCTTGAGGCGGTAAACCAGAGCTTAAGGTTATTACAGTCCGCGTTTGAGGGGAGGAAGAGATAATAATTGCTCTCCGAGGTTGAGCGCTTATGAACAGCGACAGCGCCTACCATAGTAGTCTTATCGCCGCCCTGATATGCGGTAATATCCTCCTGCTTTAAGGTGTTCTCGGGGTCAGCCCAGAATTCAATATCCGTTGAATCGAGCGTACCCGGGTCGCTTACCGCCGCAAGGGCGTTTATCGGCGCAATCAGAAGAGCCGACATAATTATTGTAAGCGTAAGAATAATACTGAGTAGCTTTTTCATAACAAAAATCCTCTCTTAAATACCAAAATGTCTATTATCTTTTACATATAGTATTATTTATAATATTATAATAACACTGGTAATTTTTAATATCAAGCGCTTGCGCTTTTTTCGTAAACTCCTACAAATTGTCTATTATTTATTTGTGCATATTGTCCTGCGATAAAAAAGAGAAAAAGCGCGGATTTCTCCGCGCCTTTCCTCGGTTTTTCATGAAGCTGAGGACTTAGAGTTCGTCACCGTCATTGTCATGATCGATTCCGCCCTTAGGAGGAGAATTAGTAAGAATATCTACTGCTTCAAAATCCTCTACGGCAGCCTCAGGCTTTGTATAAATCTCCTTCATAAATAATACCTCCGATACTTAACGCCCTTATGAGCGTTCAAGTCTTATTTAAGATATTCGCTTATATCCTCGTCATTAAGGGTGTGAATACCGTTTTCGTTCAGCGTTTTCTCTGCCTGCTCCTCGTCGTCAACTCTAAGGACAACGTAGGCGTTACCCTGTACCGCGCCCGTAAAGGCATAAACGTATTCAACGTTTATTTCAGCCGCCTGAAGGATATGAAGAATATCGTTGAGCGCTCCCGTCTTTGCCGCAGGCAACGGTCAAGCCGTGTTCCGAAACTTTAAATATACAAGTGAATAAAGATGAAAGACTTCATTAAGTCACATACCAGT
>CAMVRG010000074.1 GCA_947169815.1 uncultured Clostridia bacterium | reverse complement strand
TAAGGCGGTTGCTCTTTTCATCAAGCACGCCGAGGTACTGCTTCGCGTTTTCATCTTCAATTTCACACGCTTTAAGAAGGTCAACGTATGTGATAATTGAGGTGAGCGGGGTTTTTAAATCGTGAGACACATTTGTTATAAGCTCACTTCTCATACGCTCGTCGCGTACCGCCTTTGTTACCGCGGTATCAAGCTCCTGCTGGGTATAGCGAAGCGAATTGTAAAGCGTTTTAAGGCTTTGGGGCAGCTTATTGTAATCGACCTGCGGAACGGTTCTGTAATGAGCGGCGGTAATAATTTTATCAAGCCAGACTGCATAGCGCGTTCCGAGAACGATAATTACAGCGTTAAATATCAGAATAATAATTGAAGCAGTTACGGGAACCGCAACATTTCCGTCAACGCCCGTTGAGGCGCAGATAATAAACAGAATAAGATTAATAACGCCCCAGAGGACTAAAAAGCGTGTAAAGCGGTGTTTGAAATTATCGGGCTTATAGGCTAAAAGCGACTTAAGCTTTCTGAATATCCACGCAATCGGCTTTACTACGCAGAACTTAAAGAGGATTACCGTTAAAAGGTTATTATAAAGCTTCTTTTCGCTTTTGCATACTCTTATAAGCGAGCTTATAAATTCAACAAGAAACGCCCATATACCGCCCGCAATAACGGAGGCGACAAGCATAAACAAAATATGATTTCTTCTGCCCGCTACCGAGGAATCAAGCGCTTCGGTAAGCGGGATATAAAGCGCGCACAGTCCCGCTATTATTCCGCCCGTAAGAGCAAGATGAACGTCGCTCGGAATATAATCTACAAACGTTCTTTTAACCTTGCCGTCTTCCTTGCGCGTACCAGCGTTTATAAAATACCATACGGCGCAGATTAAAGAGAGAATAAACAGGATAATTGCGCCCGCGGCGTTCCCGCTTACGCTGTATTCCATTACGCCGAAGAAGTTGTTGATTTCTTCAAGATAGCCGTTATTAACATCCGCCTTCTCGTCAACGTAGAGATAATATTCAATATCCCTGTCGGTAAAACTAATCTCACCCGTTTTCGACTCCGTATTTTCAGCAAGCACGTTCTCAAAAGCGAGGGAATAAGTCGGTTTATTGTTTTTAATGGTTAAAGCGTATCTGTTATCAAGAACGCCGTCCGTCTTTTCGTTTTTTTCAAAATTAGTAACGACGAGCTTATTCTTCGTATTAACTGCATAATACTTTAAATCGGCTACAGGCTCATAACCGTCACGCGAGTATCCGCCGTCAAAGCTGTTAAGGTATTTTTTATCCTTAATATAGCTGTTGAACATCGCCTCGAGCTTCTTTTTTGCAACGTCCTCGCTGTCCTTAAGGGAAAGCTCATTTTCACTGCCGTTCCAGAAAGCCGTATCAAAATAAAAAGAAAGGTCTTTATAATTAAAGTTTACATCAGCGGAAAAATTGCTGTCTATTTCAGCGGTATCGACAGCCGTAGTTTCTACAGCGTCGCCCTCTTCGTCGTATTCTACGTCGGCTTCTTCCTCAAGCTCTTTTATTGAGTTTTCATAATTTATTTTTGATTCTTTAAATTCGTTTAACAGCTTGTTAAGCTTTTCTTCCTTCTGTGAAAGCAGCGTTTTCTCAATTCCCTTTTCGTCCTTTATGTAAAGCGATTCGGTAATAAAGGTAATATCCCTGTAAAGGTCGCCCGTTACCTCCCTGCTCTCGGAAAGGCCGTCGCTTACGACATTTCCCTGAAGAATTGTTTCAACCTTCTGAGTATAAACTCCCGTTTCAATTACGCGAAGGACGAAAAACGCCGAGCCCGCCATAAACAAAACGGAAAGCGCCGCCGCAATAAAGCGGACAAATAAATTAGTATTTCTGGATTTTGTAGCCAAGACCATACACCACCTTTAAATATTTAGGCTCTTTAGGATTTATTTCGATTTTTTCGCGGATATTGCGGATATGTACGGTTACTGTTTTTTCAACGCCGAAGGAAGCTTCGTTCCATACCGCCTCGTAAATCTGGGACGAGGAGAGGACGGCGTTCATATTCCTCATAAGATATTCGAGTATCTTATACTCTATAGCGGTAAGGTGTACCTCCTCGCCGTCAACGCTTACGCTCTTAGTCTTGGTATCAAGAATAAGACCGCCCGTAACGAGCTGAGAGTCGGTAATTACCATAGAGCCGAGAGTTGAATAACGCCTTATCTGGCTTTTAACTCTTGCTATCAGCTCAAGCGGATTAAAGGGCTTGGTTACGTAATCGTCCGCGCCGAAGGAAAGCCCCGTTATTTTATCCGTATCCTCGCTTTTTGCGGAGAGAAGAATAATCGGGAAATTATAGCTTTCTCTTATTTTCAGCGTAGCCGAAAGTCCGTCAAGCTCGGGCATCATAATATCGAGAATAAGACAGTGTATTTCCTCATCCTCAATTATTTCAAGCGCCGCCCTTCCGTTTTCGGCGGTAAGGACGTTATAGCCCTCCTGCTTAAGATAAATAGCTATCGAGTTAAGAATAGCCTTATCGTCGTCACAAACAAGAACATTGTACATATTCGCTCCTCCTTGACTACAATCTACCAAACAATATTACAACATAGATTAAAGAAAAAGTAAAGAAAATTCAAAAAAGGGCGGTCAAGCCGCCCTTAAATTATTCATCCTCGTCTTTTTTCGGCGCCGTCTCGGCGGTACCGTAAAGCTTTATATCCTTTCTCGCCTTGCTCTCGTCGGGGTCGTTGATAATAATATCGTAAAGGAATTTGTAATTAGTGAGCCTGAAATTCGGATAACGCTTCTTAATTCTCACAACAACGGGGTTTTCCTTGATAATCTTCTTATAAGCGTCGCTCTTTTTAAAGGTTTCCTTGAAATGCTCGAACTGCTCGGTCGTCATATCCACGCCCTTCTGAGCGCCCTCAACGGCGGAAGCCTGAAAATTCTTTATCGTTCTTACGGCGCCCTTTAAATCAACTATCGTTGTTGCAACGTCGATAATTATTACTGAATAAAGAATGAAGCAGGTTATGTATAAAGCCGCGTTGGGAATAATATCAATTAGCTTATATACCGCGGGGAGAAGAAGCTTTACGATAAGCACTACCCCCGCGCCGAAGATAAGAAGCCCGTTAAGGTAAATTCTTCCGTTAAGGTTAAACTTTCTTCCCGAATAATCCCACCACATCGCATGGAAAAGCTTTTCCATAGCGAAATGGGTTAAATACTCGAGCACGCCCGACATAAAGAAGCCGATAACAAATATAACAATATAATCAACTATTTTATGGCTTTGAAGAAAAGCGTTATTGATAAAGAATTTATTATGGTAAAACGCTATATCGCAAAGTACGGCGGCTACGCCGTAAATCGGACAGACGGGTCCGAAAAGAAAGCCTCTTTTTACCGCCTGTTTATCCCTTACGAGATAAAGCACGGTTTCCATAATCCATCCGCCGAAGCTGAAAAGAATAAATATAAAAAACAGCTCGCAGACCTTATTAATAAAGGCTATCATACGCCCGCCCTCCTGTTAATCTCGTTATACACATCCCTGAAGCTTACCGAGTGAGTTATATAATCCTCGATAGCGCAGCGCTTATCGCAGAGCGTCAGTATCCACGCGCCCTTTGATTTAGGAAACTCAACGCAGGTCGGGAACATGTGGGATAAAATCATATTCTTCTGAAGCGGAGTCATCTCTCCGAAATGAGACTCTATATTCTTAACAGACTCCTTAGGATGATACCAGATATGATATTCCTCGTGCTTTTCGGTATACCACTGATAAAGATAAAAATCGTGAAGAAGCGCCGCCCTTACTACCTCGCGCGTATTGATAAGCCTTAGCGCCTCGCACATTTTCATTACACGGTAGGAAACGTAAACCGAATGAAAATGGGTATTCGTATCCTGATGGTGTCTGTACTGCTTCATACTGTTTACAAGCTCGTCGGACAGCAAATCGCCCGTAAGGCTTACGAACTCGTCAATATACTTTCTTTCGCTTCTTACATTCATAATTATTACCTCGGAATAAGTATAATAACTATATAGTCAAAAGTAAAGGAAAAAGTTTATTTTTTTAACAATTCTTTACTTTTATAATCCGAAGGAAACGGAAATAGCGTCGTTCACCTTGCTCATATCGCTTGTATCGAGCGCTCCCATTTTTTCTCTCAGTCTTCTTTTGTCAATAGTTCTTACCTGTTCAAGAAGAACTACGCTGTTTTTAGAGAGTCCGCAGTCCGAGGCGTTAACCTCAATATGAGTAGGGAGCTTGTTTTTTTCAAGACGGCTTGTTATTGCAGCGGCAATTACGGTTGGAGAATACTTATTTCCTACGTCGTTCTGAACAATAAGTACAGGTCTTACCCCTCCCTGCTCGCTCCCGATAACGGGGCTTAAATCGGCGTAATATATATCGCCTCGTTTAACGTTCATTAAATCACCTTTAAATTAGTATTCAATAGTATTTTTACCGAAATTTTCATAAAATAAACATACTATTTCATTATATGAACGCAAAAGAAAAAAGGCGAGTCAACGACTCGCCTTAAACTATTTTATTATTCCGTATTTAAGCTTCATTTTAAGAATTCTTCTTACGCTGTTATTAATCTGTTTTTTACTTATTCTTCCGCTTTTAACGGCTTTGAATATCGCGTCTCTCGACGTTTTCCCGTAAGGCGTACATAGCATATCGTTCCCCGCAAGAACCGCTAAAACCGCAGCCTCGCCGCTGTCGGTAACCTTTTTGGTAACTCCCGACATACCGAGCGCGTCGGTTATAATTACGCCCTCAAAGCCCATCTCGTTTCTCAGGTACTTATGTACCTTTTTTGAAAGCGAGGCGGTATTCTTTTTATCAATACAGCTTACGATATCGTGATTAACAAGAATCATCGGAGCGTCCTTTTTAATTCCTGCAGCAAAGGGTTTTAAATCCCTGCTTTCAAAGGTTTTTAGACTTCTCGTATCCTTGATTATATTATTATGAGTATTACCGTTTCCGCCGTAGCCGGGGAAATGCTTCATAATACTAACAAGGCTTTCTTCATTATAGGTATTAACCGTATATTTAACAAACTTGCTTACCTTTTTATAATCGGTAGAAAACGAACGGTCGTAAATATAATTACTTTTCTTATACGCAACGTCGGCAACGGGCGCAAAATTCGTATTAATACCGAGCGATTTAAGAAGCGCCGCGCGTTCCCTTGCGTCGCTTACAACGGCTTTGTAGCCGCCGTTTTTATATACATCCCTCGGCGCCTTAAACGGAGTCTTTCGATACTGCCTGAACTTTGAAACGCGGACTACGCTTCCGCCCTCCTCGTCTACGCCGATAAGAAGGTTGACCTTAGATACGCTCTGCCAGCTTTTAATCGTTTTCTTGGTGCCCTTTTTATTATTGTTCTTGAAGAAATCCGCGAAGAGAAGATAGCCGCCGTACTGATACTTTTCCTGTTCGGCTTTGGCTTTACCGATAGGCGCAAAAACGTAGAGCATCTGGGAAACGCGTTCCTTGTAGCTCATAGTTTTAAGAATTTCTTCAACCCTTGCGTCAAGCTCAGCCTCGCTCATTTCGGTTTTAGCAAAGGAATAAGAGGTGCTTACAAAAACGAGCGTAAAAACAAGACAAAGACAAATTATCGCTTTTAATACTTTTTTCATAGCCTTCTCCGTTGATTAACGGGCGGGACATACCCGCCCACATGTATTATTTTACTACTACTTTTACGGTTACGGTTTTGCTGAGGGGCTTATACTGCGTATTACCTGCAGCGCTAACCTTTACCTTAATTTTATAGGTTCCCTTTTTTGTTCCCTTCTTAACGGTAATCTTGCCTGTTTTTGCATTAAGTTTAAGCGCCTTTTTGCTCTTTGAATTTCCGCCGACAACCTTATATGATACAGTTCCCTTTGCGTTTTTAACGCTTATAGCCTTTAAGGTTTTGTTCTTTTTCCTAATATCCTTGAGCTTTACGTTCTTTGCAGACGCTTTAACCGATAACGGATTTCCTAATTTTTCAAGCTTGGGAACAGACTCGGTTTTTGTTTTTCCGCAGGAGGTGCAGGTGTAGGTTTTAACGCCTGCTGCCGTATATGACGCAGGAGTTGTTACAACGCCGTCGTCCCAGGTATGTCCCGCGGGGTTGTTACACTCAATTACTGCCACCTTAACGGTAACGCTATGTTGTTTATAAACAACAAAATAGTAATTATCGGTATTTTTTAACCACTTATCATTAGAGTATTTTGAATTGTAAAGCTCGTTATTGTCGAGAAGCTCGTTATCGCTTTCATCATAAAAGCTGTCGTTGTAGTTTACTTCACGGTAAGTATAAACAGTTACCGTTCCGTCCCCTGCCGTTACCTTAAGAACGTCGCCGTTCTCAAAGGAGGGAGGATAATAACTGTAAAACTGATTTCCTTCTTCGTCTGTTCTCCATTCGCCGCCCATATTTTCTACAACAAATTTTTCTCTTGCGGGAATAAACTCAATCGACTTAACGGGGTTAACGCGTACCTCTACCTGTACCTGACAGCTCTTTCCGTCATAAGAAACGGTAAAGAAGTTATTGGTACCGATTGTAAAGTGGTTATTGATTTGGTCGTCAGTCATTTCAACATCGCTGTCATTAATAATATCGCCGTCAGCGGAAACAAAATACCAGCTGTCTTTAGCTTCATCATAGGTTGCAACATAGTCCGTCCTGTTATCATCGTTGTCAATTACGGTTAAAACATCGCCCGTGCCCTTTGTGATACAGATATAGTAGAAATACTGATTGCCGTCTCCGTCAGTGTGCCACGAGCCGTCTCCGTCGGTTTCGTAGTAACAAACAATCGGGTCGCTCGGCGTATATTCAATAGCCTTAACCGACGCCGGCGCAGCATACGCGTTGAAAGGCATTACCGAGAATACAAACATAACTGCCAATAAAACTGATATAAGTTTTTTCATAAATAATACTCCTTTACTATTTAATATATCTATTATATCACACATAAAGAATTATTACAATTAAAGAATTATTACAATAAAAAAACAGAGGACTTTCGTCCTCTGCATAAATGATATCATTCTACTTTGGGAAGCTTTGCAGCGTATTCAGCAAGCTCCTCGTCGGTAGGAATATAATCGTCCATCTCGCCGTTGTGGAACTTTTCGTAAGCTACCATATCGAAATAGCCCGTACCCGTAAGACCGAATACGATAGTCTTTTCTTCGCCCGTTTCCTTACACTTCATAGCCTCGTCAATAGCAACCTTGATAGCGTGAGAGCTTTCGGGAGCGGGTAAGATACCCTCAACTCTTGCGAAGGTTTCAGCCGCCTGGAATACGTCGGTCTGTACCGCCGTTACAGCCTCCATAAGACCGTCGTCATAAAGCTGAGATAAAATCGGGCTCATACCGTGGTATCTGAGACCGCCCGCGTGGTTAGCCGACGGAATGAAATCCGAGCCGAGAGTATACATCTTAGCGAGCGGGCATACCATACCAGTATCGCAGAAATCGTAAGCGAACTTACCTCTTGTAAAGCTCGGACAGCTTGCGGGCTCAACTGCGATAATCTTATAATCCGCCTCGCCTCTGAGCTTTTCTCCCATAAACGGAGAGATAAGACCGCCGAGGTTCGAGCCGCCGCCTGCGCAGCCGATGATTATATCGGGCTTGATATTGTACTTATCAAGCGCAGCCTTCGTTTCAAGACCGATAACGGACTGATGAAGAAGCACCTGGTTAAGCACCGAGCCGAGAACGTATCTGTAGCCCTCGTGAGTTACCGCGTCCTCAACCGCCTCGGAAATTGCGCAGCCGAGAGAGCCCGTGGTGCCGGGGTGTTCGGCGTTAATCTTTTTACCGATTTCGGTATTCATTGAGGGAGAGGGAGTAACGGAAGCGCCGTAAACCTTCATAACCTCGCGTCTGAAAGGTTTTTGCTCATAAGAAACCTTAACCATATATACCTTACAGTCAAGTCCGAGATAAGAGCAAGCCATTGAAAGCGCCGTGCCCCACTGGCCTGCGCCCGTTTCGGTAGTTACGCCCTTAAGTCCCTGCTTTTTAGCGTAGTAAGCCTGAGCGATAGCCGAGTTGAGCTTATGCGAGCCCGAGGTATTGTTTCCCTCGAATTTATAGTAAATCTTCGCGGGAGTCTGTAATTTTTCCTCAAGACAGTAAGCTCTTACAAGCGGCGACGGGCGGTACATCTTATAGAAATCTCTTATTTCCTGAGGGATTTCGATAAATGCGTTTTCGTTATCAAGCTCCTGCGCGACAAGGTCCTCGCAGAATACGCCGCCGAGTTCCTCGGCTGTCATAGGCTGGTGGGTACCCGGGTTGAGAAGCGGAGCAGGCTTGTTCTTCATATCCGCACGAACATTGTACCATGCTTTAGGCATCTCGTCTTCTTTAAGATAGATTTTGTAGGGAATTTTGTTTTCTGCCATGATTTTGTCCTCCTTTAAAAATATTTTTCTGGCAATTTTCTTCGGGAACAAATAAAAAAATCTTGTCCCCGCTAATGCCGGGACAAGATTGAATAATCCTGTGGTGCCACCCTGCTTGACGCTAATGCGCCCACTCTGCGCGTACTGTCATACGCTGACCTTTCTTTACGGAGAGTCACCTCCGTCTCACCTACTCGTTACCTTTCAGTTCGCCCTCAGAAGTCCATTCAATTCAGTACCCTTCGCCGCAATCCCACCGCCTGCGGCTCTCTTTGCAAGGATTTAAGGAATCTACTTACCCTTCCTCATCGGTTTATCATATTATAGTGCAAAAGTGATTATCTGTCAAGAAATAATTTTATTTTTTTCTGAAAATTCCTTTAATCGCCCTGCCTATATTATAAAGCTTTAATGCAAAGTTATAGCTTATAAATTTAGTTATTATACGGTTTTTCTCTTTTTCGCTTTTTAGATTCTTTTTAAGAGTTCTGATTTGCTCAGCCTGCTTATCAATTTTCTTGTTGCCTGCCGCAACCTCTCTCTTCAGTCGGTTAATCTCGCCGAGGTCAATCTGGCCTTCGATATGATAAGAATGGAGGGTTTCCTTCATTCTTGCGTTCTGCCATTTCATAAGCTCGTCG
>CAMVRG010000073.1 GCA_947169815.1 uncultured Clostridia bacterium | reverse complement strand
CGAGCGGAGTCTCGTATTTTTTCTTTTTCATATACATAACACTCTCCCTCCCCTTTTATTAAGACAACGGAGCGTCATAATATGATACACATAAGGGTCCGTACGCAACTGCGTTAATCTTTGCTGATTTACCGCTTTTTTCCGTATAAGTATAGGTATACTTAACGTAAGCTCTTGTATAGACCTCGGTATTTGAAGCAAACGTTTTCTTAAGCGAGTAAGAGAACTGGTTGCTTTCGTGGTCATACTGGCTGTTCGGCTTATTAAGAATCTTTGAGTAATCCTTCGAGTTAAGGTCAGCCTCCGCATTTTCAATTACGAAGGAATCATCACTTACAAGCATTGCGTTAGTTGTTCTGAGCGTACCTGCGCCCGTAATCTTAACTCCTTCGGGGAGTCCTGCGGTAAAGGCTGAACGCGTAGTCCATCTGTTAGCGCAGATAATGGTCTGGCCGCCTGAAGTGATAGTCGGGAAGTTATTGAGATTTTCCGCGGTAGGCTCTGAGTAAGAGAATACCATAGGAAGCTTATGGTTCAGATAGAACAGCGTCTCGTCTCCCGTGATTCTTCTCGGATTATTCGTCGTTTCGTCAAGTAATGCGGGAAGGTAATAGCCCTCGGGCATTTCCTCGGTTGCGTTTTCCTTAGAGATATGCATTATCGTATAGAAGTCCATATCTCTGTTTACATAGAAGCGATAGGTGCTGTCATAGGTAACGGGTACGAATATGCCGTGATCTGAGTTATAGAACGCGATACCGTAAACCTCGCCTCCGTAAGGTGTACAAACATCCTCGTTTGCGTTAACTCTGAGGTGGTAGTCGTAGGCGTAGCTTCCAACCTGTACGCCATCCATAGTAAACGGATAAGTTGTCTCGGCGCCGCCCTCGCCCGAAGGTCTGAACGAAGTCTTATTCGGTCTGAGCGTAAGAACGTCCTTATCGCCGATAAGCTCGCCGACGGTAGTATTAAGCGAGGTAGTTTCGCCTTCGTAGTTTACAGCCCAGCTTCCTACCGCGTAGGTAATTGAGTTAGGTACTCTTCTGTTGATTCCGCCGATAACTACGTTATTAATATCGTTACTGTCAATAACGATTGTTGTATTTTCGTAAACGTCAAGAGTATAGAAATCGTTTCCGAAGAAATCCTTAATTACAAGCTTCGCAGCCTGAGAAGGCTGTCTTACATAAGCTTTTAAGGTTATTGTTGTATTTGACTGCTGATAGTTGAGCTTAAGCGATTTATCGGTAAGATTTACTCTCTTTCCTGCAACCTCCCAGTGGTCAACCGTAACAGATTCAGCCGATACGTCCTCAAAGCCGCTTACCGCGTTAATTGCGGAAATTATTGAAGAATCGGTAACGCTGTAGGTCGGAGTTGTACCGTACTGATAATTAGCGCTGTTTGTATAAGCAGCATTTTCGCTTACGGTACCGTTTAAGCCGACGGTGTAAACCTCGAAATTAACCGTAATATAGTCGATATACTGGTTATCCTCAATAGCCTCGCTTGCGTTGGATTCGTTAATAGCCGTGATAAGAGCCGCGGTACCGTCATCAACGATGCTCTGAGCCTCCTGACCTGGATCGCCTGGCTCAGTCTTAACGTCATCGTAACTCGTCTTACCGTTACTGATTAATTCACGGTTCTTATATCTCGTCTTATCGAGAGTCTTATAAACGATACCAAGCTCGTCATAAGCGTCCATTTCAGCGGAAACTGTAGTTTCTTGGCTTTCCGCGTCAACAATATGAGAGTTATTTGAGTAACACTGGAAGTAACCCGTATGGTCCTCTGTCTCCTCGTAGCTGAACTTAAGCGGGTGAGCCGAATTAGCTAAATCGTAAAGCGCGTTAATAGCCGCGTCAAGGTCTGTAGCGAGGGTGTTAATCTCTTCTTTAGTATAACCGCCGCCGTTTATAGCGTAACCGTCCTTACCCGTATTCGTATCAATGTTGGTATTGTTAGCGATAGTTGACATCGCTTGCTGAGCCGCCAATACCTTAGCCTCGTAATCGTTCCATGTTGCGTTTACGATACAGCCCTGCTCAGCAGGAGCGTTTTTATTTTCCTCAAGCGCAATCTTAAGGTTTGTATACGCGCCGTTATCCTCGGAAATCGGCTTAAGCTCACCGTCGTCGAAAATGTCGCCCGCCGTATTTTCGTCAACGGGACAGTCATTTATTGTAGGCATTTGGGCTGTTTTATTAAGAGCCGCCTTAATGTCGTTAGCGCAAGCCTGAACAGCAGTTTCAGTATTTGCACTGTAGTCATATCCGTTGGGATGCTTGTCGGCTGAATACTGGTTCGGGTCTATCTTAGAAATTTCGTCGAGCTTATGGAAGTACTCAATAAGACCGCCTTCCTGATAATTCTTAACGTCAATGCTGCTGAACTGAGTATTAATTATTTTATCTCTTAAAGGCTTATAGTTAATTACATAGGAATCTGTTGAGAAAGTTTTAGATTCACTTTGGTCAGTTCTATTATAAATACCCAACGCGCCTTTCCAAAAGCTTCCGTAAACAGTGAATGGAGTTGAGGTTTGTTTTTCGTAATAATTTGTTGTATCGCCCGAGCCTTTGTAGTAAAGCCTGTTATACCAATATCTCCAGGTGTTTTTGTTCTCATTAACACCATTTACAACCGTGGTGTAATTTCCTTGGTAGCCAAGGGTGTGTTCAGAGTTTGAATAAACGGGTTTACCTGTACTCCAATCTTCGTTATTATCATATCCGTCTTCACCGCTTCCGTCAACAGGATTTACGAAATAATAGTTACCTTCTCCGTCGTCTCCGGACTTATATCCTCTCCAAACTTCACGGAGTTCAAACATATCGGTTGATGAAGTAGCTGCGCAAAGTGATGTATATTTCTTATCTTCGCACTTTGTTGCAAGTATTATCGGATAATATACGTTATTTGCCGCAGCGCCGTCATAGATAAGAACGTTATTTCTTGAGGTTGTTAAATCCCAGTCTGTATACGCTTTATTGAATACCCCGTGCCAAACGTTTACGCCTGAATCGGAGTAAACTACGTTGCTGTAACCGTTCTTTGCATCGTTACCGCTACTGCCGTAATAGGCTTTACCGTCCCAGCTCCTTGAGCTTGCGTCCTTCATTTTTTTGGTAGCGTTTTCAAGAGCCTCAGCCGCGCCCGCAAGGGTTGGGTTTTCAAAGTCCTCTCTTGCGCCGTATTCAAAAGCGTCCTTATACTGGCAGGCAAGAAGATAAGCCTTATAAGCCGCCTCAAGGTTTGTATGGAGCTTATCCATTGAAAGCATCTTAGCCTCGTAAGCCTCGATAGCGTCGCAAAGACGGTTATAGTTAGCCGTCTCGGTTGTAATCTTAATATCGGAAAGAAGTACAACGGACGCGTCAATATCGTTACCGCAGAGAAGCGCCGCCTTATCCATAGCTTCTTCAACGCCGCTTGCGCTGTAATCATAGGTATGATTAAAAAACGTGCTTCCCGTCATCGGGTTAATCGAGGTAGCGGAATCAAACGCGTTGAACATATTTTCAAGACCGCCAAGAGAGTAATCGGTAGTTAATTTTCCGAGCTCGGTCTTATTCTTTGAGTCATTTGAAGCGCTCTTAAGAGCGTCAATAAGCTTTTTATAGTTAATAATATCAACATCGGGAACCGCGTTTGTTATATAACCGTTAATCTGGTGGTCGCCTCCAAGATAGGTGTACTGACCGACCATACCCCAGGTACTTGAGGAATAACAGATATAAGCCGAGGTCGGCGAAGCGGTAAATTCAAGACCGTTTTTATAAATTCTGTACTTGCCGTCATTCTTATTATTAGGCGTCTCGGCATACTTATTTTCAGAGGTATTATTCGGGTCAACAGGAACTAACGCGTCGTTCGCAGTCGGCCACATAGTAGTTTTTTCGTCGTTATAACCGTGCCACCAGCTGAGTGAAAGATCGAAATCCGCCATTTGCTCATGAACGGTGAGCATATTAAGAGAATAAAGGTTATCCCAGTTATTAAAGCCTACTACAACGGGAAGAATTGGGGTATTCTTACCGTCGTAAAGAAGAACAGCCTGGGGATAATAGATATAAGCGTGAGTACCGTACACCCATGCCGCTGCATATCTTTCTTTCATTTCACGGTGAGCATAATCGCCGAAGGCGTGAGCGCCGTTAGCGGGCTCGGAATAAACTACGTTTCTATAATACGTTTCATTAGCTGTATTAGTTACGGTAAAGTTTTCGCCGCTCGGGTTAGCCGTACCCGTAGCCTCAACGAAAGGCTGCATATTAGTAAGCGCCGCGGAAAGAGCCGCTTCCGCTCCAGCTTTATTCGCAATCAAATCCTTATACGCCTTATAAGCGGGGCTTATATTCGTATACATTTTGCTGTAACCGCTTGAAGCCATTTCCGCAACACGGCTTTCAAATTCCTCTTTCGGAGTCAATGAATTAGCGGTAATAGCACTAAAAGGCAGCATAGTTACTACCATAGCTACCGTCATAATAACCGATAACATTTTCTTTGTGATTTTCATAATAGTTCCTCCTTTTCGGTTTTCAGCCCGAACGTCCTTCGTTAAAGGCTTACTGACTGCGCCTTAAAGAATGATATACGGGGCTCGGACGCGGGGTTATACACAATTTGTTAACAAATTAAAAATGAGTACAATTTCCCTAATAAAATTACTACGCAATTATTATAATATAAGGCGTATAATAAGTCAAGCGTTTTTTGAACAAATTGTAAATTTTTTTGAAACTGAAATATTTTTGACATTTTTCTTCTTTTTGTCTATTAAAATTCGGGGCGCAAAAACAAGGCGCCGTATAACTTTTTATTGACTATTTATTAATAAAAAACTATAATAGTATAAAATCTGCCCGTAGCATAACCGGATAATGCATCAGATTCCGATTCTGACGACTGGGGGTTCGAATCCCTTCGGGCAGACCAAAAAAGGCGGCTTCTTGCCGCCTTGTAGTTTGT
This sequence comes from uncultured Clostridia bacterium, assembly GCA_947169815.1. GTDB lineage: Bacteria > Bacillota > Clostridia > Oscillospirales > Acutalibacteraceae > Eubacterium_R. Next base: position 4,418 of record CAMVRG010000073.1, on the reverse strand, counting down.
GTGGTTATTATGAATTCTTCCGAAAAGCAATATGTAAAAATGACCGAAACGCCGATAACGAGGCTTATTCCCCGCCTTGCCGTACCGACGGTTATTTCTATGCTTATTACAATGTTTTATAATATTGCGGATACCTATTTTGTATCAAAAATAAGCGTTTCCGCAAGCGGCGCTACGGGTATTCTTCTTTCGCTTATGGGGCTTATTCAGGCCTTCGGCTTTATGTACGGTCAGGGAGCGGGCTCCAATATCTCGCGCAGACTCGGCGCCAAGGACTATGACGCGGCTAACACATACTGCTCAACCGCGTTCTTCTCGGCGCTAACGGTCGGCATAATTATTATGAGCCTCGGTCTTATTTTCATTGAGCCGATTATGTATTTCCTCGGCAGTACGAAGACAATTCTCCCCTACGCGAAGGCTTACGGAACCTGGATTTTAATAGCCGCTCCCGCTATGATTACCTCGTTCGTACTCAATAATATTCTTCGCTTCGAGGGGCTTGCAAAGTACGCAATGATAGGAATTATGACGGGCGGAATACTGAATGTCGCGCTCGACCCGATTCTTATTTTCGGCTTTAAAATGGGTATCTCAGGCGCGGGAATAGCTACCGCCTTTTCACAGCTTACGGGCATGCTTATTCTTCTTTCCATGTTTATAAGAAGGAAGCCTCAAAGCCGCATAAACCCTAAGTTTTTCAGCTTCAGACCAAAAGTTACGAAGGACATTATCGCTATCGGCGTTCCCTCCTTCGCTCGTCAGGGACTGAACTCCGTATCGACTATGGTTTTAAATATTCAGGCGGCGCCCTTCGGCGACGAGTGTATCGCCGCTATGAGCATTACTGCGAAAATCGGCATGCTGATTTTCAGCACCTCGCTCGGTATCGGTCAGGGCTTCCAGCCCGTGTGCTCGTTTAACTACGGCGCAAAGCTCTACGACAGAGTCAGGGATGCTATACTCTTCCTTTGGAAATTCGCAACGCTTGTAATTGCAGTCATTTCGGCTGTATGCTTCATTTTCGCACCCCAGCTCGTTTCACTTTTCAGAAGCGACGCCGAGGTTGTTGAAATCGGCTCGGTCGCGCTCAGATTTCTCTGCGCCGCGCTTATAACACTGCCAACGACCATGGTCGGAAATATGACCTTCCAGAGCGTTGGAAAAAGCGGAAGAGCCTTCTTCCTCGCCTGCGCTCAGAACGGGCTCTTCTTTATTCCCATTATTCTTATTATGCCGAGCCTTATCGGCATTACGGGAATACAAACAGCGTGGCCTATTGCGTACACAGTAGCCGCAATTATCGCCACGCCTATGATTATATCATATATTAAAAGTCTACACGTTACTCGTTAATGCCAAGGATATCTTCGTTACCCTCGCCTTCAAGCGCTTCAATTCCTCTGAGGCGCTTTTTTATTATCTCGTTTCTGTGGTCAGCCTCGTCAAGCGCCTGGCTTGCGGAATCAAGACGCCTTCTTACAAGAGCAAGCTGCTCGGCGAACTTATCGTACTGAACCTTAGCCGCTCCGAGAACCTTATAAACCTCGTTAGCCTTCTTATTAATCGCGATTGAGCGAAAGCCCATAGCCAGCGAATTTAAAAGCGCAAGAATTGAATTAGGTCCCGCGAGCATTATGCCCTTTGACTGAAGCGACTCGGCAAGTCCCGTCTTACTGCTCATAACCTCGGCGTAAAGCCCCTCGGTTGCAAGATACATAATCGCAAACGGCGTTGTATCGGGAACGGAGATATAATTCTTTATCGCCTTAGCCTCGTCCTTGATACGCGCCTCAAGCGCCTTTCTCGCTTTTTCAAGAGCGTCTATATCGCCGTTATCTATCGCGCTTGTAAGGCGGATATAGTCCTCCATCGGGAACTTTGAGTCAATCGGAAGCCAGGTCACGCTTCCGTCGTCGGTATTCGGAATCTTTACGGCGAATTCGACCTGACCGCTGTATGACGGGTTGGTTTTTACGTTAGTTTCGTACATACCCGGAATAGTCTCGTCAAGAAGATTACCGAGCTGTACCTCAGCCCAGGTTCCCCTGCTCTTTACGTTAGTAAGAACGCGGTTGAGCCCCTTGACGTTTTCGGTAACGCCCGAGGAAAGCTCCTTCATTTCGCCGAGGGATTTATAAACGTTTGTAAGCTGCTCGGATACCGTCTGGAACGAGGCGTTTAGCCTTTTGTTGAGCGTATCGGTCAGCTTTTCGTCAACGGTCTTTCTCATTTCGTCGAGCTTCTTTTCGTTACTCTCCTGCATAAGACCTATCGCGTCGGATACCGCCTTCGCCTGCTTTTCGCTACTGGCGCTGACCGTTTCCATAAGCTTAATCTGCTGCTCATAATTCTTATCGGTAAGCCCCTTCATCTCGTTTGTAAGCTCGCTTATCCGCGCGTTATTCTGTTTAGAATTAAGGAGCGAAACTGTCAGTAATATAATAAGTATAATAACAACCGCAATAAGTAAATAAAGTTCCATAGTATTACCTCCGAAATATATTATACTTTTTAAATAAAACTATTTCAAGATAAAAAATAAACCGTCCAAAAGTTTGGACGGTTTAAATATTTTCAATTAATCGTCTGCAGCCTCAACAGCCTCCTGTATCCACTCCTCGTCCTCGGCTGAGGATTCGCCGTGCTTAACCTGAGTAATAACAGCAAGTCCGATAGCGAAGAATATCGCGCAGAACAGGAACATAAAGTTATAATCCTCGTTGAACATACCGATAAGCGCACCGCAGAGGATGGGACCCGTAATAGCCGCCGAGAAGGTAGCCGTATAATAATAGCCCGTGAAGGTGCCTACGTAATCGCGTCCGCCGATAGCGAGAACGAGCGGAAGAGTATTGATATTAATACAACCTACCGCGGCGCCGCCGATAACGAGCGCAATCCACAGTACAATCCAGGTAAACATTCTGTTGGTAACGAACTGGGAAACGGCGAGATAGATAGCAAACATAACAACTATTACGCCGAGACCTATAATAATCGTTTTCTTTCGTCCGAGCTTACGGCCCATAGCGCCCGCGGGAATACCGAAGGCTGCGAGCGATACGGCGAATACCGCCATCATAAGCGTTGAATAGATAGGCTTAACGTTAAGCGTATCAAGCGCAAAATTAGTAAAGTTCGGAACAATAGCCTCGGTAGCGTTATTGATTAAGAAGAGGGCGGCGAGCATAGTGATAAGGCTTCGTCTTTCCTCCTTTGTAATCGGGAGCTCCTTAATCTTAATCTTCTTCGGCTTTTCGCCGTCCTTGGTTTCAATTACAAGGTCTTTTGAAAGGTCGTTTTGCTTATTCTTCTTATAGAATATCATAAGAATAATAAGGCAAAGTATGGATATTGAAGCGGCAACTACGAAGATAGGAGTATAGTTTACATACTCAAATGGAGTCTTTGCAACCTTTTCGGCTACAAGCTGAGCGTCAGTACCCGCGCTTGAGAAGGTTGTACCGTTAAAATAGAGCTTGTCACGGCCCGAGGCGATAAAGTTTTCAATATGCTCTTTATACTCGGGGGCATTCTGATTAAAGCCGTTGAGATAGTTTACGACAACGCTTCCGTCGGGGTTGGTTGCAAGTATCTGACCGAGGGAGTTAGTTTTTGCCTGAAGGGCTTCCTTCATAGCCGTAAAGCCGAAAAGACCTACGAGCGTAGTTGCGATAGTTCCTACAACGAAGCCGACCATCTGGCCGATACCGCCCATAATATTGATTACGGCGTTAGCGTCGCTCTGTAAATGAGACGGTGTAAAGTCGGGCATAAGCGAAACTACGGGAGAACGCCATACCGACATTGTAAAGTTAAAGAATATAATAACCGTCATCATCAGTATTATTGAAAGAACGCCCGCTTTAACCGTTGCCGCAACGGGAATAAAGCTGAAGAATATCGCACATATCGGAAGGCAAAGAATGATATAAGGCATTCTCTTACCCCACTTCGTATGCGTTGAGTCGCTCTTTTTACCGAAATACGGCTGGAAGATAACGCCGAAAATGTTATCAATAGTCATTATCGCGTTAACAAGAAGCGCTACCGAAAGAAACGCGGGAAGCTTTGAGCCTCCGTCGGTAAGCTCGGTAAGCTTAGCTCTGAATATTACGGGAACGTATGAATTATAAACCGACCAGAGCGTCATACAGCCCATAAAGCCGAAGCCTATAAGGAAGGTCTGTTTATAATTAAGCCCGTTTCCCTTTTTCGTTTTATTACCCATAAAATACTCTCCTTTATATTTTATAGATTAATTATACATCATAATATATTAAAATTCAATAAAAACGAAAAAATAACGGGACCGAGATCCCGTTATTTTATATTCTGTTTATAATTATTCAAATGCAGCTCTTACGCCTGCAAGCTCGTCGGAAAGCTCCTTCGGGAGTCTGTCGCCGAATTTA
>CAMVRG010000072.1 GCA_947169815.1 uncultured Clostridia bacterium | reverse complement strand
TTAGGGGCAAAAGGACAAAGTCAAAACCTAACCTTCCTTATGAAGGGCGCCCCAATTCGCCTTTTTATTCTATTACTTTGTATTTTACCGCAAATTTCTGCTTGAATATACTGTCGGGACGGTAGGACATGTACCATTTTGAGAAAAGAAAACGGTTATACGTGTCGTCGCCCTCGGTAAGTCCGAAGCAGTCTGTATCAATATAGCCCTCCATTCTTCCGTCCATTATATACGGTACGCCCTGAAGGAATACAACCGGCCATTTATGTACGGGGCGGCCTCCCGAGCGATTCTGGAAATGACCGTCAGCCATCCAGATAAAGTTATCGAATTTCTTTGTTTCGCCGAAAAGCGCGTCAACGCATTTATTGAAATTAATCGTGAAATAGTAGCAGCTCGCAAAGCTCTGGGCGTGGTCTTTATGCCATATATAGATAGCTTCAAGGCGGTCATAGGTAGTTTCATATTTTGATATGTCTACGTCCTTTTTTGTGAGCTTTAATATTGCCTTTCTTCCCGAAAGGTCGGTTTCGTTCACGTTTACCATCGACTTGAAGGTATAGCCCTTTTCGATTACCGTTTCTTTTTTCGCGCTGAACTTTGAGGAATACCTTACGCCGTCCTGAATTCTGAACGGGGATATTTTAGCATAGTACGTATACGCGCCGAGACCTTTAATTGTCTTCGAGCTTTCCCCCGCCTCAAAAATGAGGGTTGAGGTATTCGCGGGATTAAAGCCCTTATCGGTACTGTACTGAAAAATATACCCGTCGGCGCCCTCAACGGCTTTCCAGCTTACGTTCATTTTTCCCTTTGAGGGATAAGTAAGCGAGGTCAGCTCTCCCCTTTCAAGCGGCATCGGGAGTTTAAGTAAAACGGACTCGCCGTAATACTTCTTTTTGTTTTTCTTTACGTAAGTTCTTATTTTTATTTTTCGTATATCCGTGTGGGGCAGCTTAGTAAGAACAATGCTTTTCTTCTTTATATGGCCTTTATTTACATAATGGCCTTTTTTCTTACTGTAAACAAGAACCTGAAATCCCGAATTCTTCGTTAGCTTTTCCTTAAGTTTCCACGAAATTTTAGCGGTATCCTCGCTATATGAGGAAACGGTAACGCCGTAAGGCGCCGAATACGTATTAACCTTCGATTTAGCGCTTACGCTCAAAGCGGGGAAAAGACTGCATATTATTGCGCACAGCGCAAACAGTAAAGAAAGCAGTCTGTTTATTTTTATCGTCTTAAACATAAATCTTCCTTGTAAAAAATTAACCGCACCTTACCTGAGTAAAGGTGCGGTTCATTAAAGCTATTAAGCCTGAGCAGGTGCGCCAACAGGACAAACGCCTTCACAAGCACCGCACTCGATGCAGGTATCAGCATCAATTACGAACTTATCGTCGCCTTCTGAAATAGCGCCAACAGGACACTCCGCAGCACAAGCGCCGCAGGAGATGCAATCATCACTAATTACATATGCCATAGTATTTTCCTCCTGATAAACTAAAATGGAAAGTTTCCTTTTCCTATCAAATATAAATATAACAAATACATTCTTAAAATGCAAGTATTTTATTTATTTTTAACGATTTTAACCTCGCTTCGGTTTACGACAACGGGAGCGCCCTCGGGCATGCTGTCAAGCTGAACCTTGAGTTTCCCCGTTAATACGGAAGCGTCAACAACCAATCCTCTTCCCTCGCGGCAGTCGACAACTGTGCCCTTCGGAGGAGTTATTTTATTAAGGTATTCATATGAATTCTGTTCGTATTTCAGACAGCACATAAGCCTTCCACAGGTTCCGCTGATTTTTCCAGGGGAGAGCGAGAGCCCCTGCTCCTTAGCCATCTTAATTGATACCGAATGAAAATCGTTAAGGAAGGTTGAGCAGCAAAACGGTCTTCCGCAGATACCGAGACCGCCTATCATCTTAGCCTCGTCTCTTACGCCAATCTGTCTGAGCTCTATTCTTGTATGGAATTCACTCGCAAGCGCTTTTACGAGCTCTCTGAAATCAACGCGTCCGTCGGCTGTAAAATAGAAGATTATCTTCGAGCCGTCAAAGGTGTATTCAACCTCGGTCAAATCCATATCAAGACCGTATTCCTCAATCTTTTTAAGACAGATATCGTAAGCCTTTTTCTCTTTTATTCGGTTTTCCTCAAGGCGTTTGATATCCTCCTCTTCGGCAACGCGCATTATGGGCTTGAGGGGAGATACTACCTCCTCGTCCTCAACCTCTTTAACGCCGCTTGAAGCAACGCCGCACTCTATTCCGCGTACGGTTTCAACAATCACTCTGTCGCCTTTTTTTATGTCAATGTCCAACGGGTCGAAATAATACATTTTACCCGTATCCTTAAAACGGACTCCAACGACCTTAACCATAGTGTTTTCCTTTCTATCTGCCGATCGCCCTTCGCAAATCGGCGCAAATCTTTGTGATAATAATATTTGTATTGACACGGCTGTTTATCAGCTTAACCGTATCGTCACAGACCTCAATAAGTTTAATAAGCCTTTCTCGGCTCAGCCTCTTTGAAAGCAGGCTCGCGGTATCGCCGTTAGAACTCAGGGCTTTGTTTTCAATAAACATAGCGTCTCTGAAAATTTCCTTTAATACGCCGAGCGCTGAAATAAGAAGCTGAATATCGTTTGAAAACCCTGAGGTAATCTTTATCAGCTCATATTCATTTTCGGCTATAACGCCCTTTGCAAGCTCTTCGGCGAGGGCGTTAATTTTAACGAGCCTTCCGTCGCTGAGCGTTTCAAGCGCCTTGCCTATATTTCCGTGCCACATTTCTAGCGCTTTATACGCTTCGTCGTAGCTTACGTCCCCGTTTTTTTCAGTTATATACTCGGCGCCCTTTTTACAGTCCGCTCCCTCAAGCGAAATAACAACGCTTCTTGAAAGCACGGTTTCAAGCATAGCCGCCTTATTTGTAATTGTAAGAATAAAAATCACGTATGAGGGCGGCTCTTCAAGCACCTTTAATAGAGCGTTCTGAGCCTCGACAGTCATAGACTGAGCGTTACCGAGAACGTATATTTTATAATCCGCCTCGTTAGGACTTATATATGCGTCGTCGCGGATTTCCCTTATCTTTTTAATATGAAAGGCGTCTTTTCTGTTCTCCGCGGTGTATTCAATATAATCGGGATGAATGTTCTTCAAAACCTTTGAGCATTGAGGACATTCAAGGCAGGGCTTATCCTCGCCCCTGCAAAACAGATTAAGAGCAATCTCTTTAGCGAGAGTACGCTTTCCCGTTCCCTCCTCGCCCTCGATAATAATCGCGTGGGGAAGGCGCTTTGACTCAACAAGATACGCAAGCTGCTCTTTTACCTTTTCATTTGAAATAAAATTAACGAATTTCATATAACTTAAAACTTTTCAAATCTGTCTATATCCGCAACAAAGGCAAGCGCGCCGTATTCCTCAACGTCTACCGCCTGGTTTAAAAGCGAGCCCGTAATCGTACTCGTTACACCCTGGGTTTTTATTTTTCTCTTTGTTACGCTCGACTTGAGTATTTCGTAAAGCCTGTCAACCTTTTCGTCCTCACAACAGATGAGAAGCGCGGTATGACCGTCAACAAGGAACTGTCCCGTTGTTGAAATCTTAGTTGCGAAATAGCCGTTTAAAGCAACCGCTTCAAGAACCTTTTCGCTGTCTTTATTCGATATTATAGTTATTACAAGTTTCATTTAATCACTCATTTCTTTTTTCTAAACCATAAGCGCAACGGCTACTATAATCGGCATTGTTATAATTGAGAAAACGCTCGTCTGGCCGACTATTTCGCTCGAAAGCGCAGTGTCGTTATCGTATTTAGCGGCGTACATAGCCGTATTTGTAGCGACGGGAGCGGCGGCGGAAATTGTAAGCGCCGTTCTCATTTCGCCGTTTATTCCGCAGAGCCTGAAGATAAAGAGCATCATGGCGGGAATAAGTATAAGTCTCAGGAAGGATACGAGATATACTTCCTTTTTAGCAAATATGTTTTTAAAATTACAGTTAGCAAAGAAGGTTCCGAAAACTATCATCGCCATAGGAGAGTTGCATGAAGCGATACGCTCCATAGTATCAGAGATAATTTCAGGCGGGTTTACCTGTAAGAGGAATAGCGGAACGCCGATTATAACGCTCATTGAACCGGGGTTCAGTATCAGGCTTTTAAGGTTAATTTTCGCCTTATGACCCGATACCTCATATATTCCGTAGGTAAACGCGAATACGTTGAATACCGCAACGTAACAGGATGAATAGAAAACTCCCTCCTTCCCTACAACGCTCTCAGCAAGCGGAAGCGCAAGAAACGCCGCGTTTGAGAAGGTTATAGCGTAGTGATATATTCCCCTTTTCATCACGTCGCTTTTTCTGAAGGAAAGAGAGGCGACTCCGATTGCAAACAAATGGGTTACAAGAGCGAGAAGAAGCGCGAAAACGAGCCCCTTCATATGCTCGGGAGTTCTCTCCATTTTCAGAAACGTATTAATTATAGTTATCGGTAATATCAGATTGAACAGCAAATCGACAAGGCGCTTACCGTCAGACTGAACAAATATTTTAGTTTTATCAGCCGCAAATCCGACCGAAGCTATCAGATATAAAACTCCGACCTGAAAGGCTACTGTCGAAAGGTTGGATATAAAGCTCTCTGCCAAAATTAAAGCTCCGTCTTTTCATTAAGATAATTATTATAGATATTCTTCTCAAAAAAGAAGATAAAGCCGCAAAACATTACGCCCGTAAGCGCAAACGCGTTTTCAGCGCTTATAAGACTTACGTTATCGGTCATTACAAGAATAAGTCTGTCTGTAAAAAAGAGTACTGAAAGATATGAATACAGCCTCGCAAAAAGAACCGTTACGCTTTTCGCTTTACCCTTTGAATCAACCTCGAGGGCGAAGCAGTAGAAAAAGCAGACGAGAACCATAATCGCCGTATATTTAAGTATACTGTCAATACTCTTTTCAAAGCCCGTTGAAAGCGAGACGAGACTGAATACATTTGAGAGCGCCCACAGCATAGGAACGATATGTATCAGCTTAAACTCTCTGAAATCGTAATTCTTATCCCCGAAGGAAAAGCCGACTATTATAAAATATCCGCTCGATACAAGCGCGCATACCGCGCCCATTACCGCCGTAATTATTAAGTTAATACTCTTTTTCTCAGCCGTAAGGACGTTATAAAGCATAACGCACTGAGTTATGAAGGAAAAGAAAAGTCCCGCCGACGCGATATACGAGAAAACATCAAGATGAAACGGGTTTTTAAATATAAAGGCTTCGGCGTAACGTCTTGTTTTAAGACTCTCATAAGCTATTGATATTATTGCCGCGGCAACGAGGGTTATATAAACCCAGGCGCAGATATAATTTCTGAAAAATACTGAACAGTATCTTATGACGGGAGCCGCAAACAGCGACATTATCACAAACAGAGAATAGTAAAATGAACTTGTTTTCTGCATTTAAAGCTCCGTTATTCGCCTCTCTGGTCAATAGGTATGTACGGTCTCGGTTTGGATACGCTCTTATATGCGGGACGCATAATTCTTCCGCCCGTGGTAACCCCCTCAACCCTCTGAGCCGACCAGCCCGCAATTCTTGCGGTTGCGAAAAGCGGGGTATATAAATCCTCGGGAATTCCGAGAACCCTATAAACAAGTCCCGAATACAAATCTATATTTGCGCACATTGCTTTATCGTCGCCCTTAACCTCGGCAAACACCTCGGGCGTGAGCTTTTCGATATTCTCAAGAGTTAAGAATTCCTTTTCAAAGCCGTTTTCAAAGGCGAGCTTTTTAGCGCTTCTCTTAAGCACCTTCGCTCTCGGGTCGGAAAGCGTATATACCGCGTGTCCCATTCCGTAAATGAGCCCTGAATTATCGTTAGCCTCTTTTTTCAGAATTTTCACAAGCATATCCTTCATCTGACCTTCATCCGTCGGGTCGGCAACGTTTTCAAGGATATAATCCATCTGATGGGCTACCTTTATATTTGCGCCGCCGTGACGCGGTCCCTTAAGCGAGCCTATGCCCGCGGCAATAGCCGAATATGTATCGGTACCGCTTGAGGTAAGAACTCTCGTTGAAAACGTCGAGTTATTACCGCCGCCGTGGTCAGCGTGAAGCATAAGGCAAATATCGAGAAGATGAGCCTCCTCCTGAGTATATTCCTTATTAGGTCTGAGCTGACGGAGAACGTATTCAGCCGTTGAGATATTCTTTCTTACGGGATGAATATACATCGACTTATTATAATAAGCACGGCGTTTTACCTGATATGCCGTATTCATAATGCTCGGGAACTGAGCGAGAAGCTGCAGACTCTGGCGAAGCACGTTAACCTCTGAGGTATCGTCGGGGTTTTCGTCAAAGGAATAGAGCGCCATAACGCAGCGCGCCATTTTATTCATAATATCCTTTGACGGGTGCTTCATAATAACGTCCTCAACGAATTCATCGGGAAGAGTTCTGCACTCGCCGATAACCTCATTAAACGCATAAAGCTGAGACGGCGTCGGTATTGAGCCGAAAATAAGCAGCCACGCTACCTCTTCAAAGCCGTAGCGGTTATCGTAAACGCAGCTTTCGATTATATCCTCAACGTTATAGCCTCTGTATAAAAGTCTTCCGTCCTTGGGAACACGCTCGCCGTCGAGTATATAATAACCCTCAACCGAGCAGACTCTTGTAAGCCCTGCCATAACGCCTGTTCCGTCGGGATTTCTCAGCCCTCTTTTAACCTCGTATTTTTCAAAGTTAGAGGGGTCGATTCTGTTATTTTTATTAAGCTCGTCACAGAGCGTTGAGATAGCCTCCATTGAGATAGGGGAAATATAATTTGCGGGCATAAAGGCGCCTCCTTAACAATAATATTTATATAGAATTTACGGGTACAGATATAATTACCCATATTAAAATCTTATTATAGAAATTATATTATACATAATTTTTATATTATTGTCAAGAAACGGGGCGATTACCATAAAGAAATTTCTTATCGTATTTTTAATAGTTTTCCTTGCGAGCTTTATAATTCCCCTCATTTCTCTGAGCGGCGGCGCAGAGCAGAAGAGCGGCAATAACGAAAAGGAAATAGTTACTATTTTCAATTCTCAGTAAACTATATAACCGCTGTTTTCAAGGCTTATTATTTCGGGCAGCTTCACGTCGTTGTCGGAAAGATAATCGTTAACCGTAACGAGCGCTTTTTCGCTTCTCAGCTCCTTACAAACGCCGTCAATCGGAACTCTTTCGTTTCTGAAGCCGTTTTCAATTACGCGTCTCCCCTCCCTGCTTCTTGAAAGAAGAAGGTCGCAGCGGAAATTGTTATTACGCAAAAACTCGTTTTCAAGTTCATTCATTCGGTTTTTATAAAAGCCGTCGCCGATAACAATAAGCTTCGCCTGACCGAGATAGATTTTATCGGGCATCGTAGAGGCGAGGTTTTTAACCGCTTCAACAAGGGTTTTTCCGCTTCCCTCGGCATTCGCGGTAAGAGAGGAATTAAGCCCCTCGTTTTTACCCGAACCCTTATTGAGGTCAAGATACTGGATACACATTACAACCTCGCCGTTAATTTCGTCAAGCGAAATTCCCTGAACGACCGACATTTCATTAATCATATAGCTTTTTGAACAGCCCGAAAGCATAAAAACAATAATCAGTACGGAAATAATCATTTTTTTCATTTTTTTGTCCTCACAAGATAAGCGGACAGCTTTGTAAATAAAGCCGCCGTAAGCGGCGCCGAATACATAATATCAAGCTTGTTATAGCTCCCGATTTCACCGAGCTGAAAAAGAGTAAATACGGGAAAATGATAGTATTTAGCGGCGTTTTTCAATACAAAAAAGCACATAAAATACAGAAGGAACGCAAAAGCATAAGAGACTGCGAGAGAGGCTGCGAGCGCCTTTTCTTTTTTTCCTTTTGTGCAGGGAGAAAATATCAGATAAAGTACGGGAATATCGAGGCATTTAATTATACTGATTGGAGATATTCCGTAAATTTCGGGCTTTATTTCGTCAGAAAAATTTACTCTGCGTATATTGCAGACAATGCCAAGAAATAATGAAATAATGAGAATTGATGCGGAAAACTGTGAAAAACGCGCGACAGCCTCGGTTCCGAGCGAGGCGGAATAAAGCACTGCAGCGGAGAATACAGCGGCTATCAGTATATCGGGTACGTTAAGCGATATTGCGTTTTCCTTAAAGTCAAAGAGACTGATAGCGGTCGTTCCCGCAAGTATTATCCCGAAAGGAACAAGGCGACGCCGCGAACAGTTTATACCTGCTTTTGATATACGGTAAGCGGCAAGCGCTAAAACCGAGCTCAGCGCAAGCTGAAAAACGAAGGAAAAAAACGTTATTTCGTGCGTTACGGCAAGCCCTGAAAGCCTTGCTGTTAAAAGAATACAAAATAGCCCGAGCGGGGATATTTTTCCTTTCTTTGCTTCAGTCATCGTTTCCCTCCAGCTCGTTAATCCTTACTCTTCTTCCCGCGAGCTTTTTCCATCCCTCGCGTATAACCGTATCCCCTATTGACGGTAATTTCAGCGGAGCAAACGGCGCGCTGAACGCAACTCCGAAGGAGCTCAGAGCGCATATATTTACGCCGAAAACGCACATCGCAAGAGTCAGCCCGTAGAGACCCGTCAGCCCTGCAACCAGAATAAATACCAGCCTCAGCACGGCTACTATTTCGTACAGCGGATAGACTACGTACGAGGATATGGCGGTAAGCGCAACTACTACGAGCATCGGCTCGCCGATAAGTCCCGCCGATACCATTGCCTCGCCTATTACGATTGCGCCGATAATTGATACGGCGTGACCTACGGTCTGTGGAAGCCTCAGCCCCGCCTCGCGCATTATCTCATACAGTATATGAATTAATACCGCCTCAATAACAAACGAAAACGGCGTTGTATCTTCGCTTGAGGCAATAATATAAAGAAGGGTTGTAGGTATCATTTCCTGATGAAACGAGCCTATAGCGACATAGAGGGCGGGAAGAAAAAGCGAAATAAAAAAGCTGAAATAGTTTAAAAGCCGTACAAAAGAGGCGTAAAACGAGGGGTTATTATAATCGTCAAGAGAGGAAAAGCTGTCCGAAAAAAGACAGGGAGTATAGAGGACAAACGGCGTTCCCTCAAGCATTATTCCTACTCTTCCCTCAAGCAGCTTTGAAGCGAAAACGTCGGGTCGCTCGGTATTTCCGACGGTTGAAAATGGCGAGGCGGGCTTTCCCCGTAAAAACGCCTCGACGCTGCCGAAATCCATTACCGCCTCAAGCGGCGCTTCCTTCAGTTTCTTTTCAATTTCATTAACTGTATCATTATCAGCCCGCCCTTTTATATACGCGATAACTACGGGAGAGGGCGCGGCGCTTCCGAGCTTAATCTGTTTAAGCTTCAGGTCAGGTGTTTTAAGTCTTTTTCTGATAAGCGCCTTATTATCG
>CAMVRG010000071.1 GCA_947169815.1 uncultured Clostridia bacterium | reverse complement strand
TATGCTCGATGGTACGCTTCCCCTTACAATCGTCGGCGGTATCGGTCAGTCAAGACTCTGTATGCTCCTGCTCGAAAAGGCGCATATCGGCGAGGTGCAGTGCTCGGTATGGAGCGATAAAATGCGCGATGAGTGTATGGAACACAATATCATATTGCTTTAAAAACGGCGTGTAATTCATCTTGAATTACACGCTTAGTTTGCTATAATAGAATTATCAAATTTCAGGAGTTGCCTATGGAAAAGATTTTAGTGCTTGATTTCGGCGGACAGTATAATCAGCTGATTGCACGCCGTGTACGTGATAACAGGGTTTACGCGGAGATACTTCCGTATACTACAGACCTTGAAACTATAAGAAAGAATAAGTATAAGGGAATTATTTTTACAGGCGGACCGAACAGCGTTTTTGATATGAGCTCGCCTCACTATACCCGCGAAATACTCGACCTCGGCGTGCCCGTGCTCGGTATCTGCTACGGGTGTCAGCTGATTGCGTGGATGGAAGGCGGAACGGTTGCCACTGCGCCCGTTTCGGAATACGGCAAGATTGAGCTGACTGCAAAAGCCTCACCGCTTTTTGAGAATATCCCCGAAAAATCTATCGTATGGATGAGCCATACTGACTACATCTCAAATGCGCCCGAGGGCTACGAGGTTATTGCCTATACACCGGACTGTCCCTGCGCTGCAATGCAGAATAAAAAGAAAAACATATATGCCGTGCAGTTCCATCCCGAAGTAACTCACAGCGAATACGGCGAACAGATTTTATATAATTTCCTTTACACCGTCTGCGGCTGTAAGGGCGACTGGGTGATGGATAACTTCATTGAAAACACCGTTGCTAAGCTGAAAGCGCAAATCGGCGATAAAAATGTTATCCTCGGTCTTTCGGGAGGAGTGGACAGCTCGGTTGCGGCGGGCTTGCTCTCCCGGGCCGTAGGCAAACAGCTCACCTGCGTTTTTGTTGACCAGGGGCTGATGCGCAAGGATGAGGGCGATTTTGTCGAAAAAACCTTCACCTCGCTGTTTGATATGAACTTCGTAAGAGTCAACTGCGGAAAGCATTTCCTCGCAAAGCTGAAAGGCGTTTCCGACCCCGAGCAGAAAAGAAAGATAATAGGCACAGAGTTCTTCAACGTTTTCTGGGACGAAATCAGGAAGCAGAGCGATAAGGGCTACTTTGCGCAGGGAACGATTTATCCCGACTGTATTGAAAGCGGCAAGGGCGACGCAGCTGTTATTAAAACGCACCATAACCGGGTAAATACACCCGAGGATGTGGAATTTCTCGGAGTTATAGAGCCGCTCTCAGACCTCTTTAAAGACGAGGTGCGAAGAGTGGGCGAAAAGCTCGGTATACCAAAGGAACTGGTATGGCGTCAGCCTTTCCCGGGACCCGGACTCGGCGTAAGAATTATCGGCGAAATTTCCGAAGAAAAGGTAAAGCTTCTGCAGGAAGCGGACGCCGTTCTGCGTGACGAAATGAGCAAAAACAGTTACGAAAGCAAACTTGCTCAGTTTTTCTGCGTTCTTCCCGATGTAAAAACAGTAGGCGTTATGGGCGACCACAGAACCTATGACAATCTGATAATTATAAGAGCCGTTACAACAGATGATTTTATGACGGCGGACTGGGCGAGAATTCCGTATGATATTCTTGCAAAGGTTTCCAACCGCATTACCAATGAGGTCAAAGGAATAAACCGCGTTGTTTACGACATCACGTCTAAACCGCCTGCTACGGTGGAATACGAGTAATCAATACATCGCAAAAACATTTCCGGAGAAATCTTTGGAATAAATATACAAAGAAAAAGTATAGTTAAAAGCAGCAGTGAAAACTGCTGCTTTTTATTCAAATATTGTGTATCAACTCACGATAAACAATCTCTCTTGCCTGATTTGTGATGTTGTTCATCGATTGAACCCAAGCCATCATGTCGTCTGCTTTGAGCCGTTCGGTAATGCCTTGCTGCTCTTTGAGTTGCTTAACAAGGCGGTCATACATCTCGATTGCTCTGACATCAACATCGTGCAGATATGAGTTGAGTTTACATCTTGTTTTTTGCGAGGCATAGAAAATCTTGTGATTTTTCATTAGGTAGTTAAGGTGCCGTTGTCCCCACATGCCAATCTCATAATCCGTTTCGGTTGAAATAAAGTTGGGCAGGTAAACATCACCTACAAGTGTATAGTCAAGTCCGTTCTTTTCATCAGTGATATACTTCTTCATAATTGAAATTCCTCCAAAAGTGTTTTATAATATTCACATACACATTACAGTCGTTGAGACCAACGGGTGTTTTCCCTTATTATTTCCCACATAATTGTCAGTGAGTTTAATAATAAGCGATAACAGTTTATAACTTTTATAGTTGAGAAAACTCTCATAAACCGTTTGTTTTCAACACTTTCAGAAGATTTTATTAACAGCTAATAATCACACTTGAAACCGTATAAAACTATGGTATTCAAATCAGAATTTGTCGAGTTAATCATCACACATTATTTAGAATCATTACAACGCTAAGTAACCGGCGGAGTGCTTTTAAGCAGTGTGTTATACTAAAGCAAACAAATGATTACGCAGGTTATCCGATTATCTTAAATTCAATCGGGTGGGCATAAGCGCTGTTCTTAAGCTCGTTGGTTTCTACGGCGCCCGTTTTATCGTCATAAAGAATCTCTATGCGGCTGTATTCGCCGTTCTCATAGGCGTAAGTTTTTCCGTCATCGTCATAAAGCAGATAATATCCGTCTGCGCCTGCATAAACCTTAACCGTATATGGCTCGTTTGGGAATTCGTCAACATATTGCATTGGTTTTGCAGTTGGTATAATTGCTCCTGCTTTTACAAACAGCGGTATTCTATCAAGCTTGCATTCGACTTCAATATATTTTCCGCCCGTGAATTTTTTATCAGTAAAATAATCGTACCAAATGCCGTCAGGGAGATAGACTTTCTTTGTTTTAAGTCCGGCTTCGGTTATCGGACAGACGAGGAAGGTGTCTCCGTAAAGGTATTCATCAAAGCTTTTACACGCAGTTTTGTCCTCAGGGAAAGCCAGAGCAAGCGCCTTAACGGGCATTTTGCCGTCGAAGGTTACCGCCGCATTTGCCGAATAGAAAAACGGCAAAAGGCTGTATCGCAGTTCAATACCTTTTTTGATTGCCTCGTAGTAAGGTGTTCCTTCTTCACCGAAGCGCCAGATTTCCCTTGGAGTATCCGTTCCGTGAGAACGAAGAAGCGGCGTGAACACTGCAAACTGCAGCCAGCGGGTATAAAGTTCACGATAGCCCTCATCGTCACAGCCGTTTTCATAGTCGCCGTCCTTAAACCAATCGGCTCCCTGCCTTACAAAGAAGCCGCCGATGTCGCAATTCCAATATGCCTCACCGCAGGCAATGTAATTCTGCATTATGTTCACCTGACGGGCGAGAACGTCCCATTTTGAGCTGATATCGCCCGACCATACAAAAGCGGAATAGCGGTGCTGTCCCGATAATGCGGAACGGGTTATATTGACAACTCTTTTATCCGGACAGGTCTTTCTCTGATTTTCGTAAATACCTCTTGAATGATTGATTGAGTAAGCATTGATAACGCTGTCATCGAGATACTTTTTGAACTCCGCTATGCTCCTGCTCATTCGCTTTTCAAGCGTACCTCTGTCAGGACCGCGCCATACAACGTCAAACGGTTCCGTCGAATCACACCACCAGCCGTCAATTCCGTACCTGAAAAGCCCTTCGTTTGCCTGCTTCCAGTATAACTCTCTCGCCCTTTCATCAAAGGCGTTATAAGTGCTGTTATCACCGAGCAGTAAGCCGCTTTGAGCGAATTCACGGTAATTCGGAGAGTCACCGATAAGATTGCTCCATACGGAAATAATCAAATTGATATTCATTTTATGAAGCTCATCGGTGCACGCCTTCATATCGGGATAGCGGCTGGTGTCGAAATTTTTGTCGCCCCAAAGTCCG
Source organism: uncultured Clostridia bacterium (assembly GCA_947169815.1). GTDB lineage: Bacteria > Bacillota > Clostridia > Oscillospirales > Acutalibacteraceae > Eubacterium_R. The sequence continues at coordinate 5,530 of CAMVRG010000071.1, read as the reverse complement.
CTGTTCCAGTATTGCCAGTCCTGAACGATACAGTCAATCGGTATGTTACGCCTTCTGTACTCGGCTGCAATATCAAGCAATTCCTGCTGTGTTTTATAGTATTCCTTTGACTGAATATATCCGCAGCACCATTTGGGGAACATAGGCGTTACGCCTGTCAAAAAACGGTAAGCAGCGCAGATTTCGTCAAAACTGTCGCCGAAAATAAAGTAAATATCGACGGCGTCAACACTGTCAAAATAGAAGTCTGCAGTATGGCCGCTTCTGTTATCAAAGGTCATATACGATGTGCAGTCAAACAGATAAGCATAGCCCTTATCAGAAACGAAATAAGGAAGACTAATCCGCTTGTTTTCCTGATACAGCGGAATAAACTGACCGTTGATGCAGGGAAATCCCTCCTCGTGCGAGCCGAGTCCGAACAACGTTTCATTTTCGTCAATATCAATAGACAGACGTGCGTGATTTGATTTGCGGACAAACTGTCTTTCGCTGTTGACAACCGAGGAGCGCATTCCGTCAGCAGTTTCTCTTATTTCAACATTACCGCCCTCGTTTTTGTAAATATCGTAAGGCTCAAAGGCAGGATGTTTAACGGATGAGAGCAGCTTGCCCTTTCTGAAAAAAGAAATATTTTGATTGTTATCGACCTTCACTTCAACATCTGTCTCGGCATTTGGAATCGGCTTTGCCGTAACGATAAAACTGCTGTTGTTATCATTCTCTTTTTCACCATAGGTAATGCGGAGGATGCGATTGCTGTATTCCTGAATATTGATAAAATGATTATTCATTACTTTTCACCCACAAATTTATAGTTTGTTGTGTATTTATTTATAACTTTCTTACTAAGTGCATTGCTTTCCCCGTGTGCAAAAGCTCGGCAGCGTCTTTTACACACGGAGCTATAATCGGTTAGGCAACTCCCGATTTGTCGGGTTCATTATAGCATAATACAAAAGAAAAGTACAGACGCGGTTATCGGCTGTACAGTCGGTCAAAATGCCTTTTGTTCCATAACGTGAAAAAATCACAGCACTTTGATTTCGTCGTTTTCTTTAACCGTACCGCCTTTTAGAACGACGCCGAAGACCCCTTCGCGCGGCATTATACACTGACCTACGAGTTCTTTTATCGCGCAGCCGTCGTGACATTCCTTACCTATTTGGGTGATTTCTATTACGGCGCTGTCGCCGATTTTAAGCTTTGTGCCTATCGGCAGAGTGTGAAGAACAATGCCCTCGGTGGTAATGTTTTCAGCAAACATACCGTGGCAGAGCCCGTCGGTCCGCATACCCTTTGCGCGTTCAATACTTTCCTTTGCAAGAAGGCTGACCTGACGGTGCCACTTTCCTGCGTGCGCGTCGTTTTCAAAGCCGAAATCCTCAATCAGCCTTCCTTCGGGAATGCTTTTTTTCGGCGTTTTTTTCTTTTCGCTTATATTGATTGCCACTACTCTTGCCATTGTTATCCTCCCGTCTGGTTCAGCCCGTGAGTCGGGTTTCCGTTTTCAAAATTATGTCCCTCGGGCTTTTTCAGAATGATATTTTTAATCTCGTTGACGAGCTGTTCTTCGTTATTGATATACGGAATAATATCGTAAGCCGTATCGTATCCGAGACAGGGCTTAACCTTACCGTCACAAAGAAGACGTACTCGGTTACATTCGCCGCAGAATTTATGCGTTACGGGGTTTATCAGCCCTACGCGTCCTTTAAAGCCATTTGCTGAGTAATACTTTGCCGTGCCTTCGGTATTTGTGTATTCAAGAAACGGGAATTGCTGTAAAATTTCGTCTCCCGTTACTATCAGCTGAGCGTTTTCTCCCTCATCGGAAAACGGCATAAGCTCGATGAAGCGTACGTCAATTTTTCGGTTTTTTGCAAGTTTGATTAGTTCTCCCGCGCCGTCGCTGTTTACGCCCTTCATAAGCACGGCGTTGATTTTAATGGGGGAAAGTCCCGCTTTTTCGGCTTCGTCAATTCCTTCCATTACCTTTTTAAGAACATTGGCGCCCGTAAGATGACGGTAGGTGCTTCCGTCCGTTGAATCAAGGCTGATGTTCACGCTCTCAAGCCCTGCCGCCTTAAGCTCCTTTGCATACTGCTTTAAGTACACGCCGTTGGTTGTCAGAGAAATTGTCTCAATTTCGGGTATTGTATGTATAAGTTTTATAATCTCCGCTATATCGTTTCTTACAAGAGGCTCGCCGCCCGTAATTCGTATTTTATTAATCCCGCATTTTGCAAAGGCTTTTGCGATTTTGTAATACTCCGAAGGGGAGAGCTCCGCCGCTTTTTTTGCGCAGTCCTCCTTGCCGCAATAAACGCAGTTTAAGTTGCAGCGCTGAGTTACGGAAATCCGCAGGTATGTAATTTCTCTTTTGAAATTATCCTTCACGGTGGTAATCACTCTTTCCGCCCGTTTTATCAAGCAGCTTTATTTCTTCAATGACAATAGCTCTGTCAATCGCCTTGCACATATCATAAATCGTAAGCGCCGCGACTGACGCGCCCGTAAGCGCTTCCATTTCAATTCCCGTTTTATAGGTGCATTTAGCGTTGACATAGATACCGAGCGTGCAGTCGCTCTCCTTTTTAAAATCCACGGTGATTTTATCAATCGGAATATTGTGGCAAAGCGGAATCAGCCCGCTTGTTTTCTTTGCTCCCATAATTCCTGCAATCCGCGCGGCGGAGAGACCGTCGCCCTTTTTTAAATCGGAATAAAGAAGCGCTTCAAGCGTTTTACTTTGCATCTTTATTCTCGCGTAAGCCCTTGCGGTACGTACGGTAATATCCTTGCCGCCTACGTCAACCATAACCGCTTCGCCATTTTCGTTAATATGTGTGAGCATTATACATAGCCTCCCATTTCGGAAAGTCTTTTCCTGAATTCGTCCGAGTAAATAACGTCTAAAAACGCCTTTACCATAGGGTTATCAAGATAGCTTTTATCAATCAGAAACTCGTATGTTTCATTGCAAATCGGAATGAAATCAAGGTCGTACATCTTAGCGGCGGAATAAATCCCGAGCCCCGCGTCCGCGTTACCCGCGGCAATAAGCGCCGCAACCGCCGTATGAGTGAACTCCTCGTTATGATAACCGTCAATCTCCGTCGGAGTCAGTTTATTTTTCTCTAAAAGATAGTCGCAGAGAATACGGGTACCAGCGCCGCGCTGACGGTTGACGTAGCGGCAGTTTTTAATATCCCCGAACTCTTTAATATTGAGCGGATTGCCCTTTTGTACCATTAAGCCCTGCACCCTGCCGACGCCCTTTACGGTTACGGCGCTGCCCTCGGGAAGATATTTTTCAACATAGGATTTGTTGTAAACTCCCGTTTCAGTATCAAGAAGATGAATTCCGCCGAGGTGCGCAAGACCGTCGCGTACGGCGTAAATAGCGCCCATACTGCCGACGTGGGTTGAGCAGACTCTGAATGGCGCGCCCTTTCTTGCAAGAAAGTCAGCCGCCTCGTCAATCAGCGGGTCGTGGCTTCCCGTTACAATCAGCGTATTTTCAATTTCAAAAAGCGGCTTATTAAGGCGGATTTCCACCTCTTCGCCCGCTTCAATTCCTTCGCAGTTCTGCGGTACAATTAGCACGCCGTCCGCTTTTGTAAAGCTCGTTATAACCCCCGCGCCGCGCGCAAGCGGAGAGGCGGAGAGTTTGTTGTTAATTCTTCCGAGCGAAACGCGGACGTATTCGCTGTATTTAAGAGAAGATACTATCTTTTTTGCAAGCGTTGCCTTTACCGTTTCTCTCGGTAACTGCGGCTTTCCGTAATACATCGCCACGATGTCGTGCACGATTTCGTCCATAATTACAATAGCGGAAACGGGATAGCCCGGAAGACCGATAACGGGCTTTCCGAGCGCCTCGCCGAGCACGGCGGGTTTACCGGGTTTAATCGCTATTCCGTGGACAAGCACTGTACCGAGCGACGCGATAATATCGCTTGTGTAATCGTCGCGCCCTGCGGAGGAGCCTGCCGAAACAAGCACGATATCACATTCCGAAAGCGCTTTTTCAATAGCCGCTTTTATCAGCTCTTTTTTATCGGGCGTTATCGGATAGACCTTTGCTTTCGCGTTCATTTCGCCGAGCATTCCTTTAAAGACCGTTGAGTTGAACTCAATAATATCGCCCTTCTGCGGGTTGGAGGTCGGCGGTACGATTTCGTCGCCCGTCGGGATAATTCCGACAAGCGGTTTTCTTATAACCTCAATTTCGGTAATACCGCCTGCCAGCAGAGCGCCGCAAAGCGACGGCGTGAGCACGGTACCCGACGGCGCAATCATATCGCCCATACAGATGTCCTCGCCGACCTGACGTACGTTCTGCCACGGTACGACGGAAGATATTATCTCGTAATTTCCGTTTTCACCTTCAATTAAATCCTCAACCATAATAACCGAATCGGCATTATCGGGGAGCGGGTCGCCCGTATCGACGACGGTATAATCCGCGGGCGTTAAGGTAACTGGCGTGCGCTCGCTTGCAGTAAAGGTCAGCTCCGCTTTTACCGCAACGCCGTCCATAGCGGAGGCGTTATAGTGCGGGGAGCAGATATGCGCATAAGCGGCGTTTTTAATTACTCTTGCGCACGCGTCGTTTACGGGGACGGTTTCGGTTTTACCGCTTAAGCCGACCTCTTTGAGATACGCATAGTATTTACTTTTCGCTTCGTCAAGCGGTAGGTTATTCAGATAGTTATACTTCATAATTCATATATTTCCACAGCCGTTCCTTTAAATAAGCCTTCGGCGTTTCGCTCAATACGGATAAAGCCGTCGGCTTCGCTGAGTACGGACACAATGCCCGATTTTGTATACACGGGAACGGCCTCGTTATTTTCGTTGTATTTTACGCAGAGAAATTCCTCTCTGCCGTGATTTGAGGGAATATTTACCGCAAGCACGCCGCTTTTCTTCGGCTTGTCTGCGGGCGTATTCATTATGCTTTTAAGGTACTCGCTGACTATAAGGCGGTATACAAAATATGCCGCGAGCGGATGACCGGGGAGCCCGAAAACGGGCTTTTGGTCAACAATTCCGAATATAGTCGGTTTACCGGGTTTCATAGCGATTCCGTGGAAATACGCCTTGCCGAGCGAGTCGATAATATCCACGGTCATATCTCTTGTTCCTGCCGACGAGCCGCCCGAAATCAGCACGGTGTCGGCTTTCTGAATACAGTTTTTGAGTGCGTTTTCAATTTCATTTCTGTTGTCTTTTACCGCGCCGTATTCATAAACCTCGCAGTCGTGTTCCTTTGCGGCAGCGGACAGCAGGAAGGTGTTGATATCCCTAACTTGCCCCTGCTTTATATCGCCCCTGACAATTTCGTCGCCTGTTGAAATAATGGCAAGCACCGGCTTTTTATATACAGGCACGTCGTAAATACCGAGTGCGGCAAGCACACCGATTGCGGCAGGTGTGATTTTTGTTCCTCCCTGCAGTGCGGCTTCGCCGACGGCAGTTATCTCTGCTTCACCTCCGTACGCTGCCAGAATGATTCCGTACG
>CAMVRG010000070.1 GCA_947169815.1 uncultured Clostridia bacterium | reverse complement strand
GTGTAAATACTGTAAAGGAGGAAGCGTAATTATGATGAATTTACTTATGAAATGTGCGAAGATTTTAGCTATGTCTGACCCTGCATATGTTGATTGCGTAAGAAGCAATGAGAAATAAAAGCGGTTTAATTAAAATTAAAGAAAAGTAGCGAGGCTGAGTTGACGTAAAGGTTAAACTCAGCTTCTTTTTATTTCTTGAATTATATATATTTATATGATATAATTTTTTTATAATCATTTAAGGGGAGATATAAATGGCTGATGTTTCTTTGAAACAAAAGGTAACGGGTATTGTTAACAATGTCCGTTATAACTGGAACGAGCCCGCTAAAGGAAAGTATATGCCGTATAAGGAAATCGCCGCTTATGCTTTCGGCGGTATCGGCGCATACTTTATTATTCAGCTCGGCTCAACTTTAATTGTGAGTACGACAAATATTATTGTAAGTACCGCAATCGGAGTAGGTCCGTCACACACTTATATTATCTATCTTCTTGCAACTCTTCTTAATATTCCTCTTACGGGAATAAGAGCCAATATGATAGATAATACGCGCGGCAAAGGCGGTAAATACCGACCTTATCTGCTTTCAATGGGTATCCCGACTGCGCTTATTGCGCTTGTTTACGTCTGGTTCCCGTATCAACAGATGTATTCGATGTTCCCGGGTAAGGTCCTCGGCTACGATAAGGGCTACTGGATAAAGGTAATTGTTGTATTTATTTGTAACCTTGCGCTTCATTTCTTCTTTAATTTCTTCCGCGACGCGTATGAAAACCTAATTCACGTTCTTTCTCCGAATACTCAGGAGAGAACCGACGTTCTTGCGGTTAAGGCGGTTGTATATTCTCTTGCTCCGTCAATTATGAATATACTTAACCCCGTTATTGCGCAGTATTTCGCTAATAATGACCAGACTAATCTTATAGTTTACAGAATTACATATCCAATTTATGCGGTTCTCGGCATAGGTCTTACTATCGTAGTATGGGCTAATACAAGAGAAAAAATTGTCCAGGCTAAAACTCATACTATTCAGATTCGCTTTATGGACGCGCTTAAAGAGGTTGCGAAGAATAAGTATTTCTGGATTATAGCCCTCGCAGGCTGGCTCGGATTCCTTGAGCTTACATATTCAAACATTCTTCTTTATAATCAGAGCTACGGACATACGGCGAGCGGTAATCAGTACGCCCTTGCGTGGACCCTTATCGGTAACGCCTCGCTTTGGGGAATGCTTTTTGCACCCTTCTTCGTAAAGCGTTTCGGCAAAAAGAAGGTGCTTATAACCGTAAATATAATGAACGTTGTGTGCATTTTACTTATGATTATTAATGTTCGCAGCTTCTGGTGGCTTGTTATATGTATTTGGGTTAACTACCTTTTCGGCTCAGTTGAACAGATTACAACGCCCGCTATTCAGGCGGATATCCGCGATTTTCAGCAGTATAAATCGGGCGAAAGAATTGACGGTATGTTCGCAGCCGTTGCAACTATCGGTAATATCGTTACGCTTGCTACCTCTGCCGTTCTTCCTGCTATTCAGGAGAAATTCGGAGTTTACGAGGGCAACGGATTTGAAAAGCCGTTTGATATCCTCGATATAGAAACGGGACAGCCCGACCTTCTTTATAAGTTCATTCCCGCTCTTATAATCGTTGCGGCTGTAGGCGCGTTCCTTAACGTCGTTCCGTATTTCTTCTATGATTTTGACGAGAAAAAGCAGAAGAGCGTTATCCGCGTTCTTCAGATACGCGCCCTCTTTGAGGACTACGCAAACGGAGCTCTTAAAAACAGACAGCTTGTCGAGGCTATCGACCTTGTTGAAAACGCGAGAGAAATGTCCGAGGCAGAGCCTAAGAACGTTTCAAAGTACGATTACCGCAACGCTCCGAAGAGCGAGCGTAAGGAGGCTAAAAAGGCTTACCGTGAAGCGCGTACTTTCAACGAAGAAATTGATATTTCCAAGTTCGTATGCAAGGAACTCGGTAAGTTTGAAAGCGAGCTCGGTCATCATAAGCTCGACGTTTACCGCGATATCTATTCTCAGGGACTCGATTTTATTAACACTATTAATCTTGATTCCGTAAGTACCGAGGTTAAGGAGGCTAAGGCGCTTCCCAAGACAACTGAGGAGGAAAGGGAATTCCGTTCCTTCAGAATTGAGTTTGCAAAAAGCAAGCTTTCGGCAAAGCGCGCTTACGATAAGTACTACGGAACTCTTAACGCTTTCGTGAAGCCCGATATGAGCGCTCTTACCTCTTTGTTTGACAGAGAGGATGAGCTTGACGAAGAGATTTATACGGCTAATCAGGCGGGCGATAAGGCAAAGGCAAAATCGCTTATTTCCGAAAAGAAAGAAGTTCAGAAAAAGGAAAAGGTGCTTATGGATGAATTCGCTAAATTCAACCGCGCCGCGAAGCCTTATAACGACGCTGAAAAGCTCTTGAAACAGGCTGAGAATTACAGCCGTCTTGACGAGATTGCTTCCAAGTACGACGAGGCTAAGGCAGCCGCAGAGACTGAGGAGGCTGAAAAGGAAAGAGAAGCTGAGCTCAGACGTCAGCAGGAAGAAAATGAGCTTCTTGAAAGAAAGAACAGGAAAAAGAATAAATAATATCAGGGCAGATTAATTCTGCCCTTTTGAGGTTAGGTATGACTTATAAAGAAAAGTACGGCGAGTGGCTTACTTTCGACGAAATTACGAAGGCTGAGCTTGAAGATATTAAAGACGAAAAGGAAATTGAGGACAGATTTTATAAGGATTTATCCTTCGGTACGGGCGGTCTCAGAGGTATTATGGGCGCGGGTACTAACCGTATGAATCAGTATACGGTAGGTAAGGCTACCCTCGGACTCGCTAATTACCTTAAAGCGAATAATAAGGGGAAAATTAAGGTCTGTATCGCCTGCGATTCAAGACTTAATTCACGCGGCTTTCTGTGGGACGCTGCGAGGATATTTGCCGCAAGCGGAATAAAGGTTTATGCCTATACTGAAATAGTTCCCGTTCCCGTATTGTCTTTTACGACCCGTCTTTTGGGCTGCACCGCGGGCGTTATGATTACCGCTTCGCATAATCCTAAGGAGTATAACGGCTATAAGGTATATGATTCAACGGGATGTCAGCTTTGTACCGACGACGCTAATAACGTGATTTCTTATATCAATGCTATTACGGATTATACCTCAGTTTACAGCGGCGTAAAAGACGCCGAATATTACTTAAAGCATAAAAAGATAATCGGAATATATGATAAGGAACTCGGCGAATTTATCAAGGCTGTTAAAAAGCAGAGCGTCTATGAAGAAAAGAACGATTTGAAAATTGTATATACTCCGCTTCACGGAACGGGGCTTGTTCCCGTATGTGAAACGCTTAAGAATATGAACATTACCGTTCTTGATTCACAGAGAGAGCCCGACGGAAACTTTCCTACCGTTAAATCCCCGAACCCCGAGGACAGAGCAGCCCTTACACTCGCTATTGAAAAGGCTAAGGAAATCGGCGCCGATATAGTCCTCGGTACAGACCCCGACTGCGACAGAGTCGGTATAGCCGTCAGGGGTAAAGGCGATTTTGTACTCTTTACTGGTAACCAGACGGGCGCGCTTCTCGTTAAGTTTATATGTGAAATGCATAAGGACGAAATTAACGATAAGTCAATGCTTGTAAAAACCATCGTGACCTCCGAGCTCGGCGCGAATATAGGAAGAAGCTACGGGCTCGGCGTTGAAGAAACTCTTACGGGCTTTAAGTATATAGGAGACAGGATTAACGCCTATGAAAAAACGGGTAAGAATTTCGTCATTGGCTATGAGGAAAGCTACGGTTATCTGGTAGGAACTCACGCGAGGGACAAGGACGCCGTCGTTTCGTCAATGCTTATCTGTCAGATGGCTGCTTGGTACAAGAATAAAGGCAAAACTCTTGTCGACGGCTTAAATGAAATTTATACAGAGTACGGCTATTATCTCGACTTTCTTGACAGCTTCGTGCTTAAAGGCAAAGACGGAGCCGAAAAAATTCAGTCTCTTATGGTAACCTTCCGCGAAAAGGGAAATACTCTTTTTGACGGAATAAAGGAAATAATAGATTATAAAAACGGCGTAGGAAATCTTCCGAAAGAAAACGTACTCAAATACGTTTTCACCGACGGCTCGTGGCTTTCGGTACGTCCGAGCGGAACGGAGCCGAAAATCAAGGTTTACTATTCAATAGTTGATGTAAATAAAGATAAAGCAGGCTTAAGACTTGAAAAAATCCGTAAGGTGATGGGCGATATTATTAGTGCCTGAGGAGAAACAATGAGCGTAAAGGATTATATCGAAAACGTAATTCAGCCGAAGCTTCAGGGCGACGGCGGCTGGGTAGAGTTCATAGAGCAAAACGGAAACGAGGTAACTCTCGTGTTCAGAGGGGAATGCTCAAAATGCCTTATTCTTCACCGCTGTATTGCCTGGATTGAGGAGCAGGTAAAATCTGACCTCAAAAAGGATATTAAGGTCAACGCTATACGTAAAAGACCTTATTTTCAGGAGGTGTAGCTTATGGCTCATATTAAGGTTGAACGCCGCTCGATGAGAAGCGACGAGTGGACCAAGCTGCGATACGGCTGGCTGAGAAAACATATATACGATAAAAAGAAGGAGATTGAAGGTCTCCTTATTCGTGACGCCCGTCAAATCGGAGAAATGGAATATGAGTATTATTCCAAGGATTACAGAGCGCTTAAAAGGGACGATATGTATTTTACCCCCGACGGTACCGTATTTATTAAGGTCGATGCGCGTATTCCCGAGGAAATGTATGGCGAAGAGGTCTATTTTTATCTTAAAACCGCTGCAGAAATGTGCGTTAAAGTTAACGGTAAATACGTAGGAGGAATAGACCCTAACCGTGAAAGAATACTGCTTACTCCTTATATTAATGAAAACGAAACGCTTCATATTGAAATAGAAGGCTATAACCGTTCAAAGCCCGACGATGAAAGAAACCCCGATTCTCTTGCGCATCGCGGCTGCCGTCAGATTTTTGACGGCGCGTATTTCGTTACGGTTGATAAGGACGTTCAGGATTTAGTCTGGGATTTTGAGCTTCTTCTTGATATTATGGACGGCGAAAGCTTTAGCGAGGATTATCGCAATTTCCTTGACCGCGAGCTTAACAACGCTATGAATCTTGTCGATTTTTACGGCGAAAAGCTCAGCGGAATTAAGGAAGCAAAGCAGTATATTGAGGACGTTATTTATTCTAACGATACTTATAAGGGCTCGGGCGACGTTGCGCTTATAGCTCATTCGCATCTCGATATCGCATACTATTGGCGAAGAATTCATACCGTTCAGAAGAACCTCAGAACCGTACTTATACAGCTGAGACTAATGGACAAGTACCCCGATTTTATCTTTACACATACTCAGCCCTATGTTTACGAGCTTCTTGAAAAATACTATCCCGACGTATTTGAGGAGCTTAAGGAAAAGGTCAAAAAGGGACAGTTTGAGCCCGTGGGCGCTATGTACGTTGAGCCTGACTGTAATATTCCGAATGCCGAAAGTCTTATCCGTCAGTGCCTCTACGGTCAGCAGGCGTATAAGAGAATGTTCGGATTTACGGTTAATAACGCGTGGCTTCCCGACGTTTTCGGAAACAGCTGGATTATGCCTCAGATTTTAAAGGGCTGCAAGGTTGATTACTTTGTATCAAATAAAATGTCAACCTGGAATGATACTAACCGTTTTCCGCATAATAACTTTATATGGCGCGGTATTGACGGAAGCGAGGTTCTCGCGTGCGTTCCGCCTACTCACTTTATTACCTGGAACGCGCCCTCACAGATTCAGGCTAACTGGGAAGCGTATATAGATAAGGACCTCGGCGGTCAGACTATGAATATGTTCGGCTACGGCGACGGCGGCTCGGGCTGTACGGAGGAAATGCTTGAGCTTATGCACCGCTTTAATAAGGTTTCAGCTATGCCGAAAACAACTCATATGGGCGGCGCTGAATTCCTTGAAAAGAATCTGAAAAATAACGGTAAGCTTGAAACCTGGGACGGCGAGCTTTACCTTGAAATGCACCGCGGAACTTTTACTACAAAGGCAAACCTTAAAAAGTATAACCGTATCCTTGAATGGAAGCTGAGAAACGCCGAAATCCTTTCGGTTATGCGAAATGATAAGCGCCCGAACGAGTTCAGAAAGCTCTATAAAAAGGTACTTATCAACCAGTTCCACGATATTCTTCCGGGCTCTCATATTCATCCCGTTTATGAGGACGCTATGAAGGACTATAAAGAGGTAGACAAGGCTCTCGATGAATATATCGGTACGGGCTCAAAGTATTTCAATTCGCTGAATATACCGCGCGACGCGCTGACCTTCGTTGAAAATAAAAACGGAACCGCCTCCCGCTTCGGTAAAAAGGGTAACTGGCTTATTCCCGATATTGCGCCAATGGGCTCAAAGTCTCTGAGAGCCTCAAAAGGGAAAACCGACTGGCTGAGAATTGACGGAATCGACGTACTTACGCCGTATTACGCCGTATCGTTTAACGAGGACGGCTCGTTTAATTCGCTTTATGATTTAGAGCTCGGACGCGAGTGGACCTCAGGCGACTTTAATAAGCTGAAAATCTATGACGACCGCCCAGGTAACTATGACGCGTGGGATATTCTTCCGAGCTATAAGGAAAAGACTATTCCCGTTAACGTAAAGGAGCCGCTCGCTCTCTATGAGCTTGACGGTGAGTGCGCAACATTCAGATGCGTTCTTGCTACCGACAGCTCCGAGTGGACAATGCTTGTCCGCGTGTTCAGAAGGTGCAGGGGAATTGAGGTTGAAAACAGAGTAAACTGGCAGGAAAAGCATAAGCTTGCCAAGGCTGTATTTGAGTGTAATCTTCTGACAAGAAAGGCGCTATGTGATACCTCGGCGGGATATATTGAACGCGAAACGCATAAGAATACCTCGTGGCAGCAGGCGAGATACGAAACCTGCCACCATAAGTGGTGTTCAATAGCTGAAGCCTTCGGTGGTATCGCTCTTATTAACGACTGTAAATACGGCGTGGGCTTTGATAACAGTACAATGAGCCTTTCGCTTCTGAGAGCTACCGTGCGTCCCGACGTCGTATCCGATATCGGAGAGCACAGCTTCTGCTATATGATAATGCCTCATAAAAGCGACGCTATTAACGCGGGAATTAATAATATTGCGCTTCAGTACAATAACCCGCTTATCAGGACCGACGACGAGTGGAAGCTGCCGTGCTTCGAGCCGCTTTTCCTTCAGGCAGTCAAGTTCAGCGAGGACGGAAAAATGAAGGTTTTCCGCCTTTCGGAGCAGTACGGAAACAGGGGATATATAATTCTCGACAAACCCGTTAAGGTGCTTAATATGCTTGAAGAAACGGTTAAAGAAACCGACGTTCTTGAATATAAACCGTTTGAAATTATAACCGTAGGAGTTGACGCATAGTGGCGCCGTTTATTGTTGCGGGAATAATTATTCTGGTTATCCTCGGAATAATTGTTTTCCCGATTGTAAACAGAAAACAGTTCAGTAAGCTGCCCTTTGCCCAGAAGGTAAGAATTCTTATGAAAGAGGCTAAGGGCTTAGCGTATTTTAAAAACGTCTCTGAGGGTAAAACGGGAACGCTGATTTATGTAAAGAATAAGCGTAAGATTTACTTTTATCCGTGGATTCTTAAAGACGGCGCTATGTACTGTACAAGAGAAGATTTATTTATTAACTGGGACTATCCCGAGGAAGCCCCTGAATTTACCGAAGAGGAAAGGATTCAGGCTTTATCCGAACTTGAAAACTTCAATAAGAAAAACGCAGTAAAAATCTATTTAAATTATGACGCTTAACGAAGATTCAAAAAGGTTAATATCGCTGCTTATAAAAAGCGGATACCGCGCATACGCCGTAGGCGGCTGCGTGCGTGATTCCGTGCTTAAAAATAAGGTTTCCGACATTGATATTACAACATCGGCAAAACCCGAGGAAACCGAAGCGGTGCTTGAAAAAAACGGTATTAAGTTTTTTGAAACGGGACTTAAACACGGTACAATTACCGCGCATTTAAACGGAGAAAACTATGAGATAACAACCTTCAGAAGCGACGGAGAATATCTCGACAACCGCCACCCGTCAAGCGTTAAATTTGTTGACTCCCTCGAGGATGATTTATCCCGCCGCGATTTTACTATTAACGCCCTCGCTTATAATGAGGAGGAGGGAATAGTAGACCTCTTCGGCGGCGTTGAGGATATTGATAATAAGCTAATACGCGCAGTAGGTAACCCCTCGGAGCGTTTCAGAGAGGACGCGCTCAGAATTATGAGGGCGCTGAGGTTTTCCGCCGTGCTCGGCTTTGATATCGAAGACGAAACGAAAAGAGCTATGTTTGAAAACAAAGAGCTTCTTTTAAATGTTGCTTTTGAGCGGAATTTCGTTGAGCTAAAAAAACTGCTTCTCGGCGATTTTGCAGAACAGGTGCTTATTAATTACCGCGATATTATCGCAGTTTTAATCCCTGAGCTTAAGCCCTGCTTTGATTTTCCTCAGAACAGTAAATGGCATATTTATGACGTCTATACTCATATTGTAAAATCCTTATGCCTTTCAGTTAAGAAGGATTATATCCGCTTTGCGCTTCTTCTTCACGATATAGCTAAGCCCGACTGTAAAACAACTGACGAATACGGCTTTGACCATTTTAAGGGACACCCCGAAAAGGGCGTAGAATACGCGCGCGTAATTCTTAATCGGTTTAAGGTTAGTAACGACTTTAAATGTAAGGTTCTGAATCTTATTGAAATCCACGATTTGCATATTTCCGAAAAGAGAAGCAGTATAAAAAAGTGGATGAGAAATTTCGGAGCGGAGCTTGTATTTGATTATTTTGATATAAAAACGGCTGACCTGCTCGCTCATAACCTTGAGCGTTCTATGCCTGAAATTGAACTGATAAAAAGAGTAAGAGTTGCTGCTGAGGATATTTTAGAAAAGGGCGAGCCTTACAGAATATCCGACTTAGCCCTTGACGGAAGCGATTTAATTGGAATCGGCTTTAAAGGAAGCGAAATAAAGGATGAACTTGATAAGTTAATAGCCGAGGTTTCGGGCTCTCCCGAGATTAACGACAGAGAGCGGCTGTTGAAACAAGCCGCTGCCGATTATAAAATAATAAATACAGATAATTAAAAATTTTAAAAAAACTGTTGACAATTATACTGTGATTTGATATAATTCGTAATGTTGACGCGAGAGTGGCGGAATCGGCAGACGCGCACGTTTGAGGGGCGTGTGGGGAGACTCGTACGGGTTCAAGTCCCGTCTCTCGCACCAAAAATACGGAGTACCCATTTGGGTATTCCGTATTTTTTATGTGATAAACGCGCAGAGTTTATCACACCCGCAAAATTACGCTGATGTAATTTTGCGGAGAGGAGGAGCGTATGGAGTGATTGTCAGCATTTTGCGTGCAAAATGCTTTAATCACGGAATGTGCGACGACGAAAGTCCCGTCTCTCACACCAAAAATACCAATTACCCATTTGGGTAATTGGTATTTTTCTTATTTGACGGGACTTGAAACAAAACACCGCTT
>CAMVRG010000069.1 GCA_947169815.1 uncultured Clostridia bacterium | reverse complement strand
AATGGCAGGTTTGCGCCAATCGGTCCATTTGATGATGAATCGCTTGCCGCCGTCGGTATGGCGGGGCAGTGGGGCTGGCTTATGAATATGGTAATATTCGGAACCTGCTCCGCTACGGGCGTATTCGTTGCGCAGTACTGGGGCGCTAAGGATAAGCCGAGTATCAGAAAGACTATGGGTATAGCTCTTTCGCTTGCCGTTTCGGTTTCGGCAATGTTCTTTATAGCGAGCTTCTTTTTTCCGCATACCGTAATCGGTATGTTCAATAAGGATAAAACGATAATTGAATACGGCTCAAGATACCTTACCGTAATTGCCTTTACCTATCCCGCCGTTGCGGTAACTAACGTGCTTTCCGTCGTTCTACGTTCAACCGAAAACGTACGCCTTCCGATGTACGTATCTGCGGTTACAACGGGTATGAATATTTTTCTTGACTGGGTGCTTATCTTCGGTAAGCTCGGCTTCCCAGAAATGGGAATACGCGGAGCGGCGCTTGCTACGGTAATTTCCGTCTGGGCGGGAGTAGCGGTACTCGTAATTATTTCATACGTGCAGAAAAATATTCTTGTAACTAAAATCAGCAACGTTTTCTCGTTTAACAGACGCGATATCAGCGTCTTTGCCAAAAGAGCTATCCCCGTTATTCTTAATGAAACGCTCTGGGGCTCGGGTACGTTTATATTCAACCTCATATTCTCAAATATGGGCTACGAATACTTTGCCGCAATTACAATTCAGCGCTCTTTTGAAAATATCTCGTACGTATTTTTCATAGGCTTTTGCAGCGCCTGCTCGGTAATGGTAGGAAAGTCGGTTGGCAAGGGAAGAATAGATATGGGCGTAAAGGATTCAAAACGCTTTCTTATTCTTGTTCCCGCCGCGGCGGTTATTATCGGCGCAATTTCGGTTATATTCAGAGAGCCGCTTGTCGGCATCTTCGATATGGGCAATAATATAAGCGCGCTGACTCTCGAAAGCGCCGAGGATATAATTATGATTTACGGAATTGAAATGCCTGTAAGAACGCTCGGCTTCGTGTTCATAGTCGGAATACTGCGCTCGGGCGGAGATACCTCAACGGCGGCAAAAATAGATTTGGCGGGTCTTTGGCTTTGCTCCGTACCAGCAACGCTTATTGCCGCCTACGTATTCAAAGCGCCGTTTCTCGTCTGCTTTATCATAATGTATCTTGCAGAGGATTATATTAAGATAATACTTTCGTTGATAAGATATAAGAGTAAAAAATGGATTAAGCCCGTAACCGAACAGGGCATGAAGGGATTAGAGGAATATTTATATGATTAAAAATATTGTTGTAAAGGGTGCGAGGGAGCATAACCTTAAAAATATTGATATTGAAATCCCGAGGGACAAGCTCATAGTTTTCACGGGACTTTCGGGTTCGGGTAAAAGCTCGCTTGCCTTTGATACTATCTACGCCGAAGGGCAGAGGCGCTACGTTGAAAGCCTTTCGTCTTACGCGAGAATGTTCCTCGGTCAGATGGAAAAACCCGACGTCGATTATATCGAGGGGCTTTCTCCCGCTATTTCAATAGACCAGAAAACGACGAGCAAGAACCCGCGTTCAACCGTCGGAACGGTTACGGAGATTTACGATTACCTCCGTCTTTTATGGGCGAGGATAGGTATACCTCACTGTCCCAACTGCGGCAGAGAGAACCATCGTGTCACACAGATGGCCATGTAGAAGGTTATGTCTTACCCCGAGGGAACGCGCCTTCAGGTTATGGCGCCGATAGCAAGAGGTAAGAAGGGCGAATTCGTAAAGGAGCTTGCCGATATAAGAAAGCAGGGCTATGTCAGAGTACGAATTGACGGCGAGGTTTTCGACATCAACGATGACATAAATCTTAAAAAGAATAATAAACACAATATCGAGGTTATCGTTGACCGTCTTGTAATCAAGGAAGAAATCAAATCGAGGCTAAGCGATTCCGTCGAAACCGCAACAAGACTCAGCGAGGGCGTTGTGCTGATTGATTTCATAGGCGAGGGAGAGGAGCTGGTTTACCTTAATTACGCCTGCCCCGAGCACGGCGCAAGCATGGAGGAAATGAGCCCCCGTATGTTCTCGTTCAACAATCCTTTCGGCGCGTGCCCGAAATGCGACGGACTCGGAACGTTCAAAGAGATTGATACCGATTTGATTATTCCCGATAAAAAGCTCTCGATTAATCAGGGCGCAATAAAAGCAAGCGGCTGGAACGTAGCCGAGGGAAGCTCTATTGCGAGGATGTATATTGACGCGCTCGCAAAGGAGTATAATTTCTCTCTTGATATGCCCGTTGAAATGCTCAGCGAAGAGGCGCTCGACGTAATTTTTTACGGAACGCGCGGAAGAAAGATTAAAATGAAACGCGTTACCGCATACGGCTCGGGAACCTATCTCAACGATTTTGAGGGAATAGTCGGAAATCTTCAGAGACGTTACCGCGAAACGACGTCGGACTGGTCGAGAGCCGATATTGAATCGGTAATGCGCGACTGCCGCTGCGGCGAGTGCGGCGGCGCAAGGCTTAAACCCGCGCCCCTTGCCGTAACCGTAGGCGGTCTGAATATATATGAATTCTGTAAAATGTCAATAAATGAGGAGCTTGAATTTATAGATAACCTTAAACTGTCCGAAAAGGAAATGCTTATAGGTAACCTCGTAATCCGCGAGATTAAGGAAAGACTTACCTTCCTCAATTCCGTAGGGCTTGATTATCTCTCGCTCTCGCGTGACAGCGGAACGCTCTCGGGCGGCGAGGCTCAGAGAATAAGGCTTGCAACCCAGATAGGCTCCTCGCTTATGGGAGTTTTGTATATCCTCGACGAGCCTTCAATAGGGCTACATCAGAGGGATAACGCCAAGCTTCTTGCAACTCTGCGCCATCTCCGCGACCTCGGTAATACTCTTATTGTAGTTGAACACGACGAGGAAACTATGCGCGAGGCGGATTACCTCGTTGATATAGGACCCGGCGCGGGCGTTCACGGCGGCGAGCTTGTCGCGGCGGGAACTCCCGAGGAGGTAATGAAGTGCGAAAGCAGTATTACGGGGCAGTATCTCAGCGGAAAGCGGAGCATATCCGTTCCTTCCTCTCGCCGCGACGGCAACGGTAAAAAACTGACGGTATACGGCGCTCAGGAGAATAATCTTAATAATATCGACGTTGAATTTCCGCTCGGTAAATTTATAGCGGTAACGGGCGTTTCGGGCTCGGGCAAGAGCTCGCTTGTAAATGAAATTCTCTATAAGCACCTTGCGAACAGACTTAACCGCGCTAAGAAGCATACGGGTAAGTTTTCGTCGATGAAGGGACTTGACGCGCTTGATAAGGTAATAAATATCGACCAGTCGCCGATAGGAAGAACTCCGAGGTCAAACCCCGCGACATATACGGGCGTCTTTAACGATATACGCGATTTATACGCCTCAACCGCCGACGCCAAGAAGAAGGGTTTTAAGGCGAACCGCTTCTCATTTAACGTAAGAGGAGGGCGCTGCGAGGCGTGTCAGGGCGACGGAATAGTAAAAATTGAAATGCACTTCCTCGCGGACGTTTACGTACCCTGCGAGGTCTGCGGAGGAAGAAGATATAACCGCGAAACGCTTGAGGTTAAATTCAAGGGAAAGAGCATATACGACGTTCTTGAAATGACGGTTGACGAGGCGGTTGAATTCTTTGAGTCACAGCCGAAGATTTCAAGAAAGCTGAGAACTCTTTCCGAGGTAGGACTCGGCTACGTCAAGCTCGGTCAGCCCGCAACGACTCTTTCGGGCGGCGAGGCACAGCGAGTAAAGCTTGCAACCGAGCTTTCAAAGCGCTCGACTGGCAGAACTATTTATATCCTCGACGAGCCTACGACGGGACTCCATACCGCCGACGTATCGAAGCTGCTCGACGTGCTTAATATTCTCGTTGACAGCGGAAATACAATCGTCGTTATCGAGCATAACCTCGACGTAATAAAATGCGCCGACCATATTATCGACCTCGGTCCCGAGGGGGGAAAGGGCGGCGGAAAAATCGTCGCCGAGGGAACTCCCGAGGAGGTAGCGAAGGTTAATAAATCATATACGGGACAGTATCTTAACAAGGTTCTGTAAATATTAACAATTTTTTTGTATTATTTTCTGAAGGTTTGTAGTATAATTAAATTATTAATATTAAGGAGTGAAATTTATGAAAAAGGTATTGTCTTTATTATTATCGGTATTAATGATAATATCGACATTCGCAGTATTGCCTCTTTCTGCTTACGCAGAGCAGGAGGGCGATTGGACATTTATTAGAAACTCTGCTAATACTGAATGTGTTATTACCGGAAACACCGGAAACAAGTATATAACCGCCTTGCTTCTTCCAAAACAAATCGCAGGGCTTAAAGTTATTGAATGTATGATGCATTTAAAAGAGTATTATAATTTGAGGACGCTCGCGTTATATGTTGATATGGGTATGACCTCAACTCCTGACACTTACGGCTGTACCAATCTCAGTAAAATAGACGTTCTCAGCGAGGACGGAAACAGCTTGCTTTACAGTAATGTTCTTCCCGATTCAATTACGGAAGTTACCTACGGCACTTTTTCTGGGAGTCAGCTCAGCGAGCTTACTTTGCCTAATGTTACTGTTATAGGCAAGGAGTATTCAACCGGCGCGTTTGAAGACTGCGACCATCTGAAAAAAGTAACTATTTCTAAGCCCGCGCGTATGTATAACGATACGTTTGCCTGCATTGACAGCGAGTGCGACGTAGATTATAACGGTTCCATATCAAACTGGAACGGTGAAATCGTTCGCTTTTCTCCGAAGCTTATAGCAAACTGTACCGACGGTTGGTTCGGCTGGTGCGGCGACACCTGGGACGGAACAGGCTATGAATACGACAGAAGCAACCTTTACTGGAAACTTACAAAGTCGGGCGAGCTTACCGTTGACAGCATTTCCGATGACGAATTTCTCGACAAGCAGACTGTTATGTCTCACAGATGGAATGCCTTTGCGGTAACTTCACTCAATCTGAATAAAGTAACAAATACAGGTAAAGAAACCTTCCGCTATGTTGAAATTCCGACTCTTGAGCTTCCTTCAACCGTTAAAACCATAGGCGATTATTCCTTTGCAAACTGCGGAAAACTGACCGAGGTACATATCCCCAGCAGCGTTAAAACTATCGGCAACTATGCGTTTGCATACTGCGATAAGCTTAAGGATATCTACTTTGACGGAACCAAGGCGGAATGGGACGCAATAAACAAAAAGAACGGCTGGAATGCAGGTCTGACAAACTGTAAAGTTCACTGTAATATAACAGTTAATTTCAATGCTAACGGTCACGGCAGCGCTCCCGCTTCACAGAATCTCGTCAGCAGTAAAGATAAGGTTACCGAGCCCGCTGCTCCGAGCGTTCACCAGTGGGCGTTAAGAGGCTGGTACACTGAGCCCGAGTGCGTAAATGAGTGGAATTTTGACAACACTGTTGAAGAAGATATGACCTTATACGCAAAGTGGGAAAGAGTAATATTTAACATTAATGTTGTTAAAACAGAAGGCGGAAACGCCACAGCGGACAGGTCCGAAGCGTATGAGAGAACGCTGATTCACCTTGACCCCAAAACGTCGGATGGCTGGGTATTTAAGGACTGGGAAATCGTTTCTGGAAGCACGTCGCTTCAGCATGATTCCTTTATGATGCCCGCTGAGGACGTGACGGTTAAGGCTGTATATGAAAAAGTCGATAACCCTATAACCGTTGTTGCTGCAACTGGCGGAACGGCTAGTGCCGATAAAAATACCGCGGTATTAGGGGAGACGGTAAATCTCACCGCAACTCCCGATGCTGGCTGGAAATTCAAGGAATGGGAAGTTATATCGGGCGGCGTTACCGTAAACGGAGAAGAAAACGCTTCGTTCGTTATGACTGCTCAGCCGTACGCCGTTATCCGCGCGGTATTTGAAAGAATAACACATAAGCTTACCGTTCATACTAACAATCACGGCTATCTTGATACCGGCTATGAGACAGACGGTATTCCCGCAGGCTGGGACGTAAATCTCATTCCGTATGCAGACAGCGGATACAGACTTAAAGATATAAGTTTTATGACCGAGGGTGTAAGCTTCCGTTATCCTTATGTATTCAATATGCCCGGCTTTGATGTTGATGTATATGCTGAATTTGAAGCAATACCTGTCAGCGCAATTAACATTAATACTACCGGAAACGGCACGGTCAGCGCAAATAAGAATTCTGCCGCATCGGGCGAAAACGTTTATTTGACCGTTACTCCTGACGAGGGTAACAGGTTAAAGTGCATTAATGTAATGTCAGGTAATACGGAGCTATGGCTTGACGAAGGCGGCTACGGCTTTGAAATGCCTGATACGGAGGTTTCAATATTAGCCGAATTTGAAGAAATTCCTCCGATTTATCAGCTTTCGGGCGAAGACGTTATATTCTTTGATGAAAGTATAAATAAAATTACCGAAGCAGAGGCAGGCTCAACTGTTACGGTCAACGCCGACGACGCTAATATCCCTGAAGGATATTATTTCACAAATAACTTCCTTGCAAATGGCGTTGAGATTATAACGGATGAATACGGTAACGGCGATTTCACTATGCCCAACCACGATGTAATCGTTACTCCCGTTTTTGATGAACAGCAGGACGAAAAGGTTTACCTTACGGATGAAAACCCCGTAGTCCTTCCCGAAAAGGATTTTGCAGGTTTTCTTAGAGGGGGCGAGTATTACTATTATGACGATGCTCTTAATACAGGCTGTTTAGATTTCAATGAAGATGATGTTGCAGACGTATATGTTGATGCTGATTCAAACAGCTTAAGCCGCGGACCCGGAGCAGACTCCATAGGAAACAGCTTTACTATCGTTATTGATTATACAGTTGAACGCTTGAAGTATAAGACTCTTACAGTAGTCTTTGCCGATGAGCCTCAGACTGAATATTATGAGGTTAAGCCTTTCGCTGACGAGGGCGGAAGCGTGCAGGGCGGCGCTCTTTACGAAAAAGGAGCAAACGCTACAGTTATCGCAACTCCCGATAATAATTATGAATTCAGCGGCTGGTATGAGAACGGAGAAAAGGTATCGTCAGACGCCGAGTATTCGTTTGAGGTTACGGGATATACGTTCCTTGTTGCAAAGTTCACTAAATACTGTACGGTAAGCGTAACTGCCGAAAGCGGCGGAACTGCAGACGGCGGCGCAGTATTATTACAAGGCTCGACGGCACACGTAAAGGCAATTTCTGACAGCGGTTATAAGTTTGACGGCTGGTATAAAAACGGCGTAAAGGTTTCAGCGAGTGCTTCATATTCTTTTGAGGTAACGGAGGATACTCACCTTGTAGCTAAGTTCAGCAAATCGTCCGTTGTGTCAACAATCAAAATGTCAGGCTTAAAACGTGTGTATAATACGGGAAGTACGTATCTGAAGATAACTGTTTATGATTCGTTATCAAAGCCGGTTGAGGGAAGGAAGGTAAGCGTTGATTTTAACGGCAAAGTTCAATGGTTAATAACAGATGCAAACGGAGTCGTTAATTACAAAATCTCTACCGCAATCCTCCCGAAAACTTATACTGTTACAGCTACCTGTGAAGGAGTCAAAGCCACGGCGAAAGTTTCTATCACCAAAGACAAGCCCAAAATTACGGCAAAGAATAAAACGTTTAAGCAGAACGCAAAAACCAAGAAGTATTCTGTAACTTTTAAAACAAGCAAGAATAAGGCCTTGAAAAAGGTTCAAGTATCTATAACGATTAAGGGAAAGACTTATAAGGCTACAACCAACGCAAAGGGCAAAGCTGTATTTAAGGTAAGGCTTACCAGAAAAGGTAACTTTAACGCAACCGTTAAATTTGCCGGAAATGATTATTATAAGGCGGTAAGCAAAAAGGTAAAAATAACGGTGAAATAACTGAATAAAGGGCACTCTGACGGGGTGTCCTTTTTATATGATTAAAGTAACACATTTGTAATAATATCTTATTAATTGTAACCGTTATTTAATTGCGTTAAGAGGTCACTTTTGATATTATCATAAGGATAAATCTATTTGTGTCAGAGGAGACAAAAATATGGAAAGAAAAGTCGTAATTTTTGACCATCCGCTTATTCAGCATAAGCTCAGTATTCTCCGTGATGTTAAAACGAGAACTATGGAATTCCGCCGTCTTATCGACGAAATTGCAATGCTTATGATGTTTGAAGCGACGCGTGACCTTCCGACAGAGGATATTAAGGTTCAGACCCCCTGCGGTATTGCCGACTGTAAGCAGATTGCAGGAAGAAAGCTTGCCTTCGTTCCGATTCTCCGCGCAGGTCTCGGAATGGTTGACGGATGTATCAAGATGGTACCCGCAGCCCGTATCGGTCATATCGGTCTTTACAGAGACGAGGAAACCTTACAGCCCGTTGAATACTACTGTAAGCTTCCTAAGGATATTGAAAGAAGATACGTATTTGTTGTTGACCCGATGCTTGCAACGGGCGGCTCCGCTATTGACGCTATTACCCAGATTAAGCTTCGCAACCCGAAGAAGATAATCTTTATGTGCATTATCGCCGCTCCAGAAGGTCTCAAGGCTCTTCAGGAAGCTCATCCCGACGTTGATATCTACTGTGCGGCTATGGACGACCACCTTAACGAAAACGGCTATATCGTTCCGGGTCTCGGCGACGCAGGCGACAGAATATTCGGTACAAAATAAACAGAGAATAGAGAACGGGATTATTCCCGTTCTCCGTTCTCCGTTTTTTATGTAATAAATTATTTTTTGGAGGAAAAACTATGAAACTCGCTTATGACATCAAAGATAAGCCGAAATTCGGCCAGTTAATTATCTTTGCATTCCAGCAGCTGCTTGCTATCCTTGCAGCTACAATCGCTGTTCCCTCAATCGTAGGTAACGGTATGTCACAGTCCGCTGCACTTTTCGGCGCAGGTATCGGTACTATCGTTTACTTACTCTTCACTAAGTTCAGAAGCCCTGTGTTCCTTGGTTCATCGTTCGCGTTTCTCGGCTCAATGTTTGCGGCGTTTGCGGGAGCTGTTTCTGTTGAAGCAGGCTACGCAGGTATCATCCTCGGCGCTATCTTCGCAGGCCTTGTATATGTTGTAATTGCAATTATCGTAAAGGTTGCAGGCGTTCAGTGGATTAATAAGCTTATGCCCGCAGTTGTTATCGGTCCTACGGTTTCTATTATCGGACTTTCGCTCGCAGGCAACGCGGTAGGCGACGCTCTCAAGTTCGCTACCAACGAAGGCAGCGGTTATAATATGGGACTTCACGGCTGGCTCGGATTTATCTGCGCTCTCGTAACTCTTTTCGTAGTTATGATTTGTTCAGTTTTCGGTAAGAAAATGGCTAAACTTATTCCGTTCATTATCGGTATTCTTGCAGGTTATCTCGTAGCTGCTGTCTTTACGGTTATCGGTACAAAGACAGGCAATCCTGAGCTCATTATAATTGACTTCAGCGTATTCAGCCAGATGAAGGTATTTGCTGTTCCCGATTTCACATTTATCAGCGCTGCAAAGGGACTTTCCGCTATCGACGGAAAATATATCGCAACTATCGCAGTAGCTTATATCCCCGTTGCATTCGTTGTATTTGCTGAGCACATTGCTGACCACAAGAACATCTCTT
>CAMVRG010000068.1 GCA_947169815.1 uncultured Clostridia bacterium | reverse complement strand
TTTCCGAAAAGCGAAACGGCTGTTTCCTTGTTTTTAAGCGTTATATCGGCGTTTTCGACGGTTTTGTCAAGCGCTCTGAGTCTGTCTGAATAATCCTCTTCGTCGGCAAAATAAGCCCTTAACGAAGCGGTTAGCTCGTCAGAAAGAGAATAGTTTTCGGCAAGAAGCTCAAAGGCATTTGCGTCGCTTTCAAGCATATCGAGGCTCAGTTCGTATTCAGCCTTCTCAAATCTCACATTCGGGAAGGTCGCTTCTATTTCGCGTACAATCGAGCTTTCGTTATTTACCGAGGGATTATAGGTGTAGCTTACGTAAAGCCTTTCCCTCGCCGCCGAAACAGCCATATATGCGAAATACTTTTCCTGCGCGTTAAGCGTATCGCCGTAGGAATAAAGCTTGAAATCGTTATTGAAATCGCCGTCAATAAGCATTGCGCGGTCGCTTTCAGTCAGCAGTCCAGCCGAGACTATCGCCCTCGGGAACTCTCCTTCATCGGCGCCGAGAATAAATACCGCGCGCGGATTGTTACATCTCATTCTGTCGGCTGAGCCGAGCTGAACGTTGTCAAGACCTACGGGTATAACGCCGAGGTCTGAGTTAGTTATCATAAGGCTGAAGAGCTTTGAATACTCTCTGAGGCTTACCTTTTCATTTGTACTGAGTGTATGAAGCTCGCTGAGAATATCCATAAGAAGCGCCCATATTCTCCCCTGTTCCTGAGCGAGAGGGCTCTTTTTGTCTCTATCAAGAGAAAGCGCAAGCGCCTTAAGGTTTTCATCAGCTTTAAAATCTTCAAGCGCAAAGTATACTGCCTTTGATATATCCGAAAGAGTCGCGCTCTTACATCTTTTCTGAAACTTAGATATAACCGAGATTATGTACTCGCGCGATTTATTGATATTATCGAGCTTTTTACGGTCTGAATCGGTAATCTTATCAGTAAAGCCCTTTGTACTTTCTGTAAACTCTCTCTTCCACTTTGAGCCGTTTATACTCCATAGATACACATAGTTTTCAAGCTCGGATATATCGTCGTCGGAAAGAGGCGTAAGCCCCGTTTTAATGAGAGAGAATATATCACTGCTTCGGTAAGAATATATAACAGTTCTTAAAAGGAAGCGTACAAGCATTATAAGAGGTTCTGAGCTTATACTCTGTCTCTCGTCATCAAAATACGGAACGCCGAACTTTTTAAAAGAAGCGGAAAGCTCCTTTTCATATTTGTCAAGGTCTCTTACAATTACCGCTATATCGCTCGCTTTATATCCCTGTCTTATAAGTTTTAAGATATTACGCGATACGTTATCGCATTCGTCGTATATATTTCTTGAACGGTAAACGGTGATATTTTCGGGCGTATCGGAATAAGACTCCTTTACGCTCGAATAAAAGTTTTTCTCAAGAAGAGAAAGCGCCCCGTTTTCAAAACGGTACGGTTTATCAAGAAGAACGGGCTTTTCACTTTTAACGCCCGCCTTATTAATTACGTCAAAAAGGATTCCGATATTTCGGTTAACGTAATAAAAGAGGTCGTATTTATCACGCGCATTGTCTGAGTCTGTGCAAAAGGTTATGTAAACCTTGTCAGCCTGCTTGAGTATTACCTCAAGGATCTTGTATTCCTGAGCGGCAAAGCCCGAAAAGCCGTCAATGTAAACGCATCTTCCCTTAAAGTATTCAAGTCCGAGGAGCTTTTCATATAGACGCGTAAGCTCGTTAGCTGGATCAAGGTATTTATCCTTTATCAGAGCGTCATACATTGAAATTATAAGCCCGATATCGTGAAGTTTACCGCTGAGAAGAGCGTTATCATTTTTTTCGCTCGCTTCATTTATGGCGTCGGTTGTAACGCGGCAGGATTTCATTTCGTCGTAAATCTGTACGGCTGAATTAATAAAAGAAACGCTGTTGTAATTCTTAAATAAAACGAGGCTGTCCGATACCGCTTCAATTGCTTTTTTCATAAGTACCGCTTTAGAGCCCTTTGATAGTACGGGTAGCTTTTCACCGCCGTATTTTGAAAACACCGACTGGCTGAGTCTTGTAAACGAAGTGCTTTCAACCTCGCATGCCTTACTTTCGCCGAGTTCCTTTAAAAGCCGTCTTTCGGATATGAAGGAAAACTGCTCAGGAGTAATGAGCAGTATATTTTTTTCGCCCGCGTCAATCCTTTTTTTGATTGACGAGAAAACGTATTCTGTTTTTCCGCTTCCTGCTCTTCCGAGCACTAACTGTAACATATTTTCTCCTAATCCTCGGGGCTGATAAAGCCCTCGTTCATCATTCTTTCGTGCGCTTCCGTAAAGAATTCATACATCGGTCTTGCAATATCAAAAGCAAGGCGCATTTCGTCGATTACCTTCTCGTCCTCAAGGCGGGACATATCCGAAGAGTTATATGAAAACGCCATATTCTTAGCCGAAAGAAACGGCTTTAACTCCTTAGGCGCGTCAGGATATCGGTCGGTTTTATAAAAATCCCTGCACGAAAAGGTAAAGCCCGCGTCCGCGCAAGCCTTAACAGCTTTCATAAATCGCTTCGGGTTTTCGTATATCATATCGTGGACCACCTTGAAATTACTCTGTCTCCATACCCAGAATACTACGCCGTAGCCGTAGGAATTAGGATAGAATTCAAAGTAGTAAAAAGGCGCCTGAGGATAATCCTTTTTATAGCGCCTGAAAAACGTCCACATATTCTCTCTGTATTTAATCTTTGAGCGGTTTCCCCTCGTATCGCGGTGTATTCTCGAAACCGCGCGCACGGGGTCAAGATACATTTTATCATCAATTTCATAAAGCAAATCGGATAAATCAAGGACCATCTGCCGCATAGGAACGGTTATTCCCTGCTTCAGCTCCTCCTTATGCTCTTCGTAAAACGGCTTAGAGTCGTTAAACCTGTTGAGACATAAAAGCTCTATGCTTTCTTTTTTGATTCCGCTGTAATTATAGTCCACTTATTATACTCCTTTAAGTTTACCGATATCCTTCATATGCTGAGCGGCAAGAAGGGCGCAGATTTTAGCCGACGGAAAATTTAGTCCGCCCTGAATCCAGGCGTAATAAGGCTCTCTTATCGGCGCGTCGGCTGAAAGCTCAATAGACGAACCGAGAGTGAATGCGCCCGCTGCCATTACAACCTTACTGTCGTAGCCGGGCATATCCCACGGCTCGGGCGTTAAGTAACTGTCTATCGGGCTTCCGCTCTGAATTCCCTGACAGAAGGCAACGAGACTTTCCTCGTTTTCAAGCCCGAGGCACTGTACAATATCGCCTCTTTTTTCATTATATTTCGGCGTTGTATCGTAGCCGAAGGATGAGAAGAGAGACGAGATATAAACGGCGCTTTTAAGCGCTTCACAGACCGTATGCGGCGCATAGAAAAGCCCCATATACAGCTCGCGGTTAGTTCCGAGACTTGCGCCGACCTCTTTACCGAGCCCGGGGGTTGTAAGACGGTAAGCGCATTTTTCAATTAAATCCGCCCGTCCGGCTATGTAGCCGCCCGTTCTCGCTATTCCGCCGCCGGCGTTTTTAATCATCGAGCCCGCTATAAGGTCTGCGCCGACCTCAATGGGCTCTCTTTTTTCTACGAATTCCCCGTAACAGTTATCAACCATAACTATTACGTCGGGATTCTTTTTCTTCGCAGTTTCAACAATTTCTTCTATATCGTCGACAGTAAGAGACGGACGCAGCGAATAACCTCGGCTGCGCTGAATATATACCATAGTTGTATCAGAGTTAACGGCGTCATAAATTCCGTCAATATCGGGCTTTCCGTCTTTGAGAGATACCTCCGAATAGTTAATTCCGAAATCCCAGAGCGAGCCCATACCCTGTCCCGTAATTCCGATAACTCCGTGAATTGTATCATATGGCGTACCAGTAACGCAGAGCATATTGTCCCCGGGTCTCAGAACGCCGAAAAGAGCGGTAGAAAGCGTATGAGTTCCGCTTACAAAATTATGCCTTACGAGAGCGTCCTCAGCGCAGAAAACCTGCGCCCACACCTTATCGAGAGTATCGCGGCCTCTGTCGCCGTAGCCGTAACCCGTAGAAGACACGAAATGAGATTCGCTTATCCCGTTATCTATAAATGCCTTCTGTACCTTTAACTGATTGTATTCCGCAACCTTGTCAATCTCCGAGAACACATCTCTGCATTTTTCAAGAACAAGTTCACTGTGCTGTTCAATTTCAGGGTCAATTTTAAAAAACGGTATCATTTATACATTCTCCACTTTCCGATATTTTCAAATCCGAGTTTTGCGTAAAACTCCTCGTTCAGTCCCTCGTCGCGCATTATGTAAACATATCCCTTAACGTCATTACAAATCGCGTTGACGAGCGCAGAGCCGTAGCCCATACGCCGAAAGTCGTCTCTCGTTCTCACGGCGGTAAGAATTGAATAGTTATCAATAACCGACGAAAGAATTCCCGAGGAAATAATCTCATCAAGAACGCTTAATGTATAAGCCTTTGCGGTTTTATGGCGTATTCTGTGGCTTATATCAACGTACCACGCCTTGAAGTCCTGCTCGCCGTAATCGACAAAATTATATAAATCCATAAGCTTTGGGTATTCGTCAAGTGTTGCGCCGTTAAGGTTTGTATCCCTTTTCGCCGAGGACACCATAATCTCGCCCTCCTCAAAACGGGGGTTAAGCGGAAAGCGGTCTGTACACAGAATAGTTTTATATCCGTTTATGCAGAAGAAATGAACAAGCTCCTCAACGTCGCAGTTCTCTTCAACCGACATTGTAAAGTTACCGTCAAGCTTTGAGAGTATTGCGGTCATCTTACCGTCGATAAGCTGGCGGTAAAAGGTACAAAACTCATATTTAGTTGAATAGGATTTTAAAAGCGAGAGTATTCTTACCGAGAACACGTCGCGCTTCGTCCAGCCGTCAAACGCATTTGGACTTTCAATTCTTTCAATCATAGATTACCTTAAGAAGCTCCTTTATAAGTCTTCGCGTATTTTCAATATCCGACTCCTTTACAACGCTTGAAGCGGAATGAATATAACGGCTCGGAAGAGATATAGCAAGAACGCGGCTTCCCTTTCCGCTCGTCTGAATTGAGCCCGCGTCGTTACCGCCCGCCACGGCGGTCTTAGTCTGAACGGGTATGCCGTTTTTCTCAGCCGTTTCAAACGCAAGGTTATAAAGCGCTTTATCATATATAGTTCTTCTGTCCATAAACGAAACGACGGGGCCGTTACCGAGAACGCAGACTCTCTTATCCCCCTCAACGCCGTCCAGATCTGCGGCGGTAGTGCTTTCGAGTATAACGGAAATATCGCTCTGAACGTCAAAAGAGGTACACTTTGAGCCTCTCAGACCAACCTCCTCCTGAACGTTAAAGCAGAAATATGTGTCATATTCAAGCTCGCTTTTAATAAGCTCAATCATAAGCATACATCCGATTCTGTCGTCGAGCGCTTTAGCCTTAATAAATCCGTTACCAAGCTCACAAAAATCAGACTCAAAATATGCAAAGTCGCCGAGTGAAACGTATTTTTCAGCCTCTTCCTTACTTTCGGCGCCGATATCTATAAGAAGTTTTTCAAATTCGGGAGACTTGTCCTTTTCCTCCTTTTCAAGAAGATGAAACGCCTTGTCGCCGATAACTCCCTTAATATTCTTCTCGCCTACGCTTACAACTCTGTCAAGGCATACGGCGCTTTCTATTCCGCCGACGGGTGAAAAACGGAGATAGCCCTCATCGGTAATACCCGTTATTATAAAGCCTACCTCGTCCATATGAGCGTTGAGCGACACTTTATTATTCGGTGTCTTTATTCCTTTTTTAAATGCTATTACAGAGCCGAGCGCGTCGACCTTATAATCACAGTAATCCTTAATCTCACTGATAATAAAATCACGGACTCTTCCCTCGTCACCCGAGGTTCCGTTAAGAAGGCAAAGTGTTTTAAGCATTGAGTTCACCCGCCCTTTCTTTTATATAATACGCTATAAGATGTCCCGTTTTTTCCACATCCCTTGTATCAACGATTTCTATCGGGGAGTGCATATACTTTTCGGGAATTGAAATAAGCGCGGTTTTAATTCCTCTTTCGGATACCGTTATAACGTCGGCGTTAGTTCCCGTTGAACCTCCGCCCATAATTTCCTTCTGATAAGGAATACTGTATTTTTCGGCAACCGAGCAGAGCGAATTACTCATTTCCTTATTAAGAAGCGGCGAAAAGCCGACCATAGGTCCTTTTCCGAGCTCTCCGCAGTCGCTTTTCTTACAACTCGGAGTATAACCGAAAGATACGTCGATGGCAATAGCCTCGTCTACATTTTTACCGTACGGTCCGATTTTTGCCCCTGTAAGTCCCGATTCTTCCTGAACTGAGAAAAGCGCAGTAATCTTTGCTTTAACGTCTTTAAGTTCATTAAGCGCGATAATTATTGCGGCAATACCGCTTCTGTCGTCAAGTACGGACGAGGAAACCCTTGTTCCGATAAGCTCGTTGAAATTACGCTTAAACGTTACTCTGTCGCCGAGGGAAATAATTTTCTCAGCCTCGGCTCTGGTCAAGCCGACGTCAACGGAAACCTCGTCAATTTCAGGTACTTTTTTATCATCATCCTTTAATAAATGAGGCGGAAGATTTGAGATAACTTTTACCGTGAATACAAACCTCGCTTCCGGGAAGCATTCTTCTGTCTACGCCGCCGATTGCTGCAAGCTTAATAAAACCGCCGTCTGTTATAGCTTTAACCGTGAAGCCGATTTCATCGCAATGAGCGTCGAGTAAAAAGTGGTAACCCTCGCCGAACGTACAGTATACGTTATTCATTGAATCGACTGTTACCTCGCCGATTCCGTCAAGTAATTCCTTAAGCGTTTCAACTATGTTTTCCTCAGCTCCGCTTACTCCGTAAGCCGAGGTAAGCTTTTTAAGTAATTCAGTTGTCGTCATATTAATCCTCAAATTCATTTACTAATCTTTTAAATTCACGTCCTCTGTATTCAAAGGTCTTGAACTGGTCAAACGCAGGACACGCGGGACACAGCGAAACTATATCACCGCTCTTAGCCGTTTCTTTGGCTTTTAAGAGCGCTTCCTGCATCGTTTCTACCTTAATTATTTCAAGTCCGCTTTCGGCGTAACCCTCATAGTTTACGACCGTATCGTAAATCTTATCGGCGGTTGCGCCGTTTAAAATGAGAACCTTAACGTATTTTAAAATGTACGGTACCATAAGGCTCATATCGTTACCCTTATCCGAGCCGCCCATAATTACAATTATCTTAGTACCGAACGCCTTAAGACCGCTGATTACTCTTGAGGGCGAAGTCGCAATACTGTCATTATAGTATTTAACGCCCTTAAATTCCCTTACGAACTCAATTCTGTGTTCAACGCCGCCAAAGGTCTTTGCAACGGACACGATACTGTCAACGCTTACGTCCCCCCATACGGCTGAGATCGCGGTACAGTAGTTTTCAATATTATGCTCGCCCGGAATAACTATATCGTCCTTATTCATAACAAGCGTTTTTTCGTCGTTTTCAGCATAATAAATATTACCGCTTTCCCTGTCAAGATAAGCGCCGTTATCAACAGAGTGATTAATTGAAAACTGATAAAGCCTTCCTCTTACGTCAAAGCGCATATCGTGGTAAACGGAATTTCCGATTGAATAGTCGCAATCGGCGTTAAGAACGGTACGCTGAGAGGAATTCTGATAAATGAGAATATTTCGCTTTGAGTCAACGTACTCGTCAAGGCTTATATGATGGTCAAGGTGCGTGCTTTCAATATTCGTTACAACCGCAACGTCGGGCTTATCTTTAAGGTTACCCATAGTGAGAAGCTGAAACGAAGAAAGCTCAACGACTGCGATATCATTTTCTGTAATATTATCAAGCTCGGGCATAAGCGCCTTTCCGATATTACCGCCGAGGAATACCCTCTTTCCCTCTTTTTCAAGCATTTTTGAAATAAGAGTAGTCGTTGTAGTTTTTCCGTTAGAGCCCGTTACGGCGTAGAGCTTGCACGGACAGTATTCAAAGAATACCTCCATTTCGGTTGTAACAGTCTGTGAGCGACTGATACACTCGCCAATCCACGAATTCTGGAACGGGAGTATTCCGTGAGAACGGAACACTATATCCATTTCGGGAAGAATATCGAGATAGCCCTCGCCTAGAGAAAACTTAACGCCGAGCGCTTTCAGCTTTTCGCAGTTTTCAAGCCCGATATATTCCTCGTCCTTTCTGTCGCAGGCGTAAACCTCGATACCGTGCTTAGCGAGAAATTCCGCACACGGAACGTTAGCAACGCCCATACCGACAAAGGCGACCTTTTTACCTTTTATTTTTTCAATATACTTTTCAGCAGGTGTCATATCATTTGCCTCACTTAATCATTTCTTCAAATTCGCTCTCGCTTATAACCCTTACGCCAAGCGCGTTAGCCTTATCGAGCTTTGAGCCCGAGCTTTCACCCGAAAGAACGTAGGTTGTTTTCTTGGATACGCTCGAAGAAGTCTTACCGCCGAAGCCCTCAATTATAGCCGAAGCCTCGCTTCTTTTATAGTTTTCAAGCGTTCCAGTAAGAACAAAGGTCATACCCTCAAAGCGGTTATCCTTAATTTCGGTTTTCGACTCGGTATTGACTCCGACCGCCTTAAGCTCGTCAATAAGCTCAATCGCGCTTTCGTGCGAGAAGAAATCCGCTACCGATTCAGCCATAATTTTTCCGTAGCCCTCGATAGTAAGGATATCGTCGGCGCTTGCGTTCATAACAGCGTCAATACTTCTGAATTTATCAGCGAGGAGTTTCGCTGCCTTTGCTCCAATATGACGGATACCGAGGGCGAAAATAAGCCTGCCTAAATCGTTTTCCTTAGATTTATTAACGCTCGAAATGATATTATTCGCGCTTGTCTCCTTAAAGCCCTCAAGAGCTGAGATTCTATCCGCGTCAAGATGATAGATATCCGAGGTCTTTTTTATAAAGCCGTTATCAACAAAGGTTTCAATAATTGACGGTCCGAGACCCTCGATATCCATAGCGTCGCGCGAACAGAAATGGATAAGATTTCTCAGAAGCTGCGCGGGACATTCGGGGTTAACGCAGCGAATAGCCGCCTCGCCCTCTTCTCTTATAACACCTTCACCGCAAGAGGGGCACGTATCTGGAAAAAAGAAATTACCCTCGCTCTTTTTTTCATTAACGCAGAGTACCTCGGGGATAATATCGCCCGCTTTTCTGACCGTTACAATATCGCCGATATTGATTCCCTTTTCATTAATGAAATCCTGATTATGAAGCGTTGCTCTAGATACCGTAGTGCCCGCGAGATGAACGCTTTCAAGAACAGCGGTAGGAGTAAGAACTCCCGTTCGTCCTACGGCGATTTCTATATCAATTAGCTTCGTTTGCTTTTCCTCGGGCGGATACTTAAAGGCTACCGCCCACTTAGGGAATTTTGAGGTTGAGCCGAGGATTTCACGCTCCTCAAAGCTGTCTACCTTAACTACTGCGCCGTCAATATCAAATTCAAGCTCTCCCCTGCTTTCGCCGATTTTATCTATAAAGCTGAGAGCCTCGTCGATTGTATCAACCCTGTTATAAAACGGAACTGTATTGAATCCGAGCTTTTTAAGATAATCAAGACTTTCCTTATGTGAGGTAAGCTCTTTACCCTCGATTTGCTGAACGTTGAATACGAATATATCAAGACCGCGCTTTGCGGTAACCTTACTGTCCTTTTGTCTGAGCGAGCCCGC
>CAMVRG010000067.1 GCA_947169815.1 uncultured Clostridia bacterium | reverse complement strand
TATATACAAATAATTTTTTGTGTGATATAATAGATTAAAAGAAATTTCGAATGGGAGAAATAAACATGAAAAAGATATTCTCAGTCATTCTTTCAATATGTATGCTTATAAGTCTTACGGCGGGAATGGATTTTTCGGCGTACGCCGAAGAGTTATCCAGCAGCGGCTCCTGCGGTGAAAATGTTACATATACATTTGATTCTGAAACAGGTCTGCTTACAATCAGCGGAACAGGTGATATGACAGAGTATACTGCCGTAAATCAATGTCCGCTTTCAATGAACGATAATATAGTTTCCGTTGTAATAGAAGAGGGCGTTACGAGCATTGGCAATCAGGCTTTATCCTTCTGCGACAATTTAATGAGCGTAACAATTCCTTCGACTGTTACAAAAATCGGAGGCGCAACGCTCGGTGTAAATAAAAACTTAACGAGCATTAAGATTAACGCTAACAACAAGGTATATGACAGCAGAGAAAACTGCAACGCTATAATTAAAACAGCTGACAACGAGTTGGTTAAAGGGTGCAACAGTACTGTAATTCCTAAAAGTATTACAAAAATCAGCGATTGTGCATTTCAGGGATGTAAAAGTCTTGTTTCTATCAGCATTCCCGAAGGTATAACACGAATCGGTGAACACGCTTTTGCCGCCTGTGTTGCATTAACGGCAATTCATATACCGTCAAGCGTAACAGAAATCGGCGTTGGCGCTTTTATCCTCGGATCTGTTTTTGGCGACGGTTTTAACAGCGCGGTTTCAATTACGGTCGATGAGAACAATCCCATATATGACAGCAGAAACGATTGTAACGCTATAATCGAAACTGCTACAAATACATTACTCTATGGTTGCAACACAACAGTTATTCCGTTTACGGTTGAGAAAATTGCAAACGGAGCATTCGGCGGATGTAATACACTTAAAAACATATCAATTCCTTATAGCGTAAAACTAATTGACTCTTATGCTTTTGATTATACATCGTTAGACAGTGCGACTATATATAATCCCGAATGTGAAATATATGACGGTGAATATACATTTTTTGAAACAAAAAAGATTTACGGCTTTGAAGACTCAACGGCGGAGCAGTTTGCGAATAAGCGCAATATTCCGTTTGAGGCAATTACCTGCGAGCATACTGAAAGCGTAGATTATAAAGAAAACGTAATTCCCTCAACAGGCTCAAAGAAGGGATCGTATGACAATGTTACATACTGCTCTGTGTGCGGCAAGGAGCTTGGAAGAGAAACCGTAGAAACAGACATATTGACAACAACGCTGACTATTCACTGGTCGTCAATCGACGGGGTGGACTTAGAGGAGCCAGTTGTTTTTGAAAATGTAAATCCCGATTTAACGGTTAATGAAGCGCTTGAAGCTGCGGGACACATCAGCAACGAAGGCTTTTTCACAAAAGACGGATATGTTGAATTCCATCTTCTTTTGCCAAAGCCTATGAGCGAGTATAAAGAGGTAGGTCCGTATACAAATATTGCGAAATTAATACCTATATCAGCCGAAACAAGGCATTCAAAGGTCGGTGAAAACGGTCTCGATTTATATGCGCTGATTTATAAGAGGATATCAGACGGGGTTATTGCCGACGTAAAAGCGCCTGTTTGCGGAGTATCAACTAAAACTGACGTTCAGTGCAACGAACAAGGCGAAAATGTTTATATATCACAAACAAATAATCCTGTTGTTTCTACGCCTGAAGACGCTCACTATCACATTATGGGATATGACGAAATGGAAACTCTTGGTGTTATGTGGACAACGCAAAGCACTATCAATGCTTTAAACGGTTTTGATAACGACCCGTTTGAAGGGACCTTTGAAGGCGGAAAGAATTATTTTGCATTGATTGGCATAACTACTGACTACGGATATATCTTTCCTAATGAAGGTCCACTGCTTACGGTAAACGGCGGTACTATTGTCGATACCTTAGGCAACCGTGGGGCGGTAGTTGGCATAGCTTCAGTCGAGGCAAAGCATTCGCCCGTAACGGACAAGGCGGTTGCCCCAACGTTCAAGAGGGAAGGTAAAACGAGCGGCGCTCACTGTTCGGGCTGTAAAAAAATACTTTCCGCGCAGAAGCCCGTAGCAAAGCTCGGCGCAGCAAGTATTTCAAAGCTTTTAAAGGGAAAGAAAAGGTTTACGGTAAAGTGGAAAAAGGTCAGGGGCGTTGACGGCTACCAGATTCAGTATTCTCAAAAGAAGAATATGAAAAAGGCGAAGAAAAAGACGGTTAAGGGAGCCGCGAGAAAAACGCTTACGGTTAAAAAGCTTAAAGCAAAAAAGACCTATTATGTAAGAATCCGAGCATACAAGAAGATAAACGGAAAATATAAGTATTCAAAATGGTCTAAAATAAGAAGGGTTAAAACAAGATAAATAAAAGCGGCGGCTTGTTAACAAGCCGCCGCTGACTTTTTATGCTTCCTTTTTCCAGAGGCCGTGGAGGTTGCAGTATGCGTAAGCCGCAACGATTTCGTCGTCGGCGAGAGCGAACTGCGCAACGGGAGCGCCTGTTGAATCAAGGTCTTTTTTCTGGAAGCCGTTTTTGGTTTCAAGAACAATCCACGCGATATGGTGCTCTTCGGTCATGGGATGAGCCACGTCGCCTACCGATACTGTTACGGTATTTCCCTCAACGGCGATAACGGGCACGTGCTTTTCAGCCGCGGCGTCAACCGAGCCAGGAATAATCTCATCCATTTTCTGACCGCAGCACATTACGGGAACGCCCTTGCTTTCCATAAACGCGATAATGTTACCGCAGTGTGAGCATTTAAAGAATTTCATAATAAATCCTCCCTTATTAAGATAGGACTATTATATATTATTATCGCCGTCCTGAAGAGAGTCGGCGAGGGCGGAAAGCATTTTTATGTGAGAGGAGTCGTCGGGCGAGGCGAGAAGATAGACTGTTTTTACCTCGCTGTTATTCCACAAAACGGGAGCTTTAAGGGTAATTTTTGCTATCGCGGGACGTATTACCGCGGAGGATTTCGCGTGGGGAAGGGCCGTGTCTTTTAATATCGCCGTTGACATCTCGCTTTCGCGTTTTAGTACCTCGCTTTTAAAAAGCGCGGTATCGTTTATATTTCCCGCGTTTAAGTGAAGCTCGGACAACATATCTATTGCGTCCTCCATTGAGGAAACCTCGACGTCGCTTTTTATACAGTTTTCTTTCAGATAATCGTAAATATTCAAAAATACCACCGTCAGTAGTTTGTACTGACGGCGGCGGATTAATCATATTAATTACAATAAGCGCGTGCCTAAAGCCCAAGCTCCTCGTCAACCTTTATTGCGGACGCGTCGCGGATAATTCCGATAGTCGTTTTTTCGCGCTTTGAGTCGCCGACTATTTTTCTTTTATCTACAACGTCAATAAGCCGTCCGTCCTTGGTTTTTAAGGTGTAAATGATTTTAACGGTCTTATTCTTCTTTGCTTTTTTAATAAAATCCTTCTCGATTTTTTTGATATCGGAAGAAATTATAAGGTGGGTTAAATCGCCCCCGAGCCCGTCGAAAAGCTCGGTGCGGGAATATCCTATGAGCCTTATGAAATCCTCGGACACAACGTCTAAAACAAAGGGCGTTTCAAGGTCGGTATAAAAGAGCGGGCCGGGAAGATTTTTAAAGATATTAACCATTAAATCGCGCTCGCTGTCCGCCTTGCGTTCAGCCTCTTTAAGCTTGGTAATGTCGGTAAACACCGCGTGGAAAACGGGACAGCCGTCGCTCTCGTAGCTCTGAATAGCGGAATCGACCTTAATCCAGATAAAGCTGTTTTTATCCGTCATAACCCTTGTTTCCATATTAATGGGCTTTTTGGTAGCCATCGAGTTTCCAACCGCCTGGTACACCCCGCTTTTGTCCTCGGGATGAATGTACTCGTCAAGACGGCAGGTTCCCTCGGCATACGAGCTGTCGCTCATATTGAAAAAGCGCGCGCACGCCTTGTTCATATAAAAGGTCTCAAAATGCATATCCTGAGTAACCTTAAAAAGACAGACTCCGCCCTCGACTAAATCAATAAGACGGTTCATTCTGTCAGCCTTTTCTTTAAGCAGCTCGCTCTTTTTCTGAGACTGTGAAACGTCGGCAAGTGCGAGGCGGCATTTGGTAGTGCCCTCAATATTCTGACCGAGACAGTGAGCTAAAATGTATTCGCCGTTTTCATTTTTTATGTAAAAATCAATATATATGTACGGGGAATTCTTTTTACAAAGCTGTTTCATAACGGTTTCTCTGTCCTTTTTCATAATCAGGTCGAGAAAAAGCAGCTTACCCTGATTTATTTTTGACGGGTGAACTCCCGAAAACTCCGAAAAATGACTGTCGCTTTCAAGAACCCTTAAGTCGTCCGCCTTATCTACGACGCAGCTCATAAATTCTACATTGAAAGCCAAATCCTCAAACGTATTCGTTTCCAGGACCTCCTTTATTTTGGTTCGTATTTGCAAGGTAATTATACCATATGCATACGGCAAAGTCATCCGATTTATGATTAATTAACAAAAATTTATAAATTGATAAAACAATAACAAAGGCGCTATATATTGTCAAAAATTTGTCAATTAAGGTAATTTTATAATATATATTGATTGTTTTTGTTTAATATGTTAAAATAAAATGTATTTTTATATATGCAGAAAGGAAAAGGAGAACGAATGAAGCTAAAAACATTTAAAAGAGGCGTTCATCCCTTCGGCGGTAAGGATATTACCAAGGATTGCGAAATTCAGCCCCTCGCGGCTGAAAGCGTAATGGTATATCCCCTCAGCCAGAATCTCGGCGCTCCCTCAAAGGCGGTTGTTGCCAAGGGCGACAGAGTTCTTAAGGGACAGCTTATCGCCGAGGCGGGCGGCTTTATAGGCGCTCCGATTTTCAGCTCCGTTTCGGGAACGGTTACGGCGATAGAAAAGCGACTCGTCGTAAACGGAAGCAAGGTTGACAGTATCGTTATTGAAAACGACGGCCTTGACGAAGCAGTAGAGGGCTTCGGCGAGGCGAGAGAGGTTGAAAAAATGACGGGCGACGAAATCGTCGAGGCGGTTAAAAACGCTGGAATTGTCGGTCTCGGCGGCGCGGGCTTTCCGAACTACGTAAAGCTTTCGCCGAAAAACAAGAACGATATTGACTATCTTATAATCAACGGCGCGGAGTGTGAGCCTTATCTTACATCGGACTACCGACTAATGCTTGAAAAGCCAGAGGAGCTTATCAAGGGTATTCAGGCTATGCTTAAGGTATTCCCGAACGCGAAGGCGGTTATCGGTATTGAGGACAATAAGCCCGAGGCGATTAAGGTTATGGAGCAGCTCGCGAGAACCGACGGTAAAATCGAGGTATGCGCGCTTAAAACGAAATACCCCCAGGGCGGCGAGAGACAGCTTATCTACGCTGTTACAAAGCGTAAGATTAACTCTAAGATGCTCCCCGCCGATAAGGGCTGTATAGTAGACAACGTAGGTACGGTGTTTGCGATTTACGAGGCGGTATATGAAAACAAACCCCTTGTCCACAATATAGTAACCGTAACGGGCGAGGGCGTAAACAAGGGCGCGAACTTTGATGTTCCGCTCGGAGTTAACCACTCATACGTTCTTGAAGCCGCAGGCGGCGCTAAGGAAACCGCTGTAAAATTTATCTCGGGCGGCCCGATGATGGGAATCGCTATGGGAAGCATAGACGTTCCTATCGTAAAGACGACCTCCTCAATTCTTGTATTTGAAAAGGACGAGGTAGCCGAGGCGAAGGAAACTAACTGTATTCACTGCGGCCGCTGCGTAAAGGCGTGTCCCCAGTCGCTCGTACCCCAGCTTATGGGTCAGGCGATGAAGAAGGAAAACGTTGAGGAATTTGACAAGCTCGGCGGTATGGAATGTATAGAGTGCGGTTCGTGCGCGTTCGTATGCCCCGCAAAAATTCCGCTTACTCAGATGTTCAAGCTCGGACGAATTAAAATCCGTGAAGAAAAAGCCAGGGCGGCTAAGAAATAAGGGGAGGGGAAAATATGTATAATGTATCAATCTCTCCTCACGTGAGAGACAAAAGCTCAACACAGAAAATAATGCGCGACGTTGCGATTGCGCTTGTTCCGACTCTCGGCTTCGGCGTGTACAGGTTCGGACTCAACGCGCTTATGCTTATTTTAGTAAGCGTTGCAAGCTGCGTTGTCTTCGAGGCGGGATACGAATATCTCGCTAAAAAGCCGATAACCGTATTCGATTTCAGCGCGGTTGTAACGGGTATGATTATAGCCGTAAACCTTCCGCCTACGGCTACGTGGTGGATGGCTGTTCTCGGCTCGGCGTTCGCTATTATAGTTACTAAAATGTTCTTCGGCGGACTCGGTCAGAACTTTATGAACCCCGCGCTTGCAGGACGCTGCTTCCTTATGATTTCGTTTACTCAGAGAATGACGAACTTTGCAGTCGACGGGCTTTCGGGCGCAACGCCACTCGCGGCAATAAGAAACGGCGAAACCTTTGATTTACTTACACTTGCGATAGGTAATCATGGAGGCTGTATAGGCGAAATAAGCTCGCTTGCTATTCTTGTCGGCGCCGCATATCTTCTTATAAAGAAGGTTATTTCTCCGAGAATTCCTTTTATCTATATTATTTCTACGGTAGTAATTATTGCCGTTATCCGTCTTATTCAGGGCGAGGGCTTTGATTTTACATATCTTTTGATGCAGACCCTTTCGGGCGGTCTCCTTGTCGGAGCGTTCTTTATGGCTACCGACTATGTAACGAGCCCGATTACAGCAAGGGGACAGGTAATTTACGCGCTTGTTCTCGGACTGCTTACGGCGCTGTTCAGAACTCTCGGCTCAACGGCGGAGGGCGTATCGTATTCAATTATTATCGGAAATGTTCTCGTTCCGCTTATTGAAAAGGTTACGGTTCCGCTTCCCTTCGGTATCGAGAAAAAGGTACTTAAAAAAATAAAGGAGGGCAAGAATAATGGCTAAGACAAAACCAAACGCGGCTAAAAATATAATTGTCCTCTTCGTTATAGCGCTTGTATCGGTTTCAATTCTCGCGGTGCTTAACCAGATTACCTTAGAGCCTATCGCCAAGGCTGAGGCTGAGGCTAAGGCGGAGGTATACAGAGCGGTATACAGCGACGCTGCGGATTTTGAGGAACTGACAGAGTATTCGGGCGAGACCTCATCTTATGCTCCCGAGGACGAAAGCATAGTTATTAATTCCGTTCTTGAAGCAAAGGACAGCAGCGGTCAGGGCATAGGCTACGTATTTGACGTAACCTCTAAAAACGGCTATGGCGGCGACGTTCAGATTGCCGTCGGAATTACAAACGGGGGCGAAATAAAAGCCTTCTCCGTTATTGATAACAGCGGCGAGACGCCCGGTCTCGGCGCGAACTCCTCAAAGCCCGAGTTTTCAGACCAGTTTGCAGGGCTTAAGGCTGATACAATCGCCTTTTCAAAAACGGGCGCAAACCGCGACAATAACGAGATTGACGCTATCAGCGGCGCTACGATTACCACTACGGCGGTAACGACGGCGGTTAATGAAGCGATTAATCTTTATAACACAATGCTGAAAGGAGAGTGAGATATATGAAGGGTATTACCGAAAGACTCTATAACGGTATTATTAAAGAAAACCCGACCTTCGTTCTTATGCTCGGAATGTGTCCCACTCTTGCGGTAACAACGAGCGCCAAGAACGGTCTCGGAATGGGCGCGGCGACTATGGTCGTTCTCGTTCTTTCAAACTTTATAATTTCTCTTTTGAGAAAAATAATTCCCGACGCGGTCCGCGTTCCCGTTTATATTACGGTTATCGCCTCGTTCGTAACGGTAATTGAAATGGTAATGCACGCATACGTTAAGGATTTATACGACAGCCTCGGAATTTATATTCCGCTTATCGTTGTAAACTGTATTATTCTCGGAAGAGCGGAATCCTACGCTAATAAGCACAATCCGCTGCTTTCAATCTTCGACGGTATCGGTATAGGTATAGGCTTTACGATAGGTCTTGTTTCGATAGGCATAGTCAGAGAGCTTCTCGGAAACGGAACGATATTTGATTTAAGAATTATGCCCGCTTCCTTTGAGCCGATTTCAATCTTCATTATGGCTCCCGGCGCGTTCTTCGTACTCGCTATGCTCTGCGCTCTTCAGAATAAGCTCAAGCTCAAGGGCGCAAACCGTCACGTTAAGGAAACTGGCGCGTGCGGCGGAGACTGCTCGACCTGTCCTATGAAGGAACTTGAGGAAAAGGAGGAAGAGAACAATGGCTAATACTTTATTTCTTGTACTTATTTCAACGGCGCTTGTAAACAACGTAGTTCTCTCTCAGTTCCTCGGAATCTGTCCCTTCCTCGGCGTTTCAAAAAGCGTTAAGACCGCAGGCGGTATGGGCGGCGCGGTAATCTTTGTTATTACCATAGCTTCCGCGGTTGCGGCGGTGCTTTATAAATTCGTTCTCGTAAAATATAATCTTACGTATCTCAAGACGATTGTATTTATTATGGTAATCGCGTTTCTTGTTCAGCTCGTTGAGCTCTTCCTCAAGAAATTCGTTCCCCCGCTTTACAGAGCG
Source organism: uncultured Clostridia bacterium (assembly GCA_947169815.1). Taxonomy (GTDB): domain Bacteria; phylum Bacillota; class Clostridia; order Oscillospirales; family Acutalibacteraceae; genus Eubacterium_R. Next base: position 1,363 of record CAMVRG010000067.1, on the reverse strand, counting down.
CTCGGCGTTTATCTTCCGCTTATTACTACAAACTGCGCCGTACTCGGCGTTGCGCTTACTAACGTTCAGAAGGATTATGATATCCTTACAAGCATTATTTCGGGCTTCGGTACCGCGGTAGGCTTCTGCGTTGCTATTGTAATTATGGCGGGCATAAGAGAAAAGACCGAAAATAATAACTTCCCGAAGGCGTTTAAGGGAACACCCGCCGTTCTTCTTACGGCATGTCTTATGTCAATCGCCTTCTACGGTTTCGGCGTATTACCGAAGTAAGGAGGGGATATAATGAATACAACTGAAATTATTACTGCAATAGTTGTTCTTGCAATCGTTGCGCTTGTTATCGGAATAATCCTCTCAATCGCCGAAAAGGTATTTAAGGTTGAGGTTGACGAAAAAGAGGTTGCCGTCCGCGAGGAGCTTCCCGGCTCTAACTGCGGCGGCTGCGGATATGCGGGCTGCGACGCGCTCGCCGCGGCTATTGCAAAGGGCGAGGCGCCCGTTACGGGATGTCCCGTAGGCGGTAAGCCCGTTGCCGAAAAAATCGCCGCTATTATGGGCGAAGAGGTCGGCGAAATGGAAAAGATGGTCGCCTACGTAAAGTGCGACGGCTTCTGTGATAACCGCCAGACCGATTATAATTATTACGGAATTGATTCCTGCGTTTACGCTTCAAAAATGCCGGGATCGAGCCCCTATGCGTGTAAATACGGCTGTCTCGGCTTCGGCTCGTGCGTTAAGGTCTGTGACCACGGCGCGATAAGAATTATTGATAAGAAGGCGGTAGTTGACGAGAGTCTCTGCGTCGCCTGCGGAAAATGCCTGAGAGTGTGTCCGCACGAACTTATTGAGCTTATCCCCGCAACGAGCAAGTACAGAGTACAGTGCTCCTCACAGGCGAGAGGCAAGGACGTTAAAAACGCCTGTACCTCTGGCTGTATCGGCTGTTCGCTTTGTAAGCGTAACTGCCCGAACGACGCTATTATCTTTGAAAACAATATCGCTAAGATTGATTATTCAAAGTGTACTCAGTGCGGTATCTGTTCGGAAAAATGTCCCGTTAAGATTATAAAAACCTATTAATCGACAAAGGGAGGGCAAGGGATATCCCAAAGCCCTCCCCGTTTGTTAAATAATTTATAAAAAACTGTTGACAACGAGCGTTATATTTGTTATTATATCTAAGCACGAAAAATTGAACATTCCTCTTTAGCTCAGTTGGTAGAGCAACAGTATTTTTATACACCTGAAAAACTGATGAGGAAAAATCACTTGACAAATGAATATTGGCTATAATCCTCTTTAGCTCAGTTGGTAGAGCACTCGGCTGTTAACCGAGTTGTCGCTGGTTCGAGCCCGGCAA
>CAMVRG010000066.1 GCA_947169815.1 uncultured Clostridia bacterium | reverse complement strand
GCGGGGATACGCTCGCCCTCACCACCGTTCCAGTATACTTTCATCTTGTACAGCTTCTTGTAACGCTCGGCTATGTTCTCACTCTCTGGCTCTCGCATAATACGGTATGGAAAATTCCGTTTATAGGTACGGTTAATTTTGAAAAGAATATTCTTTCAGCCGTTATCTTCTGGGCGCTTTCGGTAATTATTATTTACGGTACGGTAAACTCGGTTAACCTTACCGACGGTATAGACGGACTCTGCTCCTCTGTTACCGCAACGGTTGCCGTTACGTTTATTATTCTTTCTTATATGATGGATTTTGCGGGGCTCGGAATTGTTGCCTGTGCGCTTCTCGGCGGCGTATGTGGTTTCCTTTGCTGGAACTGGAATCCCGCTAAAACCTTTATGGGCGATACGGGCTCGCTCTTCCTCGGCGGTATGGTTGCCGCCCTCGGCTTTGCGATTAAATGCCCGCTCCTTCTTTTACCTATCGGAATAGTTTACGTATGCGAAACTATGAGCGATATAATTCAGATAGGCTATTTTAAGCTGACTCACGGAAAGCGAATCTTCAAAATGGCGCCTATTCATCATCATTTTGAAATGTGCGGCTGGAAGGAAAAGAAAATCTGCGTAGTATTTTCTTTTGTAAATCTTATAGGCTGCGCGCTCGCAGTAATACTTGTTTATTACGGAAATATACTTGAATAAGATTTTTTATACTTAATATAATATTAGAAGAAAAGAGGTGTGAATATGTCCGAAAGATTAGAGCCTCCCAAGAGATATGACAGGGATAAAAAGACTGTAAGGGAAGAGCCTGAGGTTAAAAAGAGTAAATACTATACAAAATCGAGAAATATTACTAAGCTTAAGACCACGGATATATTTACGCTCGGCGGAATGGATATAGCGTTTTTCGCGATTGTTATAGCTATTGTTACTATCGGTCTGATTATGCTCTTTTCCGCAACCTATCCTTACGCGCTTCAGAAGCATAGAAGCTCTTACTTTTTCTTTAAGCAGCAGTTCATTTACGTATTCGGCGGAATAATAATTATGATGGTTGTATCAAAGCTCGATTACCGCCTTTTGCGGCGTCTCAGGCTTCCGCTTCTCGTTGTAACGCTGTTTTTACTTGCTTTGGTTCTGGTATATCATACAAGCGTCGGCGACTTTAAGCGCTGGATTAAGATTCCCATTATAGGAATTACGTTTCAGCCCTCCGATATAGCCAAGTTCACTATAATCGTCGTGCTTGCGGATTATATATCGAAAAACTATAAACGAATGAATAAAATGTACGACGGCTTCGCAAAGCCGCTCGGTATAATTATTGTTTTTTGCGGACTGATATTTCTTGAGCACCATAATTCGGGCGTAATTCTTGTGTTCTGTATAGGCGCTACGCTTATGTTCTGCGGCGGCTCAAACTGGAAGCTGTTTGCGCTCGGAGCGGGGTGCGTGGTTGCGCTCGTAGTATTTATTATTCTTTATCCCGACGTAATGCAGCATTACGCGGGCGAAAGAATTAAGGCGTGGCTTGACAAAAGCTATGAGCCTCTCGGCGCAAGATGGCAGACTAATAATTCACTTTACGCAATCGGCTCGGGTAATTTCTTCGGCGTAGGACTCGGAAATTCAAAACAGAAATTCCTCTACGTTTCCGAGCCTCAGAACGACTTTATATTCTCGATAGTATGCGAGGAACTCGGTTTCGTAGGCGCGGGCGTAATAATTCTTCTTTACGCTATGCTTTTCTTAAGAGGAATATATATTGCTATGCAGTCAAAGGACCGCTTCGCTACTCTTATGGTTATAGGTATAGTATCTCAGGTAGCTATTCAGACAATACTTAATATTCTCGTTGTAACCGATACTATTCCTAATACGGGTATATCCCTTCCGTTCTTCTCATACGGCGGAACCTCAATTCTTATGCTTTTGTTTGAGATGGGGGTTGTACTTTCAATATCACGAACAACAAACCAAAGGAAGGTATAAAAATGAAATTTCTTTTTGCAACGGGCGGAACCGCAGGTCATATTAACCCTGCCCTCGCGGTAGCCTCATACCTCAGAGAAAAATATCCCGACTCTGAAATTCTGTTTATAGGTACGCCCGACCACATGGAATCGCGCCTTGTACCTAACGCAGGTTTTTCCTTTAAAACTATTGAAATCAACGGCTTTAAGCGTTCGTTATCGCCTAAGGCTGTTCTTGATAACGTAAAAACCGTCATAAGGCTTCTCAAATCCGAAAAGGAAAGCAGGAAAATAATTGAGGAGTTTTCACCCGACGTCGTTATCGGCTTCGGCGGTTACGTTTCGGGTCCCGTTCTTCAGAGTGCGGTAAGACTTAAAATACCTACCTGTATTCATGAACAGAACGCCTACCCCGGTATTACTAACAAACAGCTTGCTAAAAGCGTAGATAAGGTAATGCTTACCGTAGAGGACGCGAAAAAACACCTTGAGCCCAAAAACGAGCCGATAGTAACGGGACTTCCCGTAAGAGGCGAGCTTCTTACAAAAACAAAAGCCGAGGCTAGAAAAGAGCTTGGAATTGACGGGGATAAAATGCTTGTCCTCTCGTTCGGCGGTTCTCTCGGCGCAGCGCCGCTTAACGACGCTATGCGCAGCATACTTATAGAAAACAGTAATACCGATTCGGTTTATCATATCCACTCGGCGGGAACAAACGGCGCAAAGTATCTTGAAGAGCTTGAAGGCGAGGGCTTTGAAAAGATAAGCGATACCGTACTCAGAAAGGGTAACGTTGAGGTAAGACAGTACATAGATAATATGGACGTATGTATGGCGGCAGCCGACCTCGTTATCGGAAGAGCGGGCGCTTCCTCGCTTTCCGAAATAGAGGCTATGGGTAAGGCTTCAATTCTTATCCCGTCGCCTTACGTAGCGGAAAATCATCAGTACCATAACGCTATGGCGCTTGTAAACCGAAACGCTGCAAGAATAATTGAGGAAAAGGATTTAAGCGGCGAAAGCCTTAAAAATATGATAAACGAGCTGCTTTCATCCCCTGAGCTCATAACTGAAATTGAAAAAAATGCCAGGGCAATGGCTGTTCCCGATTCAAGAGAACGAATTGCCGAGGTTATAATTTATCTCGCAAAGTAACAAAATACCACCTTCTTCATAATATGGCGTAGAAGGTGGTTTAATGGAATATTTTAAGATTAACGGCGGCAATAAGCTCAACGGAAGTATAAGACTCCACGGAGCGAAAAACAGCGTACTGCCGCTGCTTGCGGCCTCTCTGCTTATAAAAGGAGAAAGCGTAATACATAACTGTCCGCGTCTGTCTGACGTTGACAATACCGTAAAAATACTGAGACATCTCGGCGCAGAGGTAAGGCGCGAGGGAAGTACCCTTATTGTAAATACTGCTTGTGTTAATAAATATGATATACCCGAAGTGCTTATGCGTGAAATGCGCTCTTCAATTATTTTTTTGGGCGCGCTTTTATCCGTAATGAAAAAAGCTCGTCTTTCCGTCCCGGGCGGCTGCGAAATAGGGCTTCGCCCGATAGACCTTCATATTAAGGGACTGAGAGACCTCGGGTATGTAATTGAGTTTAAGGACGGTAATATCTGCGCCTCAGGGGAAAACAAAGGGAGTAATGATATTTACCTTTCATATCCATCTGTCGGCGCAACCGAAAACCTTATTCTCGCTTCTGTTTTTCTCAAGGGTAAAACGAGAATAATAAACGCAGCCCGTGAGCCTGAAATCTGTGATTTGTGCGATTATCTTACAGGCGCGGGAGCGAAGGTTTACGGCGCAGGGAGTACGGTTATTGAAATTGAGGGCGTTAATTCGCTTCACGAAACCGAGCATACCGTAATCCCCGACAGAATACTCGCCTCAACTCTTATGTGCGCGACGGCTGTCACGGGAGGTAATGTAAGACTTGAGGGCGTAAAGCTCGGCGACCTTTCGCCTGTTCTTTCAGCTTTTTGTGAAACGGGATGTAAGCTGTACGCAGGGGACAGAACTCTTACAGTTAAAGCCCCGAAGCGTATCAGGAGTATTAAATCAATTAAAACGGGACCTTATCCCGATTTTCCTACTGACTCTCAGGCAATGTTTTCGGCTATGCTTACCGTTGCAAACGGAGTAAGCGTAATAAACGAAACCGTATTTGAAAACCGTTTCAGACATATAAGAGAATTGGAGCGGTTCGGCGCAGAGGTTACAATTCACGACAGATGCGCGGTAATAAGAGGCGTTAAGACCCTTTGCGGAGCTAAGGCTTCGTGTACGGATTTAAGAGGCGGAGCGGCGGTTGTAATAGCAGCCCTTGCCGCAAACGGAGTATCAGAGATTAATAATATTTATCATATAGACAGAGGCTATGAATGCTTCGAAACTCAGCTTAGCCGACTCGGCGCGGCTGTAACGAGGATAAAGGATGAAAAAGAAAAGCAAGGAAACAAAAAAACGTACACCGAGAGTGAGCGAAGAGTACAGAGCGCTTAACCGCGAACTCGGTAATTTCGGGCTTGAACCTCCGAAGATTTATAAAAATTCGGAAAGAAGCTCGTTATCGGGAGATTCTGAATTCAGCGACCTTCCTTCTTTTTCGAAAAGGGGAGAACGCGAAACAAGAGATCGAAGACCGCAGCCCTCGGAAAGACGCGCGCCTCAGAGCAGGAAAACTTCTCCCTCTAAGAAGAAGGATAAGCGAAAAATCAGTAAGCTGAGAAGAAATATAATCTTTTACAGCGCCCTTACTGTCGCTATAACGGCTATTGTTGTTGTCCTCAGCCTTACCGTGCTTTTTAAAATTCATAATATAAACGTTAAAGGAAACGTTGTTTACTCCTCAAAGGAGGTGCTCGCCGTGCTTCCGATTCAGCAGGAGGAAAACCTTTTCCTTATAAATAAAGAAAAAGCCGCAGAAAAGCTTGAGGAAAACCTTCCGTATATATACAGCGTGGAAATTGAGCGTAAGCTTCCGTCTACCGTAGTTGTAAAGATTACCGAAACTCTTCAGGTTTACTATGTAGTAAACGAGGACAAAAGCTATGCGTATCTTGACGATACCTTTAAGGTGCTTGAGCCTCACGGTTCTGCTATACCCGAAGGCTCAATAGAGATTAAAAAGGCGAAGCTTAAGAACGCGGTATCGGGTAAGACGGCTGAATTTGAGAAGGATAAGACGGTTGATAACCTTAAAAAGCTTGCAGGAATGATTAAAGAGCTTGAGCTTGATAAGATTACCGCTATCTATTCCGAGGATATTAATAATAACTATATGGTATACGATAAAAGGATTACATATAAACTCGGAACGGTTGACGACCTTGAAAGAAAGATTTACGCCGCTTTAACGGCCACCGAAAAGCTCAACGAGACTAATCCTAACGCGAAGGGCGAAATGACCGCGACAAATGACAAGCAAGTTTACTTTACAGAGAAATAACGCACAAAAACCGTAAAGCAAAATAACTTTACATTTAGACTGAATATTCAACTGAATTGTAAGAATTGCACAAAGAACGCAAAATAATATTATTAAAGATTGTAAAAACTATGCAGAATATTTTTTAAAAAGTATTGCATTTTGGTTACAAAACTGTTACAATGTCATTTGTAGAGGTGAAAAACCCGAACGAAATATTTGTAAGGAGAATTAAAATATGGGAAGATACGAAATCGACACAGATGACAACAAGGTTGTTCAGATTAAAGTCGTAGGCGTAGGCGGCGGCGGCGGAAACGCTGTTAACCGCATGGTTAAATCAAATATTAAAGATGTTGAATTTGTAGCAATCAACTCTGATAAACCCGCTCTCAGCAAATCGGCTGCAACTCAGAAAATCCTTATCGGCGAAAAAGCCACTAAGGGAAGAGGCGCAGGCGCAAGACCTGAGGTTGGAATGAAGGCTGCTGAGGAATCAAGAGAAGCTATTACCGATATTCTTCAGGGCGCTGAGATGGTATTTATTACCGCAGGTATGGGCGGCGGAACAGGAACAGGCGCTGCTCCTATCGTTGCTAAGATTGCTAAGGATATGGGAATCCTTACTGTCGGCGTAGTTACAACTCCGTTTAAGTTCGAGGGTAACCGCCGTATGGTTCAGGCTCAGGAAGGTATTAATGAGCTTGCTCAGTATGTAGATTCTATTATGGTTATTCCTAACGAAAACCTTAAGCTTATCTCTAAGGAAAAGATAACTTTCCTTAACGCTTTTGAAATTGCTAACGACGTTCTTCGCCAAGGCGTTCAGTCTATTTCCGACCTTGTTAACGCAACAGGTCTTGTAAACTCTGACTTTGCTGACGTTACCGAGATTATGAAGGACGCAGGCTATGCTCATATGGGCGTTGGACGTGCTAAGGGTAAGGATAAGGCTGAGGCTGCTGCAGCTCAGGCTATTACATCTCCGCTTCTTCAGACCTCTATCGACGGTGCTCGCGGCGTGCTTCTTAACATTACTGCTTCTACCGATATCGGTCTTGAAGAAATCGACGCTGCTTCAAGCGTAGTTATGGAAGCTGTACATCCCGACTGTGAAATCATCTGGGGCGCTAACTTCGATGAGGACCTTGAGGATGAGATGATTATTACAGTAATCGCAACTCGTTTCGGCGAAGACGGACCTAAGGAAATGAAATCGACAACAGCTAATAAGCCGATTACTGCTCCTACTCCCGTTGAGCCTGCTCAGACGGACTTTACACCGAATGACGATTCTGCATTCGATGATATAGTTAATTTCTTCAAAAAATAATATGTAAAACCGGGAGGGCGTATGCTCTCCCGATTTTACTGTCTGTAATCATTATTCAGATTGTTAAAAAGTTTAATAATTGTATAAAAAAATTGCCTTGTAAAGTATGATTTTTTGGACTTAAAGCGATTTACTTTACATTTTTCACAAATTCCACAGAGTTTTCCACGAAGAAGAGTCGTGTTTTTCCACTTTTTCCACATTATTTTCCACGGGCTGTTTTTTGCAATTTTACTGTAAAGCATAACAGCTTAACACGAAACAGAAATCCCTATACAATTTTTGTATAGGGATTTTTGTATTTATATTCAGTTTGTTAAGATTTTACCATTCACTCTTTGTATAACTTCTTATAATATTTGTTATAACGTTATCGCGTTTAATGCCTTTTCCTTTACCGCCTTTTATCTGGTCCTGAATTTTACCTGCCCTGATTGTAACAAAATCCGCCTTGTCGAGAATCTTGTCAATCGGGGGGATTTCGCCGAAACGATAGTTTTCTTCTGGTATGTCTATAATATCGGTAATAAGCGAGGTGTTTGAAAAGCGTTTAACAGCCGTCATAGCTAAAATAACTATCCTGCTGTTTTCGGGAAGAGTAAGCGTTTTGCAGTTTCTTATATCAATTTCATAGATAAAGAAATTAGCCTTCTGCGCCGCTAAATTTCCCTCGGGGTGGTGAAGGTGAGTAAGCTCAAGTCCGATATTCACGTTCTTGACCTTTGCGCTCTGACCGAGCCCAGCCATATCCCAGAGCCCGATATTTTCGCGCATTGAGTGAATTTTAACCCTTCTTATCTTACTGTCGGTTATAGACTCGACTTCCTCGTCGCCCTGAACGGAGGCGGCAAGGATGAAGAGCCTTGTCATACCCTTCGGGAGTTCAAGCTTCTGTCCTCTTGTGATAAGAACGTTTTTATCATTGTCAGCCGATGGCATTCTGAACGTAATTCCTTTAGCCGTAAGGCTTTCGGGGATAAGCTCGTCGGGAAGGGAACAGCCGCTGCCCTGAAGAATACAGTTAACCTTGTAGCTGTCAGCCGTAATTCCCGAGGAATTATAATCCAGATTCAGCTTTTTAAAGCTTTCCTTAGCATTATTCCTTTCGGCGTTCAGCCTTATTCTGAAGCTCTTGATTTCAAACGGTTTAAGGCTGAATACAAGGCTTCCGTCGGTAAGCTTTGCGTCTTTTCTCCTGCTTTCGGAGGAGTAAACCTCTTCGGCGGAAACAATATCAGTAAAGAACGAAAGCTTTGTGTTTTTAATTTCCCTGCCCGTACCCTCGTTAATTCTTACGATTATCTCCTCGCCGTCCTCGGCTCTCTTTACCGCGCGGATAAGAGCGCCCTTGCTGCTGATTTTAAGAAGCGGGAAGGAGTCGCCGAGAGTACCTTCTCTTCTTGACGAGGTCTGAAAAGCTATCAGCTTTTTATTAAACATTTCCGCTTCAAGCTGAGTTGCCGAGCCTGCGTCGCCCTTGTGTGAGAATACGCCGAATGAGAAAATGTTTCTTCCTATATCCTGTAAATCCTGCCTTGCGTCCTTAGTGAACGCGCCCGCGGGAGTATGAATACAGGTGAGTCTCAGCATATTGTCGCTCGGTTTGTCCCAGCCGTACTTGCTTTCGGACAGAACGCTTATACCGTACGCGCCGCCTCTGTCGGTAATATCAGCCCATTTCTGGGCGGGTACCTCGTAGAGATTTTCGGCGTTGTTTCCGCGCTTAATCGTGCCGAGACCGAGGTCGTAGGTCGCAACGGGATTTGAGCAAGCGAACGGGAACTGCGCTTTGAGAAGAGTTCTTCTCTCCTGCCAGTCGATAAAGTTATCAATCCTTATGCTTTCGCCCTTTGAGGTAAGCGATACCGTCTGAATAATCTTAGAGCTTTCGGCGTGTCTCGTAATTTTTATTGAAATTCTCGCTGCGCCCTTTTCACTTATCTCAAATTCGGGAGTATTTGCCCAAGCATACGGCTCGCCGTCAATATCTTCTTTTCTCATTTCCCAGCTCGGATAATTCAGCTCGCCGATATTGTGAAGAAGAGCGAGTTTTATCGGAGATGAAAGAAGCTCAATTCCGAGCTTTTTATCGGTAATGGACGCAATATCGCCGTTTTTATTGAAAACTACGCGGTATTTTTCATTATCGAGCGTGTGAAGAGTTACCTTTAAGTCGGTGCTTTTTGAATAGGGCTTATCGCTTTTCTGAACGTCGTATACCTTAAATCCCGCGCTCGGAACGTCCGCGATAAATACTATATCAAATTCCTTGCCGTTCTTTTTTATAATCTGGCTCGGAACCTCTTTACCGCTTTTGTCGAGAACCTTGATATAATTTGCGTTGTGAATGAGCTTAACGCGCGCCTGAACGGCGTCTCTTCTCTTAACGGCAACGGGATTGTTTACTATTACCGCGCATTCCTTACACCACGAGGTGTCGAGCTCGTTTGCTATCGCGCCGACTGCCGCCTCGTATTCGCCCTTGAACTGCATTAACGAAATATAGTAATCGTTCCAGCTGTCGTTGTAAACGAGCATAGTCGAGGTTCCCGTAATATCGTCGTGGAACTGGTGCTGAATAGTTTTCTTCCACGCTCTGTCAATTATAGCCTTAGGGTATTTGTGCGAGGTTAAGAGATTAGCCGTAACGCACGCCTTTTCGGTATAATCCGCAAGAGTTTCACACTGAGCGTTAAGCCGTTTGCTCATAGCCCTTGAGGTATAAGCGCCCGCGCCGTGTGAGCGCATTAAAAGCTCGCCGTTATAAAGAGGAAGCGTTATCTTCTCTTTTTTTGCGAGCTTATCAAGCTCGTTGAACATCTGGTCGGAGGTCGCCGCGATAGTTTTAGTATTGTTATCGGTATCGTTTTTAGCGATGCTTTCACCTACCGAGCGAACGCTTTCCTCGCTCGGCGCTCCGCCCCAGTCGCCCGTACCGTAAAAGCAGTTAGCCCACGGAAGATTATAGTTAAGCCCGTTTTCAGCGAGCTTATTTATAACCATTACGTTTCCTCTTACAGTTCCGTCAAATTTATTGCGGTAGGAAAGGGGATTTAACGACGCAAAAATACGCGAGCCGTCAACGCCCTGCCAGAGTCCTATATTAAACGGTCTTTCAACCGCGCCGCCCCAGCCGAGCTTCTGAGTTGTAAAGCCCTTTAAATGAGCCTGTCTCGCTATTGCGGGGAGCGCGTAGCCGAAGCCGAAGCAGTCGGGAAGGAAGATGTCCTTCGTACCGCGCCCGAGCTTTTCTTTAAAATATCTGTTACCGTAAA